>CANRWA010000043.1 GCA_947643415.1 uncultured Clostridia bacterium | reverse complement strand
GGAATTATCGAATTAGTATGCCTGTTTCCTTTTGTGTTTATCTTCCGGGGATACTGGCCGGAGAGTATGATTAACCTGCTGGCTGCTTTTTGCAGTGTCCTTCTTTGTCTGGCATTAGTAAAAACCATTCCTATCTGGTATCTGAAGAAATGGTGCAGCCGGAAGGAGGTCTGGTACATAGCAGTATTGTTGGTTAGCCTGATTCTTATGCTTACTACAGTGTTTGGCTTTCATATGACATTAGAACTTGAGCTGGGAGACTACATTTATATCATGGCCTGTCTGCTGCTGATGTGGTTTCTGGGCTTTCGGTTAATGAAATACCGGTATGAGGAAAGAATCCGCAAAAAATATTTTCATGCCTTTTGCAGTGTCATTGACCAGATCAAGAGAAGACAGCATAAATTCCGCAATCAAGTGGATGCGGTCTACTCCCTGCACTGGCTGTATGATGACTATGATACGCTGGTGGAGGAACAGAGGAAATATCTTGGAAAACTGCTTGATTATGAGATGCCGGCAGATGTGTTGATCCTGAAAAACCCGATCCTGATCGCCCACGTATATGAGAAGATAACGGAAGCTCAGGAAGCCGGCCTGCGGATCAAGATGGAACTGCGGTGCAGCCTGGCGAAGTGCGGGATAGAAGATATCCATATGGTGGAGATTCTGGGAACCCTGCTTGATAACGCAATTCAGGATATGGTAGCGACAGGGCAGAGGGAATCTCTTATATTTGAGGTGGAAAAGGAAGATGGGTTTATGATCCGGGTGGCAAACCCGCACAGCAGGATGGCAAACCATGAGCTGCAAAGGATGTTTGAGAAGGGGTACAGCACAAAGGGAGAAGGAAGGGGGATTGGCCTGTACCATGTGAATAAGCTGGTTCAGAAGTATGGGATAGACCTGGTGGCAGAAAATAGAATGATAGAGGAGCAGAATTATATTTGCTTTTCGGTAATGATAGGGAAAAGCACTCCATTGGTTTAGTGATGGCCATATGGAGTGCTTTTTTCGTTTCCTGTTGAATAATCACGCAATCGCGATAATGATCCTATGCTTTTGTCAATTGCGGAAATTGTCGAATTTTGTTACGATTCAGATGGAAACTTTGGTTCACCAAAGAAAAGGAAGCTTGCATGTTTAGCGGTGAAGATAATTGTCAATGCCATGCAGATGGTACATATCTTATAGATCTTTGGTGTTAGAAAATTTTTCATAGTTTTCTCCTTTCCGTGCGATTTTAGCACATAGTAATTGGAATATCTGCAACACTATGACCCAATAGATGATTTTCCTATAGGGCAGTGATTCCAACAGTATTAGTAAGGAAGAATAAAATAGTAAGAGGACAATGACACGCTGTGAATATTTTCTCACTTCCTGTGGTGTCAGCCGGGGACGCATGGTTGAGGTGACCGGGCCAACGAGTGCAAATATGCCAAATGACATCAGCAGGCCAAATGACAGGCAGGAATTTGTCAAAGGGCAGTTGGAGAGAATAATCACAGATGCATAAAAGGCAGAGGTAAATACAAAACAGCTTATGTAGTGAGAAAAGTGCAGCCCCCCGCAATTACAGCGGATCGACAGCAGTACGACCGTTGATATCAGGATCTCATCTGCATATCCAAAAGGGAAAGAGACAATAAGTAAAATCATTAATTTACTTAATTCAGATAAGATTCCCTGCATTCCGTAAATGATTTTGTCCGTATCAGAGGAACTGAATTTAAGCTGAAGCTGCAGATAAGATTTTAATTTTTCTTCCAAAATGACCTACCTCCAAAATGACCTTACATGTAAAGAATATATAATCCATAACCATTTAAAGAGTAACAGAAAGAGTCTGGTATATGAGCTTATATCACCAAACGTATTTATTTTTGAAGTAAATGTATTTTATATATCTGTCGGGGAAACATGCGGAAAGTCCAGCAGTGAAAGAGAAAGGGAGACATAATGAAATCCAGGGATTGATGGACGGTTAAACATATTTTACTGCGTCTTGGTGATATAGGATTTTATTACTGTTCTGAAAAACAAAAAAACCTTAACAAAACATGGGTGAGGTGATGATTGTGCCATCCGTTTTAAGTACGCTGAAAGAGATGCTCCGCAAGCAGTCAGGGAACGCTCTGTTAAAGATTGAGACGGCATTGGGAATTCCGGAGATCTTCGTATGTCAGTTTAATCCGGATGAATTCCACATAAGTACCAGCGGGAATTACCGGAAAGTAAAACGGCAGGGAGGGGATTCGCCAATTGTCCAATTTGCCGGTAACAGCAGTCAGGTTCTGGATCTGAAACTTTATTTTGATACAAGCACCTCATATGAGATCAAGGCGGGCGGAAAGCAGGAAAAACCCCGGAAAGAAAAAGCGAAGGATGTATCTGTCTATACAAAGAAGCTGATGTCACTGGTACAGGTCAATGGCAAATTACATCGTCCGGCGGTGGTAACTTTCTGCTGGGGGTCTGTCCGTTTCAGCGGATTTGTGGAGAAAGTGGATACGAGATACCTTATGTTTGAAAATGGCGGAATGCCAGTCCGGGCAGAGGTTTCCCTGAATATAATCTCACGGGATATGTCATTAGATAATGATGGGAAACTAAATCCCAGGGAATCACCAGACAGATCGAAATGCATTGTCCTGTCTTCGGACAGCAGCCTTTGGGATATTGCAGAAAAAGAATATGGCGATGCCTCTTATTGGAGAGAGATCGCAAGAGCAAGTAATATTATGAATCCGTTGGAGGTACCGGTGGGAACTCAGTTGAAAGTACCGGCACTGCACCTGTAAGTGTGAGGTAGAACGGAATGGCAGATCTAATGACAGGAGTCTATTCATACGACGCACTGGTGAAAAAATATGGAAATTTCTGTGTTCCCCTGATCCGGATCAAGAAAGGCAGAGTGGATCTGGTGTCAGTTCTGAAGTTATCGGTTCTGGAATTGAAGGTAACATTGTCCCTGGAGGCTGCCAGCATGGCGGTCTTTAAGATTGGCGGCATTTATGATGAGGAGACACATTCTTTTGAGGACAAAGTAAAAAGTGGTTTCACTCTGGGGAACATTATGGAAGTAGAGCTGGGGTATCAGTCTTCTGCCCTCAGTATATTTAAAGGCTATGTGGCGATGCTTGGTGCTGAGTTTGGGAAAACTCCATGCCTGGTGGTCACTTTGATGGATGTGAGGCGGCTGATGATGCAGAGTGGAAGTGTGTATATGCTGCATCATGTCAGTAATTATTCGGATGCATTCAGGACGACGATGAGCAAATATGCGAAGCTCTGTACGGTATCTGTTGATGCTACCAGTGACAATCTGGAGAATCCACTGTCACAGACACAGAATGACTATCTCTTTGTGACCGGGGAGCTGATCCGCAATGGGAAGGCTGACAGGGAATTTTTTGTGCTGGGGGGAAAAGCCTATTTCCGGGAACCTGCAAAAATGAAAATTCCTATTATGACATTACAGTTTGGCCGTGAACTTTTGGCCTTGAAAAATGATGAGGAATATCAGGACTTGAAAATTGAAGTGATAGGATTTGATGAAGGCGGGCAGAAGGCTGTCACAGGAAAGGCATCGGTACAAAGAGGGAGTAACAGCAAGAAGATCCTTACCGCTACTCCGGTGCTCACAGTGACTGATCCCACTGTGGATACACAGAAGAAAGCGAATGAGAAGGCAAATAGCATTGCAAGGAAGAAAGAGTGGACGGCACGGAGTGGGACAGGGGTTACCATTGGACTTCCGGAGCTTGTGCCGGGGCGCTTTGTCCGTGTCAGATCGCTGGAAAAAGATTATGGCGATCATGAATATTATATAAAGAATGTGGTTCACGAAATCAGTGGAGAGGTTTTTCAGACAGTATTTGAGATTGGAGGCTGGAACTGATGGGGCTGATGGGGGAATGGATATACAATGGGGCAGACGAGAGGGTGTGCAGTGTCACTACAGGAGTTGTAAAGAACAACTGGGACAGTAAGTACCCGGGTATGGTCCGGGTAGAGTATTTTCTCGGAACAGCCGGGAAAAATGTGACTGGCTGGATTCCGGTGGCGACGCCATATGCCTTTAAGGGCTGCGGGCTGTACGCCCTTCCTGAGATCGGCGCGGAGGTAGTCATTGCCTTTCATATGGGGGACAGAAACTGTCCCATTGTCATTGGCTCTCTCTGGAATAAAAAAAATACGCTGCCGAAAGACACTGCTGCAGAGGGAAATAAGATAAAGCGGTTCTGCACGAAGGGTGGATGCGAAGTGATATTTGAGGAGGAGCAGGGAAAGGAGGCGATCGGGCTGAAGACGCCAGGCGGCCTGATGGTCCGCATGGAGGATGGGGAGAACGCCATAACAGTTCAGGATAAGGAGAAGAAAAATGGCATTCAGATCGGAGCGAAATCAGGGGAGGTAAAGATCTTTGCTGAGCAGAAGATGATTCTTGAGGTCGGCGGAAAGGCCATGGTGAAACTGGAGGGAAATACTGGCGCCATTTCCCTGGATGGGGATGATATCAAAGCAGAAGGGAGCAAAAGCTTTGCCGTGAAAGGCCAGAATGTAAAGCTGGAGGGAACCCAGATGGATATTCAGGGGAAGAGTAAACTTTCCGTGAAATCTAGTGGAATGGCACAGATCAAAGGCGCCACTGTAAAGATAAACTAAAGCATTTTATGGTTGTGATGACATGGGGGTGACAGGCTTGGAGTACGGCGACCCAAAAGCATTTCTGGGGTGTGGATGGAAATTTCCGGTTCAGGTGGATGAGAATACAGGCAGGATCATGACTTCCTCTTATGAGGAGGATATAAAGGAAGCTGTTCGGATCATTCTTGCCACGAGAAAGGGGGAGAGGATCCGCAATCCCCGGTTTGGCTGCGGCATTTATGACTACGCATTTGAGACACTGGATTTTACGACAGTGAACGCCATCCGTCATGAGGTAGAGATGGCACTGGTAATGTGGGAACCCCGGATCGAACATATTGAGGTGACAGTGGATACCGGGCAGGAGGAGGGAGTGGTACTCATCGGGATCAGTTATGTGGTCAGGAGCACAAACAATCCATTTAATCTGGTATTTCCTTATTATCTGAATGAAGGTTTTGGAGGTTAATGAACATATGGAAGAGTTCCGGCAGAAGATACAGGAGAAGATAAAGAGACGGGCACAGAGCTATACTCCAGAGTGGCGGTTCGATGTAGAGGATCCGGATATTGGTTCTGTTCTTGCTGTTATTTACTCCCATTTGATGGCAGGCACTATGAAGCGCACAGCCCGGATTCCCATGAAGAATAAAGCTGCCTTTCTCAATGAATTAAATGCTGCCATGTCTCCGGCGGTGCCATCTCATGGGTATGTGCAGTTCTCCCTGATCAATGAAGAAGTGGATGGAACCATAGTGCGGGCAGGCACCAGGGTGATGGCAAGTGATGACAGAGTACCAGAGGGGCAGGTCTTTTTTGAAACAAAGGAGGATGTGTATGTGGCGCCGGCAGTTCTCTCCGATGTATACCAGAGCTGTGACCGGAATGATACGGTCTATGAATTATATGACCGGGAGAAGGGAGAATGGCAGCCGTTTCCGTTGTTTGCCTTCCAGAGTGAGAACCTACAGGAACATGAACTGTATTTTTCCCATGATATCCTTCTGGATATCTGTACAGAGGGCTGGGTGGAAGTTTCCCTGTATGACAGGAAAAACACTTTGCCGGGGCAGGATCTTCTGGCAGTATTGACAGACCGGACAAAAGCGGTTTTTGAATATCATTCTTCCGTGGGCTGGCAGGAATTTGGGGAATGCCATACAGAGGAAGGGAGATTGGTATTTCAGAAAGAAAAGAGACAGCAGGCATTTCAGGAGAAAGAACTGGCAGGGAAGAGCAGCTATTGGATTCGGTTGAGGGTGCTCGATTACAAGCCGTTTTCTGACATGTTCCTGAGATCCATACGGCTTTCGGCATGGAACCGGGAGGTAATCCCGGATATCATTTGGGGGGCGCAGGAAGAATGTAGCCTTCATAGGTATTTTCCTTTCGGAGAGAGGCTGGAGCTGCAGCAGGAAGCTTATTTTGGATCCGAGGAGGTACTCTCCCGGAAAGGGGCACAGATCACTTTTTCCTATGGTATTGAATTTGTGAAGATCCCACTGGATACAAATGAAGAAGACCCATTTCACTGGGAATGGGTCATGAAGCAAAGCGATTTCAGGAAGGAACCAGAATTTAATGTATCGATCCACTCTGTGATGTGGGAATACTATAATGGTTTCGGATGGAAACGGCTTTTTCCGGATGACCGGTATGATAAGGTATTTACTTTTTCTGAGACCGCATATCAGACAATGCAGTTTACCTGTCCGGAAGATATCGAGAGAGTCCTGGTAAATGCGGTGGAGACATATTATATCCGTGCCAGGGTCATAAAGATCGATAATCTGTATAAGATGAGAGGAAATTATGTTGTGCCGAGGCTGGATAATACTTCTTTCTGCTATGTGTACCAGGACAGGCCGGAAGCACAGAATTATGTATTCCGAAATAATATGGATGACCAGTGCTGGCAGGAGAAGGGGCAGGGTATCCCACAGCGTCCCTTTGTTCAGACCGGGCTGGAGGAGACAGGGATATATTTGGGATTTCAGGTCCCTCCTGTAGGAAGCCCGGTGAAAATGTTGTTTTGCATTACTGCCGGCAAGTGGAAGCAGCTCCCGGTTCATTGGAGTTACTGGGAGGGCAGACACTGGAAGGAGTTCAGTGTGGCAGATGAGACAGAAGGCTTATCAAAGACGGGGCTTGTGACATTTTCAGGCAATGCCGGAATACGGAAAAGGAAGTTATTTGGGAAGGAAAGGTACTGGTTCCGTATATACCGTGCCGGGAGTATGAGCGGGAGGAAAGCGGCGGATTCTTCTGGACATCCGGTACTGGATAAGATCTGTTTTAACACAGTGCCTGTACAGAATATCTCGGGAAGGCAGAGAGAATATTTCCAGATGGAAGCCTTTCGGGAGGGCAGGGGTTTATCACTGATGAAAAAGAACATCTGTCAGGCAGAGGTATATGTGGATGAGAAGGGATATCTTTCTGAGGAGGATCGGCGGAAACTGACAGAGGAAGGTATGGTTCTGAAAGAGGCAACAGAAGGGGAGGGATCTGATCAGATCTGGGTGAGGTGGCGGCGGGTGACGGACTTCTCAGATTCCGGCCCATTAGACAGGCATTATATGCTTGACCGTCTGCAGGGAGAACTTCTTTTTGGCAACGGCAGGCAGGGGAGAGTCCCATATTCGTCCAGAGAGGACAATATCTGTGTTGATTATTGCTGGGGCGGTGGCGCATATACCAATCTGGGACCAGGCAGAGTTGGTCAGTTGGAGCGCTCTATTGGCTATATCAGCAGTGTGACAAATCCAGTGGCAATGTCCGGCGGATGTGATGCCGAGACAATAGAGGAGGCAATGCAGAGAAATTCAGCGAAAATCAGGCATCAGGGCAGAGCTGTTTCAGTAAGGGATTATGAGGAAATTGCGCTGTGTGCTGCCAGAGAGGTACAGATGGTGAAATGTTTTGCTGGCTATGATGATACGGGCAGACGCCTTCCCGGTGCGGTCACACTTGTGGCTCTTCCCAGACAGATCCAGAAAGGGATCATACAATTTTCTGCGATCAGGGAAAAGATCCTGCAGGACATAAGAGGAAGAGTCAGCCCAGTTCTGGGGGACTGCCATAAGATCTTTGTGATTCCGCCAGAATTGATAGAGATACGGCTTGTTATGGAACTAAGTGTGGAGCGGTATGATCAGGTGCTGCATGTAAAGGAAGAGATCCTCCGTCATCTCAGTGATTTTTTCTTCCTGGGTGGTGACAGGGGAAAGAAGTTCAGAGAACGGATCGGCAGTGTACCTGATATGGCACAGATACAGAATGCCATTCGTGATATAGAAGGAATCCTCTGTATCCATCATATTATGATGAAAGCCTATGCTGCAGGAGCGGTAAAGGGTCAGGAGATGGACATGGATCAGTTGAGGGCACATCGGTATGTGCTGCCAGTCAATGGAGAACATGAGATCTTATTTAGGTGATCTGTGTAATGAATGGGAGGAAAATATGCTTTCATATCCAGATATAGATGATGAAGAGTATGGTGGTATCGTAGAGGAAGCCCTTAGCACGGTGATCAATATTTATCCGGAATGGACAGATTTTAATGCCCATGATCCGGGAATTACGATCCTGGAACTCTTTGCACTGATGAAAGAAAGCCAGCAGTTTTTTGCCGATCAGGTCAGTGAGGAAAATCGGAGAAAATATCTTAAACTGCTGGGCATGAGACGGAGACATAAGACACCTGCCCACAGTTTGGTAAGGATAAAGCCAGAGGAGGACGACCTGCTTCTTCAGGCACATAAGATAGAAGCTGGGAATCTGTGTTTTGAGACATTGCGCACGAAACAGGTGGTAAAACATGATGTATGTTCCTGTCTGCATGTATGCAGGGGGAAGATACAGGAGGAAGTCCGGGGGGAGCAGATGGAACCCGGACATGCATTCCGATTCCCAGTCTTTGGCAGCGGTCAGGAGAGGGACAGCCAGATTTATGTGTGTCTAGGAGAAGGGCTTCCGGTTGGAGTGCCGCTGGAACTGTACATCAGGGTCAGTAAGAAGTATGAGATCCGCAGAAACCCCATCACACGGGAGGGGTTTGTGCCATTGGTAAAACTGAAGTGGCAGTATTATTCTCAGGGAGAGTGGAAAGACCTGAGAAATGCCGAGGATCAGACATATGGTTTTCTTTTTGATGGTTTTGTCCGCTTCACCTTAGAGGAGCCGATGGAGGAAACCTGTATTCAGGAAGAGACAGGGTATTATCTCAGGGTGGTGTTTCTGGAAGGGGCCTATGATGCAGTACCCATTCTTACAGGGATCAGTATGAATATCTGTGAAGTGATACAGAGGGAAACGCTGGTGGAATCTGAGATATGGAGAGGGGCATCAAAACGCGTCCAGTATGATACAGAACTTTCTGTTATGGGAAGAAGCGAAGTCTATATTGGGAAAGAGGATATTTTCTATCCGACAGAAGATTTTCAAAAAAGGATTGACGAGGAGGCAGGGTGTGTGTGCTTTGACATAGGAGAGGAGAGTGTATCAGATGCAGACTGTATTATGGTTGTCAACCGTTCTTTTGATCTTCTCCACAGACGCGTGTTGGGGGAGGGAGACGGACTTCCCTGCCAGGAGATCGATCTGGAGGATCTGCAGATCCTCTATGAAAGCTTTGCCATTCTTGTCCGGGACACAGAGGAAAGGGAGGGATACCGGCTCTGGCGCCAGGTGGAGGATTTCGCCGGATCTTCACCGGACGACAGGCACTATGTGCTGGATTCACAGAAGGGGATACTCTGTTTTGGGGATGGAAGGCATGGCATGGCTCCAGAGGGGGAGATCCTTCTGACAGGATTTGCCAGGACGAAAGGGAGTGAAGGGAATGTGAGGAAAGGAGCTTCCTGGCATTTCTTCCTGGATGGATTACAGGGGCTGGAACTCACGAATATATGTGAGGGCTTTGGTGGAAGTGATGAAGAGACACTGGAGGACAGTTTCCTGCGGGCAGAGAAATATTTAAAAGAGCCAGAGTGTGCAGTGACGGATCAGGATTATGAAAGATATGTCAGGCAGACTCCCGGGCTGATGATTGAGAGCTGTAAAGTACTTTCTTTTAAGGATATCCGGCAGTTTATCAAGAAGGCAGAGGAGACGGCTGTCTATATGGTCGTGAAGCCATATCGGTGGCAAAAAGGAAGTAAGATAGAAGACAGTTACCGTCAGAATATAGGACGGTATCTGGAACGCTACCGTATGGTGGGAAACCCTGTGATCCTTTATTTCCCAGAATATGTGGATGTTCAGGTATACGTAGAGGCGGTGGTAAAGCCACAGTACCTGAAGGTGGAAGAGAGGGTAAAGCAGGCGGTGAAGCAGTATCTGGAACGGTACAGGAATTCCTTTGGAAGTGTGGTATCCTATAACGGGCTGTACGGTTATATTGACAGCCAGGATTTCATTGTCCATATCCGTTCCCTGAGTATGGAGGTTCGGGGGAATGGTGCCAGACGAAATGGGGAAGGGGATATCCTGCTTTCTCCTTATGGCATCGCCGTGCTGAAAGGAATCAAGACATCTTTAACTATGGGATGAATTCATGGCGGGAAAGGAGCCAGAAGCATGAATCGGCTGCGGTATTTTCTATTTAATAAAGAATCGGATTATAGACGGGGCTATCTGGAGAATATGGACATTGTAGAAGCGGGCCTGCTGCCCCGGAAACATTCGCGGGACAAGGGGGTATTTATTTCCCGGTTACTGGACAGCCGGGAGGTGGAGACAAACTGGCATCGTCTCTGTGTCCGGGGAAAGGAAGGAATCTGCTGGATATCTGTATATGCCGGCAATCAGAGGTCTTTCCTCTATCAGGGAGAGGAGATGGATCTGGAGGAATTCATCCGCCAAAGAGATATCACATTGGAGGAAAAGAAGCAGTGTATGGCACCCTGGCTCCAGAAGCAGGCAGGGGGCCGGACGGACATTCTGATCCATGAGGTCAGAGGGAGGTATCTCTGGCTGATGATCGAGATGTACTGGCAGCAGGATGCGGGACGGCTCCATGATATTCAGATCTATTTTCCCAAACAATCCTGGATCTCCTATCTGCCGGAGATCTATGAGAGAGAGGATAAGAATGGTTTCCTGGAAAGATACCTGGGTATCTTTCAGAGTATTCATGAAGATCTGGATGAGGAGATCCGGGGGAGTGCGCAGAAGTTTGACTGGGAGAGCGCCGGAGAGGCAGATCTGGTCTGGTTTGCCCGGTGGCTGGATATCCATGAGGAGCATATCTGGTCAGAGAGACAGTTGAGAAGGCTGCTGGGAAATGCTGTTCCCATGTACCGAAGGAGAGGAACCAGACGCGGGATCATGGAATTCACGGCACTTTATACAGGGGAATATCCCTTTATCGTTGAGCACCACCAGGTGAGATATTTCCAGGGCAGGAAAGAATATTACAGGAGGCTGGTACAGCTTTATGGCGATGACGAGTATGTTTTCCATGTTCTGGTAAGAGAGGAGGTGCTGGAGTCTGCATGGCAGCAGAGAGGGTTGATGAAGATTATGGATGATGTGAAACCAGCGCATATGGAGTGTAGTCTTGTTGTACTGAAACCATTTCTTTTTCTGGGACAACATTCTTATCTGGGAATCAACAGTGTGCTGGGGAGATATGCAGGGCTGGTTCTGGATGGACATGCTGCTGTATCCTTTGCCAGCCTGGCAAAAGAAAAACAGGGAGGTAAAAAGTGAGAAACTTAAATTTTTTCCCATTTGAGAGAAATCGGTATTTCTATGGCAAACTCTTGTCGGTAGACGATTTTGAACTGGAACAGAGATATATGAATGACAAACGGAGGATGCTGAACCGTTTTATCTTTGGCATGGGGGTAGTCTCCGGCCTTTACGTGGTGCAAGTGGATGAGCAGGCCGTCTCTGTGGAGGCAGGTATCGCACTGGATTCCTGGGGAAGGGAGATTGTCCTGGATGTTCCGGTGATCCGGAAGTTGTCACAGATCGACGGCTTTGGGGAATGTAGTTCAAAGGAAATGGGATATGTTTATCTCTGTCTGGAGTATGAGGAAAGAGAGATAGATCCAGTACACAATATCGCTGGCAGTGTTCCGTCAGGACAGGAACAGGGGGATGTGTCCTTTAACAAGATCAAAGAAGATTACCGTTTATTCCTGACAGACAGGGAACCAGAGGGGGAGATTATCTCCCCGGCAGACTGGTATCAGACCTCCCTGACCATCTGGCAGGAGGGGGATATCAAGATCACGCAGGTCATGCCCCGTTATATTCAGATGGGAAAGAAAGCCGAGATGAAAGTCCGTGTGGAAAATCTGGGACGGGATAATCTGTCATTTTCTTATGAACTGGTTCTGACTTCCCTGCTGGCAGAAGGCAGCAGCAGCCTCACAGTGAGTTTTGATGAGATGTTGTTTGAGCGGACAGGGCGATACGAGCTTTCCTATTCCATCCAGGCATCGGATTCTCCGCTGGAGACGGGGGCGGCAGTACTGAATCCTGACACAGTGTCGCTCCGTCTGTCAGGGGAAGAACAGGAAGTACACATGGAGGGAGAGATGTCAGCTGCCATTATAAGGGAAGAGGAAAAAGATGTGATGAGGAGGGAATATTACCGGACTTCCATGGAGAAGACCCTTCGTTCTGGATACCAGCAGCCGGTCTGCCTTGCCAGGATATATCTGGTCAGTGCCATGGATACTTATATTATTGAGAAGATAGAAAATGTTCCCTATGGCCAGTATGTGTATAATCATGTGATTGGGGCAGCACAGGACCAGTTGATGCAGAGAGAACTGATCCTGTCACAGGAAGGGAGAAATGACTTTTATGGAACGGGGAGCGGCAGCCGCAGCGAAATAAATGAAGGGGTCAGGATCACAGGGGGAGAGGCAGAGATATTCCTAAAAAACGGAGGAGAGCGCGGAGATAAATTTTTCTCCCAGGAGATCATGCATGGCCTTGGCCTGGGGAAAGTCACTATGGTGCTTGGACTGGAGAAGGATTCGGGAAAGATTGTCTATGGTTCTTCTGAGATCTTCGAAAAGAAAGAGGAAACCGGGGCAGATGCAGAACTGGCAGCATGCATGAATGAGAACAGCGGAAGTTTTGTGATCGGTGTGAGACTGCTGAAACCAGAGCCAGAGAGAAAGATCCGGGTACACTGGACGGCGCTGAGGGAGGCAGAAGCTCTTATTCCGGTAAAGAATGAGAAAAGAATCTTTATCCGCCCCAACCTGATTGAACTGGAGGTACGGCAGCTGCAGCATCTGGAGGCCGTCTGTGAAAACATGGTGGAAAAAACGGTTTCCTGGTATGTGAAAGATCAGGGTGGTACCATTGATGAGATGGGAATGTACACAGCGCCTGCTGTACCAGGGGTGTATGAAGTCGTTGCCCAGAGTGTAGCTTATCCAGAAGTAAGGGCCTCTGTCTTTGCCGTCGTCAGGGAGGGCAGGTCATGATGATACAGACACTGGGGAAGCGCTATGAAGTTCTCCAATATGAGCATTCTGACAGCAATATGGAACGGTTTCTGTGCAGGGAAGAGAAAAGCCATGGCCGGTGCACCATTGTTCGGATCCGGAATAAGATGTGGATTACGAAAGCCATGGAATTTCTTATGGTACAGTTGGAAAACCATCATTTTACAGATTTTATATCCTGCTTTGCAGGGGAGGAATCCCTTTATATCGTTATGGCATATGCAGAGGGGATTTCCCTGGCAGAGAAACTGCAGAATGAGGATTGTCTGCTGGAAGAACGGCTGGCGATGGGAAAAAATATCCTGCAGAAGATTCTGATTCAGGATATGCCAGCCTATTTTCTTCAGGATTGCCTCAGTGGGGAGAATGTGATCCTCATGCCAGATCTGGAGGTGGGATTCCGGTACAGGCTGTCCGGAATCAGTGGGTATGATAAAGTGAAATATGTCCATGTGCTGAAAGGTCTTGGCAGATTGTTTGAATTGTTATTTTTCAGGGAGATAAAACAGAAGATGATACCGCCGCTGAATCGGTTTTATCACTCACTGGCAACTGGAAGATATAAAGATATGCTGGAGATTTACAGGGAATATACAGAGATGTGGAACATGGTGCAGAATATGCCGTCCGAAGAGATACAGATGCCTGGGACCCGGCTGTTTTCCCTGTGGGATAAGGTCAGGAAAGTGTTTGTCCTGCTGAAGAAGATCCTTGCCTTTTTTCTGATGCTGTGTGCCATATTGTTTCTGATCTACACGGTGAGGAGACAGATGCAGGAGGATGGGGAGAAGAGGATATTTGAGTATATCGGGACATTGGAGATACAGGACAGATAGGAGGAAGGGATTGAAGTTTTCTGGTCATTATAATATAGTTGGGACATTTCACATGTTCTGCCGGAGGATACTACAGATCCTGGCAACACCTTTTCGTGCTGCTGCCATAAAGATCCGTCAGAGTACAAGCCCTGCCGGCATTCTCGGAAAAGTATCAGGTGATATACGGGAAGAGGTTAAGGAAGTGGGGCAGAAACCGGATTCCCTGGCGGGATATTTCCGGTTCGGCAGACGGTATATTGCAAAAAAGGTTCTATATCTGGCGGTTTTATTACTGGTGGTGGGAGCGGCGTTTTTTATCATGCTGGGGTATCCCTGGATACAGTCAAAGTTTCTTACCAGGACATTTATCATAAATTCAGGGAAAATGCAGGGATACACAGGCAAGGTGGAACTTCTGAACAACAAAACAGAACGCCGCGTGTTATTTACTGGAACGATGGAAGAGGGACGGATCAATGGACAGGGAACGTTATATGGTTATGATGGCAATAAGATGTATCAGGGCGGTTTTCTGATGGAGATGTACGAGGGAAACGGCGAGACCTTTTACCCTGGTGGACAGACCTGTTATAAAGGGGAATTTGCTGCGGGCAAATATGAGGGGAAAGGAGTTCTCTATTATGAAGATGGACAGAAACAGTATGAAGGTGGGTTCGTCCAGGATCTCTATGAAGGACAGGGGATATGCTACTATCCCGGTGGCGGGGTTAAATACGCAGGAGAGTTTGCCAGAGGCCTGTATAACGGAAATGGGAGCCTATATTATGAGGATGGCACGCTCTGGTATAAGGGAACATTTGTGGAAAATGAATTTTCCGGAAAGGGAACTCTGTATGACAAAAAGGGAGGACTGGCTTATGAGGGAGAATTTGATTCCGGAAAGAAAAATGGAACTGGGATTCTCTATAAGAAAGGGAAGGTAGTCTACCAGGGAACTTTTGCAAAGGATAAGAAAGCGGAAGGGACCGCAACGTTATATGACAAGAAGGGAAGGGTAAAGTATGCCGGGCAGATCAGCAATGGGAAGTATCAGGGCAGCGGTAAACTGTACAGGGCAGGAAAACTCATATACGAAGGGGACTTCGCAGCAGGGCTTTTTGAGGGTAAGGGAAAGGAATA
The DNA here is from genome assembly GCA_947643415.1 of uncultured Clostridia bacterium. Lineage (GTDB taxonomy): Bacteria > Bacillota > Clostridia > Lachnospirales > Lachnospiraceae > Eubacterium_F. The sequence continues at coordinate 16,386 of CANRWA010000043.1, read as the reverse complement.
TGCCGGAGAAAAAGTGGCCTATGAGGGAGAGTTCCTGGCCGGAATCCGTTCTGGTGCTGGAAAAGAATACAATGATAAAGGGCTCCTCATATATGATGGGAATTATATCCAGGGCATGTATGAGGGGACGGGAAAATTGTTTGATGAAAAGACAGGAAATCTTCTGTATGATGGGGAATTTTTCCGTGGGGTATTTGAGGGCAGTGGGAAGAGATATGATCCCAAAAAGGAAATTCTGCTCTATGAGGGTTCCTTTCACAGGGGAGAATATGAGGGAGAGGGGAAATTGTATGATAAGAACGGACTCCTGCTCTATGAAGGAGGATTCCTGAAAGGCAAATACAGTGGAGACGGTGTCTTATATGATACGGAAACCGGAGAGGTGGAGAAAGAGGGCGTGTTCATCAAAGGGAAACTGGTTCTGGAGAAAGAGGAGGAGAAGGAGGAAGATGCCCCGGAAGAGGAGGAAGAGCCATCTGATTCCGGGCAGATGGAGGGAAATGAACAGCAGCAAAAAACCATTAATGAATAGAAAAGAGGCAGGAAATGGGATATGGAATGATAGCAGATGTGGGAAATCTCCTAGTAGGGATCCTGAGCCGGGAACTGGTGCCAGACCTGATCCCACATAAAAACCAGATCGGGCTTTGCAGCCCTGACGGGCACGGAGATCTGAAGGTAGGCATCTTTTTGTACAATATCAGTGAGAACCCGGATATCAGGATATCTGGAATGGTAAATGCGGGAGCCACCAGACAGGTATACCCGTCCACTTATCTGGATCTGTACTATATGATAACAGCATATTCCGATACGGATATGAAATACCGTGCGGAGGAGGAACACCGGATACTGGGCAGGATCATCCAGGCTCTTGGGGACAACCGAATCCTGTCAGAAGCGATGTTGGGAGGAAATGTGTCAATGCCGGCAAAGATTCAGTTTCAGAAGATGGAATCCTATGAGAAAAACCGGATGTGGAATTTTCAGGAACTCTCCTATAAGCTGTCCCTGTTTTATGTGGTGAGGCCGGTAGAGATCCCGTCGGCAAGGTCAAAGGATATTGTACGTGTGCGTGATGTCGAATATCACGTACAAGAGTAAGGAACGGCAGTTGCTAAGGAGGGACTTATGACGAAGATTGAGGAACATATTCGGTTCGGAAGACCGCTGGTGGTACTGGTTATTGATGATCTTACCGGGAAACCTGTGGGCGCAGATAAGGTGCTTGTCTCCATCGCCGGACAGAGGCCTCCGGTAGTGAAACCAGATGGATACAGGGTATTTGTAAATATCAGGGAGACATCTTTCAACCTGAGGTGCCAGAGTTCTGTCTATTATCCATGGGAAGGCAAGGTGGACCTGACGGAGAGGAGACCAGAGGATATTCTGGTGGTCCGGCTGAAACCAAATGCTCATTATCCGGTCCCGGACCATATAACTTGTGTGGCTGGCCGGACATGTCCTGGCCAGAGGATTTGGTTCTGGCATCCAGACAGCGGGAATTTCCGTCTTATGCAGGATTACAAAAGCAGTGGAAAAGGATACAACGATATCATTGATATCTATCATTCAGAAAGACAGGAAATGGAGGGAAGATATTTCTTTATCTCAGGGGCTGGAAAAGGGAGAAAAGAGTATTTTAAGATATCTGGCAGAGTGGATGGCAAGTACCGCATGGACAGAGAACTGTCTGGAGATTACAGGAAGATTGGTACGGTGATCGTTCCCGTTTATGAGATAACAGCAGATGGGAAAGGGGAGTTCTTTCTGCCGCTGGCAGGAAATGATAAAGGGATACCAGAGGAAGAGATCCGGCTGGCATGCCAGCCGGAAGGAGGACAGGAGGAGAAAATCTTTACCCTTCTGGCTGGCAGGGTTAATCCTATTACATTATAGACAGGAGGGATCAGAATGGGTTTATGTGTGTGCGGCGGGGCAATGCTGAGCTGTGCCTTTGGGGCGGCGCCTTCCACACTGACAGTGACACCAGAGAAAAAGGTGGTGAACAGTATGCCGTTAGCAACGATAGACTGTAATAAGTCTTTTGTAAATATTATGCCTTTTGGCATGTGTTCTTCCATGGCGAACCCGCAGGTGGCTTCTGCTACAGCGGCGGCACTGGGGGTACTGACGCCGATGCCTTGTGTGCCTGTGATATCATCGCCATGGGCGCTGGGGTGTCCCACTGTACTGGTGGGGGGGAAGCCCGCTCTGGGACAGACATCAAAGCTGATGTGCAATTGGGGCGGGATCATTCAGGTCACCAGTCCGGGGACGGCAAATATTGAGATAGCTTAACAGCACTAATTTGAACCTGTTTCAAATTGGCGCTGTTGAGCGACCATAGGAGGAGATAGATTGAGACTGATAAGAAGGAAAAAGGGGAAACAGAGTATGCCAGAGGAGGAAAAATGCCAGGAAACAGCGGCTGCGCAGGAGAGCGTCTACAGGCGGTTCCTTCCGGCAGAGCTGCTCCATATGGCAGGGACACGGGATGACCCTGCAGAGCCAAAAAGTATGGCAGCAGTGATACTGAATGGATATATCACAGAGTTTAAGGAATTGATTCACGATACGCCCATGAGAGAAGTATACCATCTCATCAACCAGACGATGTCTTTCTGTATTCCTCAGATTGTGAAAAATAATGGGGTCATCGACCGTTTTCAGGACGCCGGGTTATCTGCCCTGTTCATGGAACAGATGGAAGATGGGCTGGATGCAGCGATCGGGATCTGTGAGGAGATCGTACGGCTGTCTGAATGGGAGCATTACCGGAATTTTGCCATTGGACTCTGTTATGGCCTGGTTATGGTGGGAATAGTGGGTCATGGGGAAAGATTGTCTGTATTGACCCTGTCACCATATACCAGACTGGGGGAATTTCTCTGTGAAAATGCACCCCGGTATTATGCAAGGATCCTTGCGGCGGAAAGTTATGTAAGTAAGATCTGTGATTTCAGGAAGAGATATAACTGTCGTCTTTTGGGAACCTTTTATATCCGGGACAGGGAGTGTATGGAGAAGGTTTATGATATCTATGATGGAGATGAGGCGGCTGTGCGGAATAAGAAAAGAAAGACGAAGATGCTCTTTGAAAAGGGGGTCCGTTTGTTTCTGGACAGGCGGTTTGGGGAATCCAGGACATGTTTTATAGAGGTTCTGAAAGCCGACCGGGATGACCGTGCTGCCAGGGAATATATTTATCTGTGTGATAAATACAGTGGTATGACGCCACAGGAAATAGAGGCAGAGCGGATCTGCCTGGCATGCTATTAGAGGGAGGAAAGATATGGATAAGATAAAGACAGGATTTCTTGGTTATGGAGTACGCGCACTGGATGCCTTGATGGAACACCCTCAGTTTGATGTCAGGTATTTTCTGGCACCAGGCTCGCGGTTGTGTCAGGAAGTATATGAGGCACAGGAGCGGTATCGGGATGTGCTCAATATGGAAATTGTAAATGATAATGCCCAGCTTGCGTCACGTTTTGCGGAGATATCTGATTTGGACTGTTTTGTTATGAATGCCTGTCCTATTATTTTGAACAGGGAGGTCCTGGCACAGATGAAGGTATTCAATATCCACCCGGGGGATCTGCGCTACAACAGAGGCCATCAGCCTCATTGCTGGACGGTGCTGTTGGGAGAGAGGCAGACGAAGATCGTGATGCACTCTGTGGGAGAGGGAATCGACCAGGGGGGTATAGTGGGGTCAGTGGATATCGCAGTATCTCCGGAAGACAGTGCCGGGGATGTGCTGGATCATGCAGAGGATGAGATTCCGGTTCTGTTGGACGCGCTCTACCGGCATCTGGCAGAAGGCAACCCCTATGAATCGGTTATCGAGGAGGGGGGATACCGGCGCATTATGGAGTATGGGGATTATGAACTCCATCTTGACATGGATACCAGGGAACAGATCAAGAGAAAGATCTTGTCCCGCAGCCTGAATCACGGAGCATTTTTTTATTATAAGGGAGAGCGGGTCTATGTAGACAGGCTGGTTTCTTATCAGGAATATAGAGACAGGGAGAACAGTGCCATCACAGTTCAGGTCAGGGAGACAGAAGGAAGTGTGTACATACATTCCCTGTGGCGGAGTATGGTGTTTCGGCTGAACCCTTCAAAGGCATTGTTAAGGAAGGAAAGGACAGGTGATGGTTTGTTATGATAAGGCGGATCGTTGTGGGGATCTTGGCCTGTCTGCTGATCTTTCCTGTCACTGTTCTCTGTCTGGCAGGCAGGGGGAAGCTGCAGGATCAAGACCTGGAGAAGGCAGAGAAATATTTTGACCGTGTCCCAGTCTCAAATGAACCCCGGCTGAAAGAGGGTGGGGGGAAATACACCATTGCCTATGTGGATATTGATCCTTACCCGGCCTCTGGGGAGATGCTCTATTATCTCATTGAGGAATTAAAGGAAACGGGCTGGATCCGTGACAGTGAACCCCTGCCCTTTGACCCGGCAGACACGGATGCGGGAAAATTGATCCGGTATCTGTCAGGGCGGGATCTGGGAGAGTACATACAGTTCTCTGATGAGGCAAATTATTATATCGCTGTGGACGATAGGGCAGAATGTATGAGAAGCCTGGAAGAACAGATCCGGGACGGAAAGATCGACCTGATCCTGTGTATGGGAACAAGCCCTGGGGAGATGGTCATTCGGGAAATGAAAGTGACAGAAGTTCCTGTTATGGTATATTTCAGTGTAGATCCCGTAAATGCAGGACTGACGGAGAGTGAAGAGTATTCCGGACAGGACAATGTATGGTGCCATACCAGCTCAGAGGTGTATGCGAACCAGATACAGTTCTATCATAAAAATTGTCCGTTCACGAATATCGGCATGGTCTATTACAATGAATCGGTGGCGGCGATGGAGGTATACCGGGCGGCGGCAGAAGAGATCGGATTCCGGATTTCGGAGAGAAAGATAAAGACGTTGTCAGATGCTACTTCCCAGAGACAGGTGCAGGCCTATTACACAGGGCTCTCAAACGTATTTTCCGAATTGGTAGAGAAAGAAAAGATCGATGCCTTTATGTTGAATACAGACATGATAAAAGATGATGCGAGGATCGCAGGACTGCTGGAGGTCTTCTACCAGAATCACATCCCGGTCTTTGTGCAGAATGGGGAATTCAATGTGGGAAAGGGGGCCTTTATGGTGGTGACAGCCAGTGATGCCAAGATACAGGCCCCTTTTGCCATTGATGCCATGGCATCGATTCTGAATGGCGGGAAGCCGGGTGACATCTATCAGAAATTTGTACCATCTCCTTACCTTAGCATCAATCTGGAGGCAGCAGAAAGAATTGGGTATCAGGTGAAAGAGGAATTACTGTTGTCGGCAGAAAAGTTATATGGAGGTACCTATGACAAAGACAAGAAAGGATAAGATCTTTACTGGCGTGATATTTGCATTACTGGTATTGGGAGGGCTGCAGTTTGCAGCCTGGATCGGCGAGATGGCATTTGAGAATACATGTATTGAACTTCAGGAGCAGTATATTGGAACAGAGGCCAGGGAGATCATCCGAACGGTTCAGAATTCTGTCAATTTTGGAAAAGAGCTGGAAAATTATTATGGGATGGATGAGGTTTTACGGCAGATCGGTGAGATCTCTGTGGGAAATCTAAAATCTGTTGTTCTGGATGAAAAGGGAGAGGTATTGTACCTGTCTTTTGATCAAACAGAAGAGAATCTCAGGCTGCTGTCGCAGATTTATAATGATGAAGTACAACAGGAGATAAAGGGACTGGCAGACAGTGGCGGTGAGGGAGAAAAACTCTCCCTCGGCGGATGGGAAAGCCTGGTATTTTCCATCCGGAGGGAACAGGGGGAAACGGCAGGGCACTTTCTGGTACTCTATCGGCAGGAGGATCTTATTGACAAGACTGATATGGCCTCTCCTCTTATGTTTTCTTCCTATCAGGAAAAATATTCTGCCATGGTCCAGAGAAATGCGGAGTCGGCTGCTGTCTATATACAGAGGTCAGTAGAGGAAATGCTGGATAAGGGGCTTCCGGCAGAGCGGATCGGAGAAATAACAGACTATCTGAACCATAAGGCAGAAAGCAATGATGCCATCGGGAGCATTGCCCTTGTAAAGAGCTACTATAATTCCAAAAAAGAGGTGGAGAGCCAGGATACTACAGTATTGAATATACAGGTGGCAGATGGGGCAATGCAGTTAGATATAGAGGTCAGCCAGTCTTATATAAGGGGGAAGGTAATCCTGATGGTATTTACCTTTATCGCTGTGTTCGTCATCTGCCTGATGCTCACCTACGAGCTGACGAGGCTTGCCAGAATCGTGGCGGTGAGGGTCAGCAGGGATTTTAACAGGGAGACAGAGGGGCAGATGAAGACGGTGGGCATGCAGATCAGGCTTTTAACTTTTCTCACCTATACTGCCATTTACATCAGTATGTCCTATACGGCGGTGATTATGAGAAATCAGGGTGCCAGTCTTTTTGGGCTGCCAGAATCCATCAGTGCATCCCTTCCCCTGACAGTGGAACTTTTTATGATCCTGTTCAGTTCCATGGCTGTGCAGAAAGTTTTTACGAAGATGAAACTGAATCATTTGTTGTTTCTTGTGTTCCTGTTCCTGATACTGGGCAATGCGGCGTGTATCACAGCGGAATCCCCCTATGTCCTGCTGGGGCTCCGGGCAGTATGTGGGATTGGCTTTGGCCTATTGAAATACTGGCTGAATTCCATCGTGGCAGCAGGTTCTGTAGATGCGGAGACAGTGGGAAAGAATTATGCGCAGTTGAATGCCGGGGTTCTGGGAGGGATCACAGTGGGAGCCTCCCTTGGATCGATTCTGGCGCAATCCCTTGGGTATCAGTTTAATTATCTGTTTACTGGCCTGTTGTGCCTGCTGATCCTGGGTCTTTCCCTTCTGGTGGTTCCATGGAAGATGCTGAATGGAAGAAGGAGGCGCTGCGTAGAGGAAGCTGGGAAACAGCCGGTACGGATCGTAGAAGTGTTCCGCAGCCGGAGTGTGCTGAAAACAATTTTTGTCTGTGATATTCCATTAAATATAGGACTCATGTATGTAGTGGCATTTCTGCCGGTGTATATGGATCAGATGGGACAGTCCAGAGTGGCAGTCAGTTATGCATATCTCATCAATGGGCTGGCAGGGGTTTATCTTGGTGCAGTGGTGTTTCGGATGCTGGGGAGATTCTCCCGGAAATCTGCCTGTGTTGTGACACTGCTCACAGGGGCGGCAGGGATTCTTCTTCTGGCGTCCGGTTCGGGAACGGGGGTCACGCTGCTGTCTGCAGGCATCATGGGATTATTTGATGGTTATGGGACGCCGTCCATTACCAGCTATTTTACGTATCTGCCGCATGTGCAGAGGGCAGATACGGCAGGGATGCTCACTGTCTTTCATGGCGTGGGCAGCGCCGTACAGATCCTGTGTCCTATGTTATATGGTATGTTGATCCAGCCCGATGGCGGTACAGGACGTCTTATGGTATTTGGCCTGTGTTTTTTGGCTGCAGCGGCCCTATTTATCTTAATTCCGTCATGCGCGGAGCAGGAATCGCGATAGCGAATTTATTCGCTTTGCGATTCTTAGAGGGCTGCGGTTCTCAGCCAGCCCTTATTTATCTTAATTCCGTTGGGAGGTGAAAAGCAGACATGAAATCCATTCGCAGATCAATACGCAAACAACTATTTGTAATGATGCTGGGTGTGACAGCAGGGTTTGGCTTTATAATCTTTATCGTGACATTGTCCCAGTTGAATTACCAGAAAAATGTCATTCAGGAGCGGGGACAGAAGGAGGGAAAGAATCTGTCAGAGGAAACCAGTGCTGTGCTCAGCGAATTAAATGAACAGGTGGCAAGGGATTTTTCCGGGGCCGCAGCGAAATATTTCAATACGTCCTTTGCAGAGATCCGAAAGCATGTGGGAGCCATAAAGAAAGATGTGACTGCCCTGTATAAAAAAGGGAAGGTGCAGGGGGTAATGGACGACAGGGTAGGATTGATGAAAGGGGTATCGGCAGCAGATGTCAGTGACGAGTTCCGGATGATCTCATCTGTCCGGGATTTTATCCGGTATCTGCCAGGGTATGATCCAGGGAAGATAGCGGAACTGGATCTGTATATGGTGACAGATAGCGGTATGTGCCTGGATGGGACGGGAAAAAAGCTGGGAACAGATTATGCAGACCTGCGTCGGGAAGACTGGTATAAGATGGCGAAGAAATCGGGAAAGACATACTGGTCTGGTGTCTTTACTGGAAAGGTGACGAAAAGTGTTAAGGTAATCTGTGCCATGCCTGTCTATGATAAGGACAAAAAGTTCAGGGGCTGTGTGGCTGGTGATGTGGAAGTGGACTCTTTTCAGGACATGATTGGGAAATTTAATGAAGAGCAGATTGTCTCAGTCGTATTTTTTGATCAGAATAACCAGTTCATGCGTGCCACCAATGGATACAGCAATACCGGCAGAGTAAGATCGTATCTGGGGAAGAAGGAGGTGGCAGCGGCAGGGAATGAATTATATTCTTTTAAGAAACTAGAGGAGACAGGGTGGACGATCTGTCTGGTACTGGATCAGGAAAAGGTACGTCAGACAGCAGAAGACCTACAGGAAGATGTACAGAAAAATGCGGAGGGGATTGCCGGGATCGTGCAGGATGGAATACAGAAAACGATCCTGATCTTTGGGATCAGCATGGTGGCAGGGGTTGTGCTGGTGGTGATCGTTACCAGACTGGCAGCAGGAATATTTGTGCGTCCCATCAGCCGGCTTATCACTCAGGTCAGGGAAACAGGCTCTGGCAATCTGAACCAGGTCATCGAGGTCAGGACAGAGAATGAGATTGGGCAGCTTGCCATGGCATTTCAGGATATGACAGTAGAATTAAAGAATTATATGGATCATCTGCAGAATATGGCCGCCAGCCAGGAGCGGATTGCGACAGAGCTGAATGTGGCGAGGCAGATTCAGATGAATATGCTGCCAGACCGTTTTCCGGCATTTCCGGACAGGGCAGACTTTGATATCTATGCGGTAATCCATCCAGTGGATGAGGGCGGTGCGAATTTTTATGATTTCTTTCTGGCAGATAAGACACATTTCTGTCTGGTGCTGGGAGATGTGAGTGGCAGTGGGATTCCTGCCACATTGTTTGCTGTCATCACCAAGACACATATTAAGAATTACGCCCAGCTTGGCTATCAGACAGACAGAATCCTTGCTGAGACAAATAACCAGTTAAGCCGTACCAATGATGCGGCGTTGACGGTATCCGTATTTATCGGCATCATTGACCTGCAGACGGGGGTGTTCCAGTACACCAGTGCAGGACAGGCAGCCCCTTTGTGGAAACATTCAGGAAAAGATTTAGAATTTTTGCCTGTAAAAGAATATTTTGCCCTTGCCCATATGGAAAATGTGCCATATGGGAGACAGTTTGTCCGTCTCACCCAGGGGGATATGATGTTTCTGTACACCAGGGGGGTATCTGAAACAGAAGATGGCAAGGGTAATGAATATACAGAAGAGTATCTGCGGGAATATCTCAGTTCTGTTACGAAACACCAGTTTGTACTAAAGGATATCGCAGACAGTATTCAGGCAGACAGGGAAAGATTTTCTGGAGGGATACAGCAGAATAAGGATAGTACGGTAATGATGTTCCGCTATTTTGGAAAGTAGGGATGCAAATTGTATGGGAAATTTTTTGAGGAGGGTAAGAGGTATCTTCCCTATGAGGGGGAGGGAGAATACTGGAAAGACCTGTTTTCGTGTCTGGACCTTATTCTGTTATCTGCTGGCCGGCAAAGTGAGGACAGGGGACAGCCGGAGGCAGATATCGGGAAAGAGATAAAGAGTGCCCAAATGTACATAAAGAGCAGGATACTCCATACTGACCAGGCAGGTCGGTTTCGGTTCCGGTATCTGATCCAGAAGATGGTATTTACGGAATGGGAGTGTTTTCTGTTCCTGCTGGCGTTTTCGATAAGCTATGATGCAAGATACGAAAAGATATATCTTCAAATAACAGAGAATATGGAATGCAGGTATCCCACACTCCGTCTGGCAGTTTCCCTGTTTGGGGAGATTGGGATGGTTCCGGCGAAGGAAGTCTCTGCTGCGATACAGAGGAAGGGCAGGTTATTTGAATACTTTCTTGAGATATCCCAGAAGGACAAGAACCCTGTCACTTATATGATCTCACTGGATCAGAGAGTGTGCGCTTTTTTGTATGGCGGCAATGAAGTGGGGGAGGAAGTATCTGTTTTCTCTGAGGTGTTCTATTTTGAAGATCCGCTCCCGCCGCTGTGGATACGGAAAAGCCAGAAAGGGCATGTGGCATCTGCCATGAAGGAGATCCTTCAGATGCCAGAGAGACAGGGAAATGTGATCCAGCTCTATGGCCCGGAGGGGATCGGGAAAAGGTTCTTGCTAAAATCTGCTGCACAGGACAGGAAAATAAATCTTCTGTTTATCAATGTGTCCCGCCTGTTGCTGGGAAATATGGCAGAGCTTCGCATCCTGTTTCGCAAGATCATCCAGGAAAGCATTTTTCTGGGGGCGATGGTCTGCTTTACCGGATATGAATACCTGGAAGGAACGGGGGAGGCAGAGACTGGAAAAAGAATACCACAGGGACTTGATTTTTTGCTGGATCAGATAAAGAAGTGCCAGATCGCTGTATGGATCTCCGAGGAAAGGGCAGATTTTCTTCGAAAACATAAATTACATGTTCTGTATTATGAACTTCCGCTATTGACAGCAGGGGAGCGGGAGCGTCTCTGGAGGGAGTATGCTGCCGGATTTTCACTCAGCCCGGAAGTAGATCTTTTGGCATGTGCCAGCCAATATGTGCTCACACCCAGAAGCATAGGGGAAGTATTGTGGGATGCAGGTATCCAGGCAGCAGTCAGGCAGGAGGTGATTACAAGAGAGGATATCCGGCAGGCAGCAGAAAGGCAGTCTGCCAGCGGACTGGGTATGCTGGCATCGAAGATTCGTTCAGCCTATACATGGGATGACTTGGTGGTCGACAGGGAACAGAGAAAGCAGTTAGAGAACATATGCCACCATGTAAAATACCGAAAAGTGGTAGGAGAGGATTGGGGGTTTTACCGTAAAGTTTCTTATGGACGAGGTCTCTGTGTCATGTTTTATGGTGAACCGGGTACAGGAAAAACTATGGCGGCACAGGTTATGGCGAATGAGCTGGGACTGGAATTATACCGGATCGACCTCTCGCAGATCGTCAGCAAATATATCGGGGAGACAGAGAAGAATATCACGGATCTGTTCCGGCGTGCCAGCAGTACCAATGCCATGCTTTTCTTTGATGAAGCAGATGCCCTCTTTTCAAAGCGTTCTGAGGTAAAGGATTCCCATGACCGGAATGCCAATGCCCAGACGGCACATCTCCTTCAGAAGCTGGAGGACTATGAGGGGATCACGGTTCTTGCCACCAATTATGCCAATAATATTGATGAGGCATTTAAGCGGCGGATCCGGTTTATGGTTCATTTTGTTTTTCCTGTCCCTGAGATGCGGCAGAAACTGTGGGAAACCATTCTGCCAGAGGAGCTTCCCCTGGAGGAAGAGCTTGACCTGGAGTTTTTCGCAGAGAATTTTGAACTGTCTGGCAGCAGTATCCGCGAAGTACTGACCAATGCAGCATTTTGTGCAGCAGCGGCAGGAAGGGGAATGCGGAATGAGGATATCATAACCTCTATCTGCCTGAATTATGCAAAATATGGAAGGACACTGGCCAGAGAGGATTTTGGGTATCTGGGTGGTGCCATGATGATAGAAAAGTGAGGAGGTGGAAAATGACAAAGGAAAGAAACATCATCCTCAAACCTGGGATAGCAGAGTTACTTACTATATCCACGGTTTCCTACATAGTAGTCAGGGCAAGGTCTGGTTTTGGCAAGACCAGCGTTATTACAGGGATCGCAGAAGAACTAAGGGGAGCAGTGGGCTGGTATGCGCTAGGTTTCCCGGACAATGATATCCGCCATTTTTCAACTGGTATGGAAGAACTCTGGAGAATGCTGGGGCGGAAAGCAGAACGGAATTATATTATATTGGATGGCCTGCAGGTCATTACCAGTGAAGAAGTATTACAATATATTTTTTTTATGCATAGAGTTGTGGAGGATAACACTACTTTTATCATACTTACTAATGGTGACGTACCAAAAGGGTTTATGTCTTTTCTGTTTCAAGGAGAGGGACTTATTTTGACCGAAGATGATCTGCGGCTGACACCGGAAGAGGTCTGCCAGCATATGGCAGGAGACGGAGAACTTTCGTGGAAGATTCTCAGGAAAGTAACACAGGATATGTATGGCTGGCCGCTGGGAATCCAGTGTGCCCTGGATTTTCTATGTGAAAGGAAATGGGATATTGAATCAGAAGAACTTCCATGGAGAAGGATTCTTCAGGAAACCATGCTGTCACAATACCTGGATGAGATATTGTGGAATACGTGTTCCAGGGAAATACAGATTTTCCTGAAAAATACATCCATACTGAATGAATTGTCCTGGGAGGCCTGCCAGTCTGTTCTGCCAGGCCAGTTAACCAGAAGGACATTTGAGACAGTGGTGGCAGAGAAGGGGTTTGTCAGGTGTATATCGGCAGAGCAGGGTATCTTTCAATACAGCAAGGCATTTCAGGCCTACCTTTCCCGAATGCTGTCAGACCGGGAGAGGAGGGAGAACTGCCGCAGGGCGGCACTGTGGTATTACAGGAGGGAAGATTTTCAGAAAATGACTGAGTATGCGGTTCAGGGCGGTCAGGATGACCTTCTGGTAATGGCCGCGGAACAGTTTGGAGCGGCGCTGCTCTGTCAGGAAGATCAGACAGTACTGGGGGAGATAGTAACTTATCTTGAGGGTAATATGGTATTGCTTCCGCCGGGGGCGGCTGGTATTGTGGCACAGTATTTTTACAGCCAGGGGAATTTTGCCAAAATGGAAGAATATCTGAATGCCGCAGACAGTTCCTTCGGGAAAGAAAACCAGTATGGCTGTTACCGCAGCCTGTACCGGGCGCTGACGAGGTTGGAGGAGGATACTGCAAAATACAGAAAGCAGATCCATAATGCCCTGTTCTTCCTGAAAGAATCTGGGTTAAAGCTTCCCTTTTTAAGAGAAAAGGATAGGTCAGAACTGGATAAGATAATGGCAGGGGAGCGGGCAGGAGAAGAGGATAAAAGACTTCATGTATATACCTTTGGCCCATTCCGTGTGATCCCGGAGGGAGAGGACAGAGGACTCGCCTGGAGAACACGGAAGGGCAGGGAACTTTTTGCCTATCTTCTGGACCAGGAAGGCAGTGCAGTAGGGCGCGATAATCTGATGGGAGTGCTGTGGCCGGAAGAGATACCGGTAAATGCAGTTGCCATGCTTCATAATATGGTCTATAACATGCGTAAGGAATTGTCTGCGTACTGTCTGGAAAAGATCATTTTTTATGAAAAGAAACAGTACCGGCTTATCATGGACAACGTTGTCTGTGACCTTTATCCCATTCGAAGAATAGCAGGACTGGTGGAAAAGAAAAATATGGAAGAGCTGCGGAGAGAATACAGATATTTTCTCACATATTGGGGGGCTTATCTGGAGGACATTGATAATTTCTGGGTGGAGAGGAGCCGCAGATACTATGATGATATTTATATGAGAGGATGCCTGATGCTGGCAGAGCAGTTCACCAGGGAGAAAGAATATGAGACAGCAGTTACTTTTTGCAAAAATATTTTATCCCTGGATCCCTATTCGGAAAAGACAATAGAAAAATTATTGTTCTTGTATGGGGAGAGGAAAGAGTGGGAGAGGATGCGCCAATGTTTTAGGGCATTTAAGGAATTGCTGTGGAGAGATCTGGGAATTGCGCCTGGGGAGGAGATCCTGACAGTGTATCATAGATATATGAAATGATGTTTATAAGTTTGTAGAGAATTTACCTGTATAATGTTTTCAGAAACATATTTGTTTTCATAAAAGGAAGAAAAGAAAGGAGGAAACTGGTTTCATAAAAAGAGGTACTCAGTTTTGATGAGTATAGGAATGAGACTGGGAACATATGGCTGAATATTTATCACCAGGTGTATATGTGGAAGAATTTGAATCCGGTGCCAAGCCCATGGAGGGAGTTGGTACCAGCACAGCAGGTTTCGTCGGTCTGGCGCAGAGGGGACCGGTGGAAGGAGTACCACAGCTCATTACCAATTTCTCTGATTTCAGGAGAACTTATGGGGATTACCTGTCGCAAAATGAATTTGGGGATTACCGTTTTCTTGCCTATGCAGTGGAAAGTTTTTTTACTAATGGTGGATCACGCTGTTTTGTGGCCCGTGTTGCCCCATCGGATGCAAAATGCTCGGCAGGGTATGCCCCGGCTAAGGAAACCCCGGTTATTACTTTTCGGGCAAAGAATCCCGGTACCTGGGGGGATGACATAAGTATCACACTCCGTCCCTCCAGCAAGGCAAAGACACAGATCCTGGAAATACTGGATACACCAGAGGGAAAACGGTACCGCGCCAAAAACAGTGCAGGATTTCATTCTGGAGATGTTGTCGCATTTCCCGATGGAACAAATGTTACATACAACAGGGTAATCAAAAACCAGGATCATGTTCTGACATTTGAGGAAGATTACCCCGACAGTGTAGTGGACAAGAACCTTCTCCCGGCAAAGGTGGTCACAACCTGTGAGTTTACGTTGGAGGTCCGCTATAAGGACATTACAGAATTGTATGAAAATGCATCATTTAATCTGTCTGCAGCTAATTTTATCGAGAAGATGACAGCGAAATCAGATCTGATCACAGTTGCTGTGGAACCATTGACAGAAACGGGTGGGATCATTCCTCCGATTGATGAAGCAGGAGTGGACGTTGTATCAATGTCAGGGGGAAGCAATGGCTCTGTCTCATCTGTATCTGCAGCGGATTTTATCGGCAGGGACCGGGGAGCAGGGAAACGGACAGGAATCCAGTCTTTTGTGGATAATGACGTGGTATCTATCATTGCAGTACCAGGGGTAACAGATCCCAATGTACAGCTTACATTGGTTGCCCATTGTGAAAATCTGGCAAGCCGGTTTGCGGTACTGGATATTCCCAAAGATGCCAAAAAGGTTCAGGATGTTACTGCCCACCGGGATATGTTTGATTCTGATTATGCGGCGATGTATCATCCATGGCTGGAAGTGTATGATCCTCTGGATAAGAAAAATATTGCAATACCGCCGTCAGGCGCTATGATGGGGATCTATGCCCGGAGTGATAATACAAGAGGCGTGCATAAAGCTCCGGCAAATGAGGTCGTCCGTGCCTGTGTTGGACTGGACTGTCAGTTCAATAAGGGTGAGCAGGGTATCCTGAACCCCAAAGGGATTAATCTGATCCGCTCATTTCCCGGACAGGGAATCCGGGTATGGGGTGCCAGAACGGTTTCCAGTAATCCAAGCTGGAAATATATCAATGTAAGACGGCTCTTTATCTTTATTGAGGAGTCCATCAAGGCAAATACGAGCTGGGCTGTATTTGAGCCAAATGACACAGCATTATGGGTCCGTGTACAGCGTACCATCAGTGTATTTCTCACAAATCTCTGGCGGAATGGCTCACTTACTGGATCATCCCCGGAAGAAGCATTCTTTGTCAATATTGGCAGGGATACCATGAGCCAGGATGATATTGATAACGGAAGGCTGATCTGTGTAATTGGCGTCGCACCGGTTAAGCCGGCTGAATTTGTTATTTTCAGGATCACACAAAAAACAGGGGATTCTGAGTAAGGAAAGGAGTGAAGAAAAATGGCTGGCTACCCACATGGTAAATTTAGATATAAAGTTGAGATTGATGGGCTGGATGCAGGGGGATTCTCGGAGGTCTCTGGTTTTGATGCCTCCATTGATGTGATCGAATACAGGGAAGGCGATATGGTTCAGACGCCGATGAAGATACCTGGCTTGAAAAAGTATGGAAATATTACACTGAAACAGGGGCTTGCTGATTCCATGGTACTGTATGAGTGGGTCATAGCAGGAGTAAATGGTGCTGTGGACAGAAAGACCATTACCATTACCCTGTTGGATGAGGAGGAAGCCCCGGCGGCTTCCTGGCAGGTGATCAATGCATGGCCGACCAAATATACAGCCCCTGACTTTAATGCCACATCCTCGGAGGTTGCCATTGAGACACTGGAGATCGCACATGAGGGAATGACAAGAGTGTCATAGGAATAGGAGGATAGTGCGAAAAATAAGCTTGATAGCTTATTTTTCGCAAAACTATTTGTGTCGAAGCGTCACAAATAGTAAACGAACCTTTGGTTCGTTATGAACTAGAGCAAAAAA
>CANRWA010000042.1 GCA_947643415.1 uncultured Clostridia bacterium | reverse complement strand
CATTCTGGGTGTTCAGTAAAGAGCAGATCTATGAGGCAGTATGGAAAGAGCATGGCACGAATTGTGGGAGTGCCGTGACAAATGTAGTGAGCCAAATACGGAGGAAGATAGGGGATGGGTATATAGAGACTGTGGTTGGCAGCGGGTATCGGTTTGTGGGGTGAGAATAGAGGCAGGGGCAGCTTGAAATTGGGCTGTCTCTGCCTTTTATGTTAGTTGAGAAAATCGCAAGGTTACGGTATAATACGGGATGTGAGATTTATGTTTGAGGTGACAACAATGCTACATATAGCAATATGTGATGACGATGCGTGGATGGCTTCCAAAGTGGAGGCGCTGGCAAAGATATTCTTTCGGACGCATTGTGTTGATATAAAAGTTCAGTCATACCAGTCCAGTGAAAACTTAATGTATGACCTGCAGGATGGAGTTTATTATGATCTCCTTCTTTTGGATATCGAAATGCCGGGAATAGACGGGATGGGGCTGGCAAAGAATATTCATGACAATATGCCGGCAGCGAGAATCATTTTTATCACATCCCATTTGGAGTATGCGATTACTGCCTATGAGTTTTCTGTATTCCGTTATATTCCTAAGACAGCATTAGATGATAAATTGCCAGTAGCACTGGAAGATTTCTATAAACTGTATGGACTGGAACGAAGTGAATATTATGTGATAAAAGTAAAAAACCATGTAAATCAGCTTCTTTACCGGGATATTCTTTATATTCTGAAAGACGGGAAGTATGCCGTTTTTCATATGAGAAATAGGGATACAGCTTCGGTCCGAAAGACACTGTCTCAAGTTTCAGAGGAAATAGGTCAGGAATATTTTTATTTTGTTGATAGAGGGTGTATCATAAATCTGGCAAATGTAACTGGTATGGATGAAGCGGATGTGATTATGTCAGATGGGCAGCATGTGACAGTCAGTAAAGGAAGTGTTGCTGAATTTAAGTCTACATTGCTTCGGTTTTGGGAGAGACAGATATGACAGCGATTGGAATTTGTGTAGAATGGATTGCTTCATTCATTGAGGTCACATTATGCAATTACTTTATGTATAATTTAGCAGAAGTCCAGTTCACACGGAAAAAACAAAGGGGTATGTTTTTTGCGGTTACAGCTGTTATAACCACTGGAATCATTTTACTTAACTTAGTGGAGCTTTCTTATAGTATGGCTACACTCTTTTACGGTATAGTGGCCTTAGCCCTTGGGGGATGTATTTTATATAGGGGTAGTTTTGTGGATTTTCTGTTTATAACAATCACTTTTGTGACAGGGCTTGTTCTTATTGAAGGAGCTATATTTAACGCTATTGCCTGGATTTGGTCACCTGAAGTGGTTTTGCGAATACAGGAAGGTTTTAGTCTGCTGCGGATTTGTATATTGATCATAATTAAAATTGTTGAAATATCGGTTGCATTATTATTAGGTACACTGATTAAGAGAATAACCATAAAGATGAAAAAGACAAGGTTGGCATTGATTGGTTCTGTCTTTGCATTTTTCTCAGCTCTTTATCTGCTGAATATTTCAAATGTATTTTATAATTTGCATCTGGATCGAATCCAGACGTTTTTAATGATTGCCTGCGTCTTCACATTATATTTTGCCTATTTGTGTTTTCGTTTGAAATCGTTACAAAAAGAAAAGGAATTTACTTCCCGGCAAAATGATCTTTTGGAAAAGAATTACCAGATGGTACAGGCATCTTATGAAGCTAATGCAAAGCTATATCATGATATGAGAAATCATTTTGCTATATTACAAAACTATCTGGCTGACGGTAAAGTTGCTGAAGCACAAAACTATTTGGAAGTTTTAAGCGGAAGTAAAGCATTACAAAATGTAGAACATTGGACGGGGATTGAAGCGGTTGATTATGTTCTGAGCCAGAAAATTTCTATTGCAGAGAAGCAGCAGATAAAAGTAGCCATCAACGTTGAATATCCAAAAGATTGCAAAATAGAGCCTGTAGACTTATGTACCATTCTTACAAATCTATTAGACAATGCAATTGAAGGAGCAGTAAAAAGCCCGGAATATACCAGGAGAAAAATAAGCATTACAATCCGCCGTATTCATCAGTTTATTTTGATCCGTATATCTAACAGCGCCATAGAACCGCCAGTACTGCGCAACGGCCGGCTTATTACGACAAAGCGAAACAGAGAGTATCATGGATGGGGAATGAAAAGTGTAAGATCAGCGGCTGAAAAATATAATGGCACAGTTGAATATAGTTATACAGATCTTATGTTTACGGTCAGTGTTATGCTTTTTTATTCATAAGGTTTGAGGGACAGTTACCCGGTGTTTTGAGGACAGTTGCGGTAGCTGTCTTTTTTTATGCTAATATATGCTCAAGGAGGGAGGCAGATGTGGAAACTTATAGTTGCTGTTCTTATATTGGTTGCACTTGCTATATTTGCTCTTGTAATTTATTTCAAACAAAGATAAACGGAGGTATGTAAAATGAAATGTCCTTATTGCGGTAAAGAGAAATTCGTAACAGGAAAACAGGGTGCAGCGTATGCTGGAATTACGGTGTCAGTTTTGAAAAGCAGAGCGGTATATCACGAAATCTGCGTAAATTGTGGCACGATTGTGCGGTCTTATGTGAAAAGGCCGGAAAAATTGCGTAATGGCAAGAAAGAATAGGAGGTGATTTCCCATGAAATGGAAACAGTTTTTGAATACTGGATTTGTGACAATAGGTTGTCTGGCATTATTTACAGGATGCAGCAATTCAACAACTACTATGCCGGCAGATTTATCTTATACAGAAACGGATATGAGTTCTATTTCAGTGCCATCCAATGTTCGGGTGGTGGGACTTGGAGAAGCAAGTCATGGTGTAAAACAATATCATGAAATGAAAGCCGAAGTATTTAAAAATATGGTACAAAACAATGGTTGCCATACCTTTATCATTGAAGGGGATTTTGGCGGAGCACTCAAAGTGGATGAATATATCCATGGCGGCGATGGCACTGCTGAAGAAGCAGTTGGTGAAATTGGATTTGCTATCTATCGTACACAGGAAATGGTCGATTTAGTGAATTGGATGCGTTCCTATAACGAAAATGTTCCTGAGAAAGAAGCATTGCACTTCTACGGAATGGATACGCAGCGATTCGATAACAACAAGGAATATCTATTTTCTATACTTGATCAGGCAGCTCCGGAATTAAGTGAAAGATATAAAATAACATTTTCAGAATTGACAGATGCAAACAGAACGTCTTTAGAGACGGATATGCTGAACAAAGGAAAAGAAGCCGCTATGGAACTTCTCAAGGAATTGGATACTGTTGAAGCGGACATTGTGGATATTTCCGGCCAACCCGCTTTTGATTACGCAAGAGAATGCCTGTATACGATTTATGCATGCTGCGATATACAGTCATGTGATGACTATAATACTACACGCGACCAATATATGTTTGAAAAAGTAGAATGGTTTTTAAAGCATGGTGATGGCAGCGTACTTTTCATAAACGGGCATAATGGTCATATTGGAAAGACATCAGTCGCCGGATATACCTGTTTGGGTGAACTGCTGACTGAAAATCTGGGTAATGGCTACTATTCGATTGGAACAGATGCGCAAAAAACACAGTTTAATTCTCAAAAGGAAAACGGAGAATTTAAGGTTGTTGAAGTCAGCAATGTAAATGATTTGAATGGTCAATTTGAACATTCCGATAATAACCAGTATTTTATTGACTTTGCAAGTGCCGCTGCTGATGAGACATGGGGACAAATTTTGAACAGTGAACAGACGATTACAACATTGAATGTCACCCTGTCCGGGATGCAGAAAAGGATGAGATCTGCTTATACAACAACTATTATTCCTGAAAAGACATTTGATGGAATGATTATTTTCTCAAGAGTTTCACCAACATCAATAATAGAGTAATCTTTGGTGTGTTAGGTGGTGATTGGTGGTTGAAACGATAGAAATTGTAATGCGGAAGATTGAGGAGTGGGGGAGTGTATCAGAAACCGTTCTTGTTTCACTGCCGAGTACGAGTTCACCAGAAATCATCCAATCTCCCTCCGTCCTCACCTTCCCTAGCCTGAAAATCCACATACACGAACAGACGGTCTACCATAACGATACGCTCATCCCACTGACACATCGTGAGTTCTTTACTCTTACATATTTGGCATCCCATCCATTCTGGGTGTTCAGTAAAGAGCAGATCTATGAGGCAGTATGGAAAGAGCATGGTATGAATTGTGGTAGTGCCGTGACGAATGTAGTGAGCCAAATACGGAGGAAGATAGGGGATGGGTATATAGAGACTGTTGTTGGTAGCGGGTATCGGTTTGTGGGATAGAAAGGGTTTCAGAGTAGTGATTCAGAGTATTTTAAATTGAAGGAGGCGTTGAATTTCTGGCGGTAGAATGCTATAATGGCACTGATTTTACAGAATGAAAGAGGTGAGCTTATGCGTACCGATAAAAAAGGTCAAAATGAAGCTTGGCTCCATGCAAAACCGGTAAATAGCGACATTTGCATGGAGTAACGACGGTCGCCCAATATATACTGGTTTTGTGACTTGACTATTTATAATCAAGGAGGAAGCCAGCATGAAATATTTGAATGCAAAAGATATTCTTCCAGCGCTGTTGGTTAAGGAATTGCAGGGATACATACAGGGAGGCTATATCTATATACCTGCGAATGAAAACCAGCATCGGCGTTGGGGAGAAGTATCCGGATATAGAGGAGAATTACAGCTAAGAAATGAGAAGATAGTCGAAGCATATAACAAAGGCTTTTCTATTGAACATCTTGCTGAAAAATACAGTCTTTCTGTTTCAGGTATTCGGAGAATAATTTATCAAAAATAGTAGAAAGGGGCTGCTCCGTGCAGCCTCTTTGCTTTATACAAAATATTGCCGAAGCGTTCTGTGGATTGCTGTAAAGCATATAGACGGGTAAAATATAAGCAAACAACAGAAAGAGGTGTATTAAATGGCGAATGCTGAAAAAATATATCCCCGTTCAGGGGATAAAGAAACTGTTTACCTAAAACCGGTTATTTCAAATCCCAATATATCGGTTGGTGAATATACTATGTATAATGACTTTGTGAATGATCCAAAACTGTTTGAAAAGAATAATGTGCTGTATCAGTATCCAATTAACCATGATAAACTGAAAATCGGGAAGTTCTGCTCGATTGCCTGTGGTGCGAAGTTTATTTTTAACAGCGCAAACCATACCTTATCTTCACTCTCGACATATCCATTTCCGATATTTTTTGAAGAATGGGGGCTGGATATCAAAGATGTTGCTTTAGCATGGGACAACAAAGGAGATATTGTAATCGGTAATGATGTTTGGATTGGATATGAGGCAGTCATCATGGCTGGTGTTACCATTGGAGACGGTGCAATCATAGGGACCCGCGCAGTCGTTACAAAAGATGTACCGCCCTATACAACCGTAGGCGGTGTGCCTGCGAAAACGATTAGGAAGTGGTTTTCCGAGGATACAATTGGGATGCTTATGGAACTGCAATGGTGGGATTGGCCAGAAGAAAAAATAGCCCAGAACATCCATGCAATTAAATCTGGTTATGTTGAGCAATTAAGATATTGAGGTGTTCAGAAATGCCGATTTAGAGGTAATGAAGAATGGTGAGCATTGGTTTCACACCGAGGAACAATCAGACGTTATGAGAAGATGGCTCAAAAAAGTATTAGTGATAAAGAAAATGGGAGAAAGGAAAGATAATTGAAGTAGAAATTTCTTGACTTTTACTATTAATGATAGTAATATTAATGATAGCAAAAGCGGAGGTGTTGTTATGTCATCAATAGATTTAGTAATACTCGGTATCGTGTTGGAAAAACCGCAAAGTGCATACGACATTCAAAAGGATGTAGACTATCATCATTTTTCACGGTGGACTAAAATAAGTGTGCCATCTGTTTATCGGAAAGTTATTCAACTTAACGAAAAAGGCTATCTTAAAAGCGACATTGTTAAAGGGGATAAGTTTGCTGATAAAGCTGTCTATTCGATTACAGAAAAGGGATGCGCTTATTTCGAAAAGTTAATGGATACTTATGCGAGTGAGCCAGTCCCGTTACTATTTGACTTTAATGTTGTCATTACAAATCTAAATAAAATGGATAAGGAAAAAGCATTGGAATTGGTTGCTAAATTGAGGAACAATATTGTTGCTTCGGCAAAATCCAATGATGAATATGCTGCTAATTATGCCGATATTCCTCTTGTCGGAAGAACGATTTTTGAGCAGCAACGGCTTCTTTACCATTCCCTCTTAGAATGGCTTGATACATTTGAAAGTCAGTACAGGGGAAGTTGATATTATGCCTATAAAAAGCAGCCTTACCATTTTGTTTGAAAATCCGTTTTGGATAGGATTATATGAGCGCACAGATGGTGATAAGTATGAAGTCTGCAAAATCACTTTTGGTGCAGAGCCAAAGGATTATGAAGTTTATGATTTCCTGCTTAAAAATTGGTATAAGTTAAAATTTAGTCCACCTATTAAAGCGGATAGGATTGAAGAATATAAAATTAATCCTAAGCGTATGCAACGGGAAATTAGCAGCCAATTAGAAAATAAAGGCATTGGCACGAAAGCACAGCAGGCATTGAAGCTCCAACATGAACAAGCTAAAATTGAGAGAAAAACCCAGAGCCGTGAACAAAAAGACGCAGAAAAGGAACGACAATTTGCTTTGCGGCAAGAAAAGAAAAAAGCGAAACACAGAGGGAGGTAATAGTGTAATGCAAAATATAGACTGGATACGTTGCCCTGTTTGTGGTAATAAAACCCGTGACAGAATAAGAGAAGATACAATTTTAAGAAACTATCCTCTTTATTGTCCGAAATGTAAACAGGAAACATTGGTTGAAGCAAAGAATTTGCAAGTAACAGTTATCAAAGAGCCAGACGCAGAGCCGATAACCTATCGAGTTCAAAACTCGCAGGTTGTCGGCTCCATTGTTTTTATAAACTTATTACCCAATGTATAGGGAGAGTGGCAAAGTTAGTATGCATGAATATAGAACAACAACACGTCATCTAACAAGGTAGTCTTACTATTGCTCTACAATGCTATACGGTTACATTAGCCGGAGATAAAATAGTTTTTTACCAGAAAGAATTTGAGGCTCTTTGACTATTGATGAAGTACCCAGGATGGGTGTTTTCACCGGAACAGATCTATGAAACTGTGTGGAAGCAAAGCGTGGCAGGGTGTGAGCATGCAATCTACAACGTGATCTGCCAACTCAGGAGAAAGCTAAAGAACTCAGATTTAATTCAGACGATGGTTTGGAAAGGGTATCGGTTTGTGGAAGAAGAGGTAACGCCTGGAACAGAGTAAAGAGAAAACTGTTCTGGTTGATATATTATGAAACCGTGTGGAATGAATCCGGAGATGGCGAGGTAGTGGTGACGAACGTGGTAAGCCGGATCAAAAGATTGAAGATTAGTACATAAGGGCACCTATCGGAAGCGGCTATGAATTTAAAGTATGAGGATGGCTGGCAGTAAGAAACTGAAAACGGATGTGGCTGCCGTTTTTTCTTTTGCAGGCAGGTATGTTATAATGGAAACTGTTGATGGAGTGGAAATTTAGGGGAGCATAAGGGTGATTTAAATTTATGAAGAAATACATAATTTTACTGTTGACTGGCGTAGCTATTGGCGCCGCCATGTGGATAACAAGAAAGGAACTAGTTTCCGTTAGAATTATCGGAGGTGCGGATAAACCTACCAGTATATATTTACCAGGGAAGATAGGGAGGAAAAGACGTGCGTAGAAGATATGGAAGTGGATTAACAAAAATTATGTGCGCTGGATCGGGTGTTTTGTTAGCAGTGTTGCTTATAGGAGCAATAAAGATGCCTTTGGTTGTACAGAAGATGCGAGGAAACAACTATCATTTTTCAGAGCAATCAGAGTTGCGGGAATTTGCTTCTGCTTTAAATGAAATTAAAATTCCGTATAGAGAAATATCAGATACAGGAATCAATGTATCGGATGAATGGAAGGAGCAGGCCGAGGAAATTTATGAAAAGTTCATGGAGAGCGCTAATGAATGATAATTCAAGCTAGTCATTCAAACAGTCTGCGATTTAAAAAGTAGTCTGGAAGGAACTAGGGGGATAAGTACTAGGCGCTGGTTGTTTTTCCGCTATTTTGCCCTAAGTGTAAACAGGAGACTTTAATCGATGTAAAGGAAATAAATATGTTTGTTATCAAAGAGCCAGACGCTAAGATGCAGAGCCGATAACCTATGGAGAGATTACATTCTCAGGTTGTCGGCTCTATTACGTTACAACATGTTCTGCCATATTTTGTCGAAAACTTTTTAAAATTATAGACGGTTCATAACTCGTTCATAGGTCATTCATAACCCGGTAGTTTATAATGGCAGAAAAAAGAAACCAGCAGCAACAAGGAAGTCTTGTACTACTGGTTTCAATCGGAATCTTTTGATTCCGGTTTGTGCTGGCTGGTCAGTAACTGCTCCGATAAAAAATCCATTGTATGAAGAAGAATTGCCTGATTTTCTTCGCTGCATACCTGGAGTTTACCAATAACGTGTTCTGCCAGTTCGTTTTTTACGGTGGATTTGGCTGGGAAAAGGGAATTTGGGGAAATTCCCAACCGTTCAATTAAAAGAGATAAGGTTATGTAAGAAGGATTTTTCCTGCCTTTCTCAATATCCTGAATGGTCTTGACAGCCAAACCACACTGATCGGCCAGCTCCTGTTGGGTAAGATTGCAATCTTTCCTCTTGGAACGGATACAATCTCCCAAATAGATAAGTTTGTCTTTCGGCATGATAGCTCACCTCAAATACATTCTACCGTACCGATTAGGGAAAATACATTCCCTTTAAGTATGTATAAAATAGGTGTTATAGTGCCGGTTTTGAAAAACAGAATAAGGATCAGGGAAATACTGTGTAAAAAAAGAGCATAGTAGTTCCTGAATGTAAGAATGGAAAGCCCTGTTGGGGAGCCAATAAAAAAAACGGCTTCTTGCAGCAGGGTTTATTTGTGTTATGCCATCTGTGATAAGCCGTCAGGAGAAAATCATGGATGGCATTATTTTTACGAAAGGATATAGATTCCGGTCAGGTGACCAGCGAAAAAAATCTTAGACTACAAAAGAGTACCTTATACCCATGAACATGCACTATACTGCGTGTTAGATACGCACAATAACACATATAATGCAAGACGAAACAAAAACGCCAGAAAGCAGGTGAAGCTATCTGGCGTTTTTGTTTGTCGATTTTTCGCAAATATTGGCGTCTGGCATCAGAATATGAACTGTATCTTCCAATGGAAGCTTTATGAAACCATTACGAGGCATCACGAAAGTTGGTAATCCGGAGAGGGCAAATAGCTGCCAAGCCCTGGGGCTTCCAATATATTTTATATGCTTTTGGAAAAAGAGATACCGGATATGCGGGTATCCAAAGATACAGTTTTGATGCTCCCTGTCATGGGGAATTAAGATGCCGCTCACCGCCGCCACTTCGATTTGATTTCTAAAAAATTTCAGATCGGAGGTAAAGAAAGGTGGCTTATAACAAAGCAAGAGAAGAACAAAAATGGAAGAACTGGAAAGAACGTGAGGAAGATAAACTCCGGGAGCTGGGCATGGATGAAGCGTCCATCCAGGCACTGCGTGAAAGCGACTGGGCGGATTTTAATTCTGAAAGGCGTTACCAGGAGCATCAGATCCCGTTGCTGGACTATATGGAGTTATTATTGGCAGAAACGGAGATCTGTGAAGATCAGATTCAGAGTGTGGAAGAACTGCTGGATGCCATAGGTGATGAACGGTTACTACATATCTTGCTGGAAGCAGACAGGAAAACACTGCAGATCGTTGTCCTTAAGATGATGGGATATGCCCCAAAGGAGATTGGTTCTCATATTGGCATGCCGGAGCAGACGGTTTATACGAAACTAAGGCGGTTACGGGAAAAAATAAAAAAAATTGTGAAAGCTGAATAAAAACGGGCTATCCCATCGGCTAGTAAGTAGAAAGGGGGATAGTGTCCCTTTTTACGCACATTGAAAATTTTATACCAGCATTACTGGTACGTTCCTATGGATGGTAGCGTTGCAGGATGAGCGCCATGACGGGAAAACCGGAAACAGATGCCAGTGGCGAGCCGTTGTATAATTTGTTGTACAGGCTCCTATCTAGTAGCTGTTCCGGTTTTCTCCGAGCGATCCATCAGACCTGTCAGGGAGCCGCGGCTGGCTCTCCGCCATGAGCATCCATGGGGGATAATGATACGTTTCCTGCCAGCGAGCAGAAGATGGACTCCGGGTTGTAATCAGCAAGACCCTCAGAACATTTGCGAATGGCATCCGCCAGATGCCTGCCAGTAATGTTCCCATATATGCTATGAAAGAAGTGGCACAGGCTGTCAGGGGTGCGAGGTCAAATATGACGCCGACAATGAACAACAATTTAGAAATCAATGGAAGTGTGTCGTTGATATCAGATATATGCGGCTGTGGGGAAACTCACAGCCGTGTTTTAAAAGGATGTGTTTTTCTTTGGTATTGACGTCATGCGTGAAAGGCAGGCTATGAAATGAATTATAAGAATCAATATCAAAGAAAAGCACATCGGGAGGTTGACTTTATTTTTTTGACGCTTTTGCCGCAGGCTGGCCTAAGCGTCAGGGAAGAACAGGTAAAATTAAGCCATCAGATGTTGGACGCCCTGCTGGAAGGAAATATTGCACTTTGTGACGCAGGTGTGGGAATCGGGAAAACCTATGCATATCTGGTGGCCTGCATCTTAATGAGGAAATATGTGGCAGCAACGGGAAATGGGTGGCTGTGCGATAAGCGGCCAATCGTCATCTCCACATCCAGCATTGCGCTGCAGGAGGCGATCATACAAGAGTATATTCCTTTTTTATCCGATGTCTTTTTGTCAGCCGGATTGATCGGTTCCCCACTAAAAGCAATCGTGCGGAAGGGAAAGGAGCATTTTGTCTGTGATGAACGCCTGGGAGTGCGGTTAGAGGCTGTCCGGGAAAAACCTAAGAATGAGCTGCAGAAAAAAGCGCTGTTTTCTTTAAAGCAGATCTACGACATGGATGAGGTGCCTAATCTGAGCAGTTTTGACCGCAGGCTGGTCTGTGTCCCGAAGTTCTGCCCGAAAGAGTGTCCGGGAAGGACAAGCTGCCGTTACCAGATGTATCTGAAACAGGCACGGGATCCGGATATCTTTTTCCAGATCTGTAACCATAATTATCTGCTTGCGGATTCCTCCCACCGGGCTAAGGATTATAAACCGCTTTTGACGGATTACCGGGCGCTTATTGTGGACGAAGCCCATAAACTTCCGGAGGCGGCAAGGCAGATGTATGGAAAATCACTCTGTTATGAAGATATTCTGGAAATCTGCTATTTTCTTGAACGGGAGCATCAGGGGATGGCTGCCAAGAAGTTAAAAAGTGTTTTCCATAACCTGTTCCACGTAGTCAGAGAAAATTACATGGCAAAGGGTGGACCAGCATCGGCTTTCCATATGACGGAGGAATGTGCCACCGTGCTGGAAGAAGGAAAGGCGCTTTTAAAGGAACTGACAGGAAAACTAAGGGGAGTCGCTCCGGGATGGATACGAAACCAGCTGGAAGAAGCAGGAGAGGTGTTATCTATTTTTTCAGGCTCCGGCAAACGCTACATCCTGCATTTGGAGCAGGATAAAGGAAAACTGCCGCAGTTGTGTGCCACAAGCAGGAAGATCCCGGACATTCTATCCGGTGTGTTATGGAGCCAGGGATTCCCGGCAATCCTGACCAGCGGCACCTTAAAGGCCGGGAATGGCTTTTCCCGCACCCGGCAGGAAAACGGGCTGGGAAAGGAAGTCCGGGTAACGGAGTATGTGGCAGAATCCCCGTTTGCCTATGAGAAGAACTGTTTATTGTATCTGCCGCAGACATTGCAAAGGACAAAGCATGGCAGCCGGGAGGAAGCCGTCATGCTGGCACAGCATATCCAACGGCTGATCTGTTCGACTTACGGGCATACGCTGGTGCTGTTCACCTCTTATTCTTTAATGGGCAGCGTTTACCAGATCTTGCGGGACAGCCTGCCTTTCCCGATGGTGGAAGTATGGCGCAATGCCCAGGAGGAGATCATGCGGTTTAAAACATTGGAAAATGCGGTGCTGTTCGCAGCAGGCTCCTGTTGGGAAGGCGTTGATTTTCCAGGAGACATCGTATCATCGCTGATTATCGTAAGGCTACCCTTTGCTGTCCCGGATCCATTAAGGGAGGCGGAAAAAGAGCGGTATGCTACCCTGCCAGAATATATCCGGGATATCATTGTGCCGGATATGCAGAAAAAGCTGCGGCAGGGTTTTGGAAGGGCGATCCGGACGGAGAGTGATACCTGCGTAGTGTCTATCCTGGACCACCGGGCAGTAGCCGGGGGCAGGTATCATGAGGATGTCCTGTGTGCGCTTCCAGCCTGCCAGATGGCGGAGTCTATTGAGGATGTGGAAGCCTTTATCCGCAGGCAGAAACAGGAAGGATATTATATGTAGAAACAGGTTCGTGGCATTGTTGGTTCTGACCAGATCTGGAACCGTTTTGCAACAAAAGTTCAGTGGTATTTCGGGCGTTTTCATGGGAGTTTGGAATTGCTTTGTTGCCCCGGAGTGGGTATACTGTGTATAGCGTTAGAAAGGAAGGAAGTGAGTAAAATGGCACAATATGTTGTAGACATGCAGACGGAGAAACAGGAAAAATTCTATTTTATCCGGGAGAAAGAAAGCATGGATATTGTACTTTTACCTTCCAAATATCTGATGCACAAGAAACGGTCGAAGATATCACCGAATACGATCCGGAGAAGCGCCTTTGCATTATCCTATTATCTGAACTTTATGGATGAAAACCAACTGCATTTGGACGATGTTTACCAAATGAAATATGCCGAACAGCATGAACATTTTACAGACTTTCTGATTTGGTTAAAAGCAGGTGAGCATAGCCGGGAGGATTATTCAAAGCTTCCGAATAACGAAACTTGCAATGCGTATTTGAAAGAAGTGTTCCGGTTCTATACTTTTATGGAACGGGAAAACGATCAGTCGGAAAGTCTGAAGGTGCTGTCAGATGCACAGACGATTGTGCGAAATTCGATAGGCGTAAGAAGGGTACTGAAACGAAAGAGCTTTCGGGGTTATCTGAAAGAAAAGGGACATCAGGGAAAAACCATTGAGCAGGACAAGATCGTAAGTTTGCTACAGGAATGTGCAAACTGCCGCGATCAGGTTCTGCTTTTATTATTGGCCGAGACAGGGTTCCGTATCGGAGAAATCTTAGGTGTCCGGTATGGAGAGGACATTGATTATGAGAACCACATGATCTATGTGAATTTCCGGGATGATAATGAGAATAATGCAAGAGCTAAGAATGCGGAATTCCGCAGGGCAAAGATCAGCGACGCGACATTTGATATCTTAACATTTTATATTGAAGATTATAAGGAACTGATCCTGAAGCAGGAATACCTGTTTATCAATGTCTCCGGTGATTACGCTGGGAAACCATTCAAAGTAAGCGGAGTGTATGCAATGTTACGCAGGCTGGAGGAAAAGACTGGTATTAAGGCATCTCCACATATGCTGAGACATTATTTCGCAAATGCAAGGCGGAAAGATGGCTGGAAGCTGGAACTTATCAGTCAAGCACTCGGACATCGGAATATCGAGACCACCATGAAATATCTGAACATAACAGATGAGGAACTGATAGAAGTCAGTGATGCATTTTACAGTAAGCATCAGGCCATGTATGGCATTCAGGATCTGTTATAGGAAGGAGGCGGTCAAGTGTCTGCAATCAGATTGCTGCAAGCTGGACGGCAGGAGGATATACGGCATCTTCACAGGCAGCTTATGTCAGGCGGGATATTGCAGAAGGAACTATGGGAAGAAGCGGAAAGTTTCCTTATTAAAAAAGAAATTTATGATGTTATTCTGGCAGAGGAAAAAGATCTTCAGGAATATAAAAAATGTTTGTCGGATAGCGGCAACTATACGAAGAAGCAGGTAGTGGAGCGGTCATCCGCACTGCGGAAAATCCAGCAGTATTGGGTAGAAATGGAATATGGGGAGCTGCTCTCAGAGATCCGGGAATGCCAGGTGCCGGATGAAGCATTAAAAGGAAACATTAAGAGGTTTCTCATCCGGCAGGGAATCCATCACATCAGGGATATTGATTATACAGTGCGGAGCCGATATGAAGCGGAATTGCAAAAGACCGGGAATGAGCAGCGTGTGATGAAATACCTGAAGGTGTTCGACCATATCAAACAGTACAGTATCCAAAGCGAGATAAATAGTCTGCCGGGAATGGCAAGACACCGGATGCAGTATAAAGCGCGGATTATTTTCCTGCCTTACCTGCCGGATCCGGAGCTGGTCAAGGATTTTGAATATGTTCAGGATAAGCAGGAACTGGTATGGGATTTTGCAAGGAGAGCCGCTGACAAATTGAAAAGGCAGGTGTTCCTGCTGTTAAACTATATATTGGAAAATCTATACCGGGAGAATCCAAAGGAGAGACGGGTACGGTATTTACTGCCCCTGCACTGGCTGTATGATTTCTGTGTGGATGAGGGTATCGAAGATTTGGAAAGTTTGGAACTGAGCCAAATCTGCCGATTTGAAAAAATCGTAGAGCAGAAAGTGGTCAATGTAAAAAATTCTATGCAGATCATCGATAACAGCCGGAAAATCTTATTTTTGACAGCACCGGAGATCCACTGGCATGCCAATGTGTGGTATATGGAACGGTTCCACTTAGCGGAGGACAGGCTTAATCCGAGCAGCCCGGTGCAGCGGCTGAGCTTTATAGAAGTTACCAACCGAAAGAACCGGGAGCTTTTACAGGAATACGCAAAATACCATGTCGGAATCGGAGGGCTTACCATAGCCAATATCCGGGGACAGCTATATGAGGTTAAGAAGTTGCTGGAATATTTTAATGAAGATATATCCATCTGCCAGGTAGATGAAAATCAACTGGATGGTTATTTCAGGGAGCTGGAAGAAAAGGATACAAAGGATGACACGTTTAATAAAAGAATTGTGTGTTATCTGAAGTTTTACCAGTTTTTGAATGTACGGGGATATATCAAGGAAATCCCGTTCCAGCCGGAGTATTATCTGAAAAAGACATACCCGGAGCATCATGACAGAACGGTGGAAGAAAAAGTTTATATGGAGATCCTGTATAAGCTCTACTTATTTCCACAGGTTCCCAGGCTGATATTTTTACATCTGTGGTGTACCGGACTCAGGATCAGCGAAGTATGTACATTAAAAGGAGACGCCTATTATTGGGATGGGGAAGATGCATGGCTGAAAGTTTACCAGATTAAGATGAAGGCGGATAAAATGATTCCGATACCGTTTATGCTATATATGGTTATGCGGAAATACATAGAGAAGAACCATATCCGCCCGAAAGATTATATATTCAAAGGGAAAAATGGAGGGGCATACCGGGTGGGGACATTTCGCCAGGAATTCCAGCAGCACTGCATAAAGAACCAGATTGCAGACGGAGAATATATTTTCAAAACCCATGATTACAGGCATACGCTGGCTACCCATTTTTATGACGATGGCGTTTCCATACAGACAATCCGGGATTATCTCGGACACTTCTCGGAGGACATGACAAAACAGTATGTAGACTTCATGCCAAAGAGGATTGCCAAAGCGAATGATGCCTATTTTAAGAAACCGGGAAATGACCTGGCATCAGCAATCACAGTGAAGAAGCGTGGTGGTAAGAAATGAGAAAGAGAATTTATGTGTATGAGATGGACTGTTATAAGCAGGCATCTGAGGAGCAGATTGAAAAAATGCATATCCGCTCGGATCGGTATTTTGATCTGGAAGGGCTTCCCTCAGAGGATGTCAGCAGGCTGTTAGAAGATTTTATATGGGACAGAGGAAAGAAACTTGCTCCCTCCAGCCTGTCAAGTGAGCTGCTCTATTACAATAATATCAGGGAGTTTCTCATCGACCGGAATATACGCAGTCTGGATGCAAAGACAGAGGAAAAAACAATCCGCATGTTGAAAGGCTGGATGATGGAGAATGGATATGCTTTATCGAGTAAAAAGTACCGGGCATTATATGACAAGATAGGGATTGAGACTCCCGGCATTGTAAGACACATGAAGAAGATCCTGAAGTTTGCGAAAGAGGATGATGACCGGGATGAGCAAGAAAAGGATATCTGGAACCTGAAAAATTTTGACTTTCCTATCCAGTCGAATCCGATCCTGAATATGGAAACCATCAACTTTACGAAGATCACGCAGCCGGATATCCGTGAGGAAGTGAAAAAAGCGGTCTTCATGCATCTGAAGTATTCCCCATTAGGAACGATTCAAAGTGAGATGACTGCCATAAAGCGGTTTGCCAGGTTTCTTGAAAAGCGGTGTCCGGATATTAAATCCCTACAGGAACTTGAACGGATGCATATCGAGCAGTACCTGATTTACCTTCAAACGGAAGCGCATGAACGGAAAAATTACAGATCGGATCTTTATGCTCTGCGGAGGGTGATAGAGGATGTTGGAAATTTATATGAACGGCAGAGCATGAGCGAACTGTTCTTAAGCAATGATTTTCCAAGCACTCCAAGGCATATATTCAAGTTTTACACGGATGCGGAGATCAAGAGATTAAACGAACACATTTTCAAGATGGATGAGCAGGTTTGCAGGGCATTGATTATCCACCAGTTATTGGGAACACGGATATCGGATACACTGACCTTAAAGCCGGATTGCCTGAGCATGAGGGAAGGACGATATTTTATAAGGATCGACCAGGTGAAATCCGTAACGTATGAAAAAGCCATCAGCGAAGAAGTGGCGCGGCTTATCATGAAAGCAATCGATTATACGAAAGAGCGGTATGGAGAAACAACATACATTTTTGTAAAGAAAAATGATCCGACAAAACCTTACCAGTATAACATGATCCAAAACCAGATTATGAAGATGATACGCCAGGAAGATATCCGGGATGACAACGGTGAATTGTTGCAGTTTGGTACCCATATATTCCGGCACTGCTATGGAAAAAAACTGACGGAAATGCATGTGGATGACTGGATGATAGCAAAGCTACTGGGGCATACCTCAATACAATCGGTGCATTATTACCGGAAAATAGGAAATAAGCTGATGGCAGATGAAACAAGAACCGCAAGAGAAAAAATGGATATGATCCTATTAGATATCATAGAAGGATGGGATGATTATGAAATATGATAAAATGATAGAGATTACGCAGGCCGAGAGCCAAAGGAAGATGGAGATTGCAAAAAAAGCTATATCTGGTATGCTTGATAATATGGAAAGAATTACCGTAGCAGAGTTAGTAAAGAGGACGGGGCTTTCCAGAGGATTTTTTTATAAAAACCAGATGGTTAGGCGTGAGCTGGATGATGCCATCCACAGGCAGGAAGCAATCTTTAAGAATCAGCATCCGGTCATAATGGACAAAGAACTTGAAAATACAATGGTTGATTTGAAACTTGAGTTGCTAAGAGCTAAAACGCAGAATGAGGAACTTGCTAAGAGTAATGAACAGCTTCGCCAGCAGGTGGAGAAGCTTCAGAAGCAGCTTGGAAGAAAAGAAATCTCTCTACTGAAACGATTGTAAATAAAAGGGGAGAAAATAGATATGAAATACGATAAAATAGTTGCGATGAATCAAGCCAAGAGTAAGCAGAAAGCGGATATTGCTATAAAACAGATTGAGAAAATGCTCGAAAGGAAAGAGCGTATTTCGGTAACTGCGCTAGCTCAAAACACTGGATTTGCGAAAAGTTTTTTCTACAGAAATCCAGAAGTTAGAAAAGCGTTAGATGATGCCCAGCTTCAACAGGGGGAATGTTACAATCCGAAGAAAGTTATATTTGATAGGGCATTGGAAGAAACAAATATCAATTTGAAAAGTGCAAATATGAAACTGAAAAAAAGAATAAAAGAATTAGAGAACGAGAATAGCAGGTTAGAGAAAAAGATTGAGGAACTAACAAGAGAATTAAACAATCAGAAGAAATAAACAATTAAATTAAGAAAGACAGCTGACAGCGGATAGTATGGAAAACATATATCTGCTGTTTTGCTTTATATAGATGTCGCTAAGGTTATGAATTTGGACGTTCTACCTAATGCACGATGTACACAGTTTTCACGGAAAATGGTTAGAAAAAAGACAGAAGCTACACAGTGACGCTGATGATAGAGCCAGTGTTTATGCGGGCTACCAGACAGGGGGCTAATTTTATGGTGGTGTTGGTAGCACTTGTGCTCTTATTTAAGACAAAGATTACGTCTGTAGTGACAAATGCATTTAAAAGTTTCAATGCAGACTCCAAGAGCATTATTGGTTAGGAAAGAGGGCAGTATTACCGTGTTTCTCTCAATATCAGGGATACTGATTCTCGCACTGTTGGGAACACTGGTGGAAACGGCCCGATAT
Source organism: uncultured Clostridia bacterium (assembly GCA_947643415.1). GTDB lineage: Bacteria > Bacillota > Clostridia > Lachnospirales > Lachnospiraceae > Eubacterium_F. Next base: position 13,619 of record CANRWA010000042.1, on the reverse strand, counting down.
ACAACATGTGCAAACCATACCGCAAGGACAATACGTACATCTGTGGAGGCGCTGCTTACAGAGTACAGCCGGCCGCTATATGATAATTATGGACTGTTTTTTCTGGAGAGCGGCGGAACTGCTGATGAGAAAGTGATTGCAGGATATGCAGCAGATACGATGGAGGCGGCCAGACCGGGGATGATGGACTTTCTCAGTGGTGGGATCCGGCAGATACAGGTGACAGACAGAACTTATCTGGGTGATGACGGTGCAGCAGCATTACAGAGGGAGATCAATCAGTATATGCTCCGCAGGCTTACAAAAAAGCAACTGGAGAAATGGCGGAATAAGTCTTCAGATATCCTTCAGTCACAGGATATAGCGGGAGAGATTGAAAACACCGTAGAGCAGCAGCGTGAAATGGCAGATCTGGATGGACAGCTATTGAAGCTTATGAAATGGATCGATGGCATCACTGTCTTGGATGGGAAGATATACTGTGAGAAGGAATTTATTAAAATGTTTGGCACGGGGGAATTAAAAGGCCAGAATTTTGGTGTGACGGCAGAGGCAGTTTGGAACAAAATGAAGAAACATATTGATCATACACCTAACGACTGGTCAAAATTGGACCGGAGGGCTTTCCTGAAAAAAGCGGAAAAGGTCTGTGCCCTGACAGAACAGGCGATTCAGGAATCTCAGAGCCTCAAAACAGGATTTCAGAAATTCGGAATGAAAAATTCGGAATTTTCGGACCATGATAAAAAAATGAAGCAACTGATTCATCAGATGTCAGTTCTGGAAACGAACAAAGAGATTCTTTCAAAAACCTGTATGATACTCCGGCAGCCAGAGGGGGAAGGAGAGGCAGAGAGACTGGAGGAATTGTGGAAAGATTATGACACAGAAAGTATTTCATTTGATTATACCGGAGTAGAAGAGAGGGGAGGAGCGGGAAGCCCGATAGATGCTTTGTCAGGAATATGGGGAAATGGTATTTTGAAACTTGTCTGCCAGGATACAGAGAAAATATCGAAAGCCAAAGTGCCAGAGGCAGACAATTATGCCAGGTTCTATGGCGATACAGCGGATGCCATAGAAGAGTACGGAGACCGCATTACGGCACTGGCAGAAGAGGAAGAACCATCTTTGTCAGGTGTTCTTGGAGAGCTTGGCGGGTATGGGATAAATGAATTCTGTCTGGATTCGTATATCCAGGATTGCTTTTCCAGTTATATTGAGACAGTCCCCGGCTGGGAAAAGAGTCTCAAATATCAGTGGGAGTACATTGTTTCAGGAAAAGGCTCTGATAAAGAAAATCTGGAATCTGTCTTATCCCGTATCCTGCTGATACGGGTACCAGTGAACTTTAGTGCGATATACCGGGACCAGGCGAAGAAAGCAGAGGCATATGCGGCGGCAGCAGCGGTGGTAGGATTTACCGGACTGGAGCCACTGATCCGTCTGACTCAGACATTGATCCTGCTTGTGTGGTCTGTGGTAGAAGGGTTTGTAGATGTCGCCGGCCTCCTGCAGGGAAGGCATGTACCAGTACTGAAAACACCCGCACAGATATTAACCCGCTTTCCGGAGATATTTGGGCTGTCTGGGAAAGTGATCACAGAACGGGCAGGGAAATTCAGCAAAGGAACAGGAAAGTCCTTTGGATATAAGGAGTACCTTCTTCTGTTTCTGGCACTGACACGACAGAGCACACGTCTATACCGGACAATGGATCTGATCCAGTGGGATATGGTGAAAAATGGATATTCGGATTTTCAGTTGGGAAATTGTGTGTTTTCTATGAAAGTTTCTGCCAGCGCAACATTCCCTGCCCGCCTTTTCCGCCTGCCGGTTATCCGTGGCATATTGGGGCGCGATATACAGGATTACTCTTATACCTGTGAGATCATAAAGGGATATCTGTAGATGCTTTGCAGCTGTCTGCTTTCGTGAATGAATGGTTTTGGCGGGAGTGGGCAGCAGCAGATCTCAGAGCGGGAAAGGGTATTCTATAAAAAAATAAAGAAAAGGGGATCAATCTATCAATACTAAAAATAAAAAAATAATGTGCATTATCACAAATGTGCAAAACCATGGGAGTAGGATACCCTTTCCCGCTCTGAGAGGCTCTATGACAGTGGAAGCAGCATTGGTGCTGCCGATCTTTCTGTTCGCCATGATACTGATATTGTATCTGGGGCTTCTGACAAAGTGTCAGGATGAAGTACAATGGGCGATGACCAGAATTGCCAGAGAGGCTTCTGCAGAATATGGGGCATCAGGCAGCAGAGTGTTTGGGAGCAGGGCTTATTATCAGACGAAATTGAATGCGTATCTGGAGGTGAAGGGGCTGGCGGTATCTCTATTAGAATCCCGTTTGTTGCAGGAGAATGATGAGATTGACCTGATTGCCGTTTATCAGGTAAAACTGCCATTCCATCTGCTTCCAGCCGGGACATGCAGATTTCGTCAGAGAGTCCATACCAGGGCATTTACCGGGGTGGAGCAGAGGACAGAAAAGGAGGAGCAGGAAGAGGCTGTCGTATATGTGACAGAGACGGGAAGGGTTTATCATCGAAAAAGGGACTGTACATATCTGAAGCTAAGTATCTCACAAATGAAATATGCGGATATTTCTAATCTTCGGAATGAGGGTGGTGGAAAATATAAACCCTGTGAACGATGTGTACGGGGAACAGAACTGCCTGCTGGCAGGGAGGTGTGGATCACAAATTTTGGTGACCGTTATCATGTCACACGCTCCTGCAGTGGCATCAAGAGAAGTATAAAAGAGATCACATTATCAAAAGCAGGGAAACGGACTCCCTGCAGTAAATGTGGCGGTGGCTAATGGACTATTTCTGCATTCAATGGTGTAGCCGGGGCCAATTGGGTGGGAAGACAGGAGGGGAAAATTGGAGAAAATAATATGGATTATTTCTGGCAGTTACATTTTGGTTATGGCATTGATCGATCTGAGGAAAAGGGAAATACCTGTGATTCCGGGAATAGCATGTATAGCAGGGATTTTCCTGCTTCACATAATTGGGAAGAATCGATGGGAAGAATGGCTGCCGGGTGTAAGTATTGGACTTGTGCTTTGGATCGTCAGCAAGGTAAGCCGTGGGGCTGTGGGAGAGGGTGATGCTCTTGCCTACATGGTTTTGGGAACCGCATTGGGATTGTCAGAAGTTTTTGAGGTACTTATGATCAGCTTATTCCTGGCTGCATTGACGGGAAGTGTCCTGATCTTGTGCCGGCGGGCTGGTAAGAGGTATGCAATGCCATTTCTTCCTTTTACAGCAGCCACTTATGGATTGGTGGTGTTCACATGAGGGTAAAGGGGGTTTATACAGTAGAAGCCGTTTTTGTCATGAGTATCTGTATCTGGATATTGGTGGGTATCTGCTATGGCGGGATGTATGTGCATGACAGAATGATCCTAGCATCTGTCACAAATGGAGAGACAGCAGCATGGCTTTCCCGGACAGATTCTGCAGAGACAAAAAAGTGGTGTGAAGATCTGAAGAAGGTGCTGGATAAAAAAATGTTCCTTATTCGGATACGTGGTGTAAAGGCCAATTCTGTACTGTCTGGCAAGAAGGTACAGATCCGTTATGTCCTGCCGGTGTCATGGAGTTTCTTAAAAAAGATATTAACACAGGGCAAGGCCGAACTGGCATATGAGACATTCAGGGAAGATATCGTTCCGGCAAAATATATGTGGGACAGGGAAATTGTGGATCACTATTCTGGTCATACAGGTCAATCATATTAGGAGGGAGTCAGCCATGCAGAGTGAGGTAATACAGGATGGAACAGGCAACTATCTGAAGATCCGGGGGACAGACAGGGAGGAGATCAGTGACAGTATATTTACCTATCAGGAGATAGAAGGCTTTCTGCCACTGGAACTGCGCTGGATCAATGGACAGAAAGAATGTATTTATGATATATCAGGAAGGATATGTCTCAGAAAATATCTGGAAAAGGAAGATTTTTCCCAGAAGGATATACAACGGCTGTTCTGCCAGATTTTTGATATGGCAGATTGTGTGGAGCAATACCTGCTGGACAGCCAGAGCATCGTGTTACAGGAGGAGTTTTTATTTTATGATCCTTCTAAAGAAAAATGGGAGGGAGTCTATTATGATGGCTATAAGCAGGGAATACCAGAATCAGTAGGCTGCCTGCTGGAGCGGATCATGGAAAAAATGGACCAAAAAGACAAAGAACTGGTATTTTTTGTCTATGGAATGCACAAACTGACCAGAGGGGCGGGCTGTACCAGAAATATGATGCGAGATTATATTGTGGATGATATCCCGAAAGAAACAGGAGATATATCCAAGGGGGAGACGGATGATAGTGTATCATATTTAAAGCCACAGGAGGTTTCTTTTTTGCCGGCAGACAGAGATCGTCCTCAACAGAAATTGGTGATACGCGGCTGTCTGCTGCCCGGTATGATCCTAGTGGCAGGAATGGTTTTGCCGGCAGTATTATGGTGGCAGGGAATGTTCCGCCGTCCGTTGTCAGGGGAAACTGACTGGATAAAATTTGTTGGCGCCGTGTTATTCTTTCTTGCTGTATCAGGATATGGTGCTTGGAAAACTATACCAGGATCTTTTCAGGAGATAAAGGGGAAAAATATTTTATATCACAATGAAGAAAGGGAACAGAATAAAGTTTGCCTGATTCCGCAGACAGGAACAGAAGATACGATTCCAATCCCACAATTTCCTTATCGGATCAGAGCAGGAAACTCTGGAAGGGGCAGGCAGCCATGTGTAAATATCCTGCAGGAGGCGGGAATTATTATGGTTGTAGATGAGGAATCAGGATTGGACATATTCCATAATGACAGGAAACTTCCGGCATGGCAGAAAACTCGTCTGGATGATGGTGATTTACTTCGTATCGGGGAAAGAGAATATGTGGTGGAGATCACTCAGCCAGAATATGTCATGTGATGGATAAACTGTTTCTGAAAATAGGGATGCCCGGCAAGGTCGATGTTGCGTGCGGCTGGAAGGGGAATAGGGGAAGAGGTGTCTGTGTCACAGGCGAAACGGAACAGACCACGCAGACAGGTATTTCCCATGGGATATATATGGGAGATGGGAATTGAGGAAAAGAGTCCCAGTGTCTGGCATGCTTCCAGATCAAGATAAAAACCAAAACCACCGCCGAGGCAGACGGTAGAGATATCAGATGGAGCTATACCGGATTCATAAGCCAGAGTGTCAATCCCGGCAGTAATGGCAGCAATAGAGAGTTGGATCTGGCGCAGATCATCTGCGGTGAAATAGAGTGGTGCGTGTGATGGTGAGTGGCCGAGGAGAATTCCCTCTGATGGAAACCGTTCTGTGAGTACGCCGTCAGGTGTAATATAGCGGCGGCGCAGTAATTCTGCGCACAACGAAACAGCTCCGGAGCCACAGATTCCCACAGGAAGAAGATCATCAATGGTGGTGAGCTTTGGCCTAAGGGGCATCAGGCGGACAGCACTTATGGCACCGGGAATGCCCGGACAGCCACAGGACAGGCCATTGCCTTCGAAAGCAGGACCTGCAGCGGTTGCAGCAGAGTAGAACTGACCTTTATGGCGGAGCAGCATTTCTCCATTTGTTCCCAGATCGATGAGAAGTATTGTATCAGAATCTTTTCTGGCAGCAGTATCATTCATATGGCAGGCATACATTCCGGCTGTGATGTCACCACCCACAAAAGCAGAAAACCAGGGAAGGATCTGTACTTTACAGTTTTTATAAAGAAAAGGAGAGGGAGAGGCCTCTTTTAAGGTAAATGGGCTTCGGGCAAGGGGGGTGCAGTCATAACCCATTAAAAGATGGATCATGGCAGTGTTGCCAGCAATATAACAGTGGGTAAGATCATCCGGTGTCTGATGGTTTTTCAGGCAGATCTGACAGATATTTTCGGCCAGGGCTTTTCGGATCATGGACATTAACGCTTTTCTTTTTCCGTGGGTAGAAGCATGTATCCGTGAAATAACATCAGAACCATACTGTTTCTGCGGATTTGCAAAGACACTGGTCTGGCGCAATTCAGCACTGCCCTGGTGGATTAATGCCAGAGCGATAGTAGTAGTGCCAAGGTCGATCAGTATGGCATCACCTGCCCCTATAACAGGAACTTTGTCTTCCAGAGAGACTCCTATAATGTTTTCAGAGGCAGATTCCGGCAGGGTTATGGTAATGGGTTTCTTCGGAACAAGCGAGCAGTCAAAAGAATAGTTTCTGCCATTGCAGTGGCGCCTGCCATGACAATTGCAGGGGATGGAGTATCCCATTTCCTCCAAAAGAGATAGTGCCGTTTTCGTATTAGTGGGGTCTGCCTGGATCGTGATCTGCATAAGTCCTGTGTTCCTTTCTGATATCCATTGACCGGATATTTGTTCTATGTTACAATTTTCATCATAACATAAAACAAAAAATCAGTCTATGGAAAGAGGCAGCAGATGGAAAAGGAAAATAAATTACCCGTTCTCACACTGCTTTTGGTGGGAATCAATGTGTTGGTATATCTTTATGTAGAATGGAAGGGTTCCAGTTATGATGCCGATTTTATGCTGCGGATGGGAGCAGTATCAGAACCGCTTATTATAGAACAGCATGAGATCTACCGCTTAGTCACACATTTTTTCCTTCACTTTGGATTTGAGCATCTGGTAAATAATATGCTTTCCCTTCTTGTTCTTGGATATGCGATCGAGAATGTACTTGGTAGTATCCGCTATCTGATTTTGTATTTTCTGTCCGGAATTCTTGCAGGAGCGGCGTCAATCGTATATAATATAAGTATTGTTCATGAGAATACGGTTTCCTGTGGTGCCTCTGGTGCGATCTATGGCCTGACGGGAGCACTCCTGTGTCTGCTGATCATGGGAAACAGGAACCGGAGACGGAGAACCACAGAAGTGCCAAGATATCTTCTTTTTATCGGATTGAGCTTATATAGCGGAAGCCAGGATCCTACGATTGATAATGCTGCCCATATTGGTGGGTTTGTAGTGGGATTTGTGGTGTGTCTGATCATGACCAGAATGAAACGGATGGAGGTTACCTATGAGAGTTAATATTTATTATGGAGGCCGTGGGTTAATTGATGATCCTACCATTTATGTTATTGAGAGGATTTCTAAAGTACTGGATGAACTGAGGGTTACTGTAGAGCGGTACAATCTGTATGAAGAGAAGAGCAGTATTGCAGTATTGCCAAAAACCATAAAGGAGGCGGATGGCGTAATTTTGGCTGCATCGGTGGAATGGATGGGAATCGGCGGTTACCTGCAGCAGTTTCTTGATTCCTGCTGGCTGTATGGGGACAAGGAAAAAATATCGCACATTTATATGCTCCCTGTAGTTATGGCGACGACATATGGGGAAAGAGAGGCAGAATTTAACCTGATCCGTGCATGGGAGATGCTGGGCGGCGTGCCTTGTGAGGGCTTATGTGCCTATGTGGATAATCATGTTGAATTTGAGACAAATGCAGAATATAATTTAATGATAGAGAAAAAGACGGAGAATTTTTACCGGACAATATCTAAGAAAATGGTGGCATTTCCCAATAGCAACATGCAGGTTAAGAAAACTGTCCTGAAAGGAAGTACATTGGCACTGACACCACAGGAGAGCGAGCAGTTGTCGGTCTATGTGTCTGATGACAGGTATGTGAAGAAACAGAAGGAAGATATCGAAGAGCTGGCAAGTCTGTTTAAGGGAATGCTGGGAGAAGAGACGGACACGGATGAATACACTCCGCTTATGAAAGAGAATTTCTATCCACTGGATGGATTTAAGGCCTTATTCCGTATTGACCTGACTGACAAAGGGTTTTCGCTGGTTGTTGATATTGATGAGAAAGAACTGGATTGCTATCGTGGAACAGCAGAAACCGCAGATGTGATCGCAAAGGTAGGGAGCGAGGTTTTTTCTGATATCGTCCATGGGAAAAAAACTTTTCAGAGTGCATTTATGTCTGGCGACCTGTCGGCACAGGGAAACTTTAAGATACTAAGGAACTTTGATACGGTTTTCCGTTTTAATTAGAAATGGAGGAAAAGCAATGAGAGAAGAAAATTGTATTTTTTGTAAGATCCTGTCAGGGGATATTCCCTCTACAACCGTGTATGAGGATGAGTCTTTTCAGGCGATTCTGGATGTCAATCCTGCTGCAAGGGGGCATGTGATCATCCTTCCCAAAAATCATGCACCTGATATTTTTGGACTGCCGGATGAGGATGCCTCTAAGATCATGATCGTGGCAAAGAAGATTGCCAGTGCCCTGAAAGCAACTTATCATTGTGATGGGATCAATATCCTGCAGAACAATGGGGAAGCGGCCGGACAGACTGTATTTCATCTTCATGTTCATGTTATACCAAGATTTGAAGGGGATACGGTGGACATTGGATGGGCGAAAGGGGATATGCCGGAAGATCCTGCAGCCATTGCGGAAGAGATCAAAGCAAACTTATAGGAGGGTTATCTGTGAAACGAATTATACTTACAGGCGGTGGTACGGCAGGCCATGTGACACCAAATATCGCACTTATTCCAGAACTGGAAAAAAGGGGTTATGAAATTCATTACATCGGTTCTAAAACAGGAATAGAGAAAGAACTCATCGGGAATTTTGACATTCCATACTACGGCATATCGTCTGGTAAGCTGAGACGTTATTTTGATGTGAAGAATTTTACAGATCCATTCCGTATACTGAAAGGTTATGCAGAAGCAGATAAACTCATGAAAAAGATTTGTCCGGATGTTGTCTTTTCAAAGGGAGGGTTTGTGACAGTACCTGTGGTGAAAGCAGCGAAACGCCGTCATGTTCCCTGTGTCCTGCATGAGTCGGATATATCACCGGGACTGGCAAACCGTCTGTGTATCTCTTCCGCAGCGGCGATCTGTGCGAACTTTCCAGAGACATTAGAGCATTTGCCCGAAGGCAGGGCATATCTGACTGGTTCTCCGATCCGCGCTGAACTTTTTTCAGGAAACCGGCTTACTGGATTGGATTTCTGTGGATTCACAGCAGAGAAGCCAGTGATACTGGTTATTGGGGGCAGTCTTGGCTCTGTCCGTGTGAATGAGGCGGTAAGGGAGATTTTACCGCAGTTGTTGGAACGTTATCAGATTATCCATCTCTGCGGCAAGGATAAGATTGATGAATTATTTCAGGGATTAGAAGGATATGTTCAGTATGAATATATCCAGAAAGAGTTGTGTGATCTTCTGGATGCTGCTGATATCGTTATCTCCCGTGCAGGGGCAAATGCTATTTGCGAGCTTCTGGCACTGCATAAACCTAATATATTGATCCCGCTTTCCATGGAGGCGAGCCGTGGTGACCAGATCCTGAATGCGGCATCCTTTGAAAAACAGGGCTATAGTTATGTCATTAAGGAAGAAGACCTGACCAGCAAATGCCTGCTGAAGGCGATCCATGAAGTAGATGAAAGAAAGCAGGAATATAGAGATGCCATGGCGGCAGCAAACCAGCAGAATGCTGTTGTGATGGTGGCGGATATTATCGATAAGGCGGCTTTAAGTGAGAATCAGGGCGATTCGTGACAGTGCTTGTCGAAAAATGGGATATGATTTTTGTGAAAATAGGACGCCCCTGATGGAAAATATGTCATGAGACTGCTATACTAGATTCCAAAAAAAGGGGGAATCTGGTATGGTAGAATTTTTAAATATGTATGGTGCAGTATATGTGACGGCGTTGTTTTGTGTTATGGAGATCATGGCAAAGGGAATGCTCAGCCATACATACAAGAGACTGATCCAGGCAGCATCGGATATGGGGCATTCGGACCATCGGTTGATGAAAATGCTTCGTATGAAATTTGATACCTGTTATCAGTTGAAACTTGGCGTGACAGATGTGGATGTATTTGTGGAAAAGTATCTGCAGCACTATCGTTTTCTAGGTCTGCGCCTAAGGACATGGGAATCTTTTGGGAATCTGTGTATGCTGCTTTCTATGATCAGCGGCCTTGGCGGGGCAGTGGCAGCCATGGCACTGGGATTGGAGAGAAATCTTGTTTTTGTCAGTCTGTTTGCCGGTGTTTTTGGGAATGGCCTCATCCTAGTATTTGACTGTGTGTTTGAAATTCCCAACAAAAGGAGAATTCTCCGGGTGGACATGCTGGATTTTCTGGAAAATGTATATAAACCGCGTTTGGAAAACGAGACATTTCATGCCCAGATGGTGGAACAGTATCAAAACGAGTATTTTGAGGAGGCAGCAGAGCATACAGATAAGGTTGTCAGCCTTCCGGCGAGAGACCCATTGAAGCAGAAAGAACCAACCATTGAGTTTACGGAAGAAGAGGAAGAAGTAATCCTTGATGTAATACGGGAATATATGGGTTAGAGGTTGACAGAACGTTTTGCAAAAGAGTATAATCGAGGTAGCAATTACATATAGGAGGATGGAATAATGGAGAAGCATGTTACATTTGACTATTCGCTTGCTTCAGGATTCATCAATGATGATGAAATCAAATCCATGGAGGCAGCAGTAGCGGCAGCAAGGGATACACTGGAAGGAAGGAAGGGGGCAGGAAATGATTTCCTTGGCTGGATTGACCTGCCAGTCGATTACGACAAAGAAGAGTTTGCCAGAATACAGAAGGCAGCGCAAAAGATTCAGTCGGATTCAGATGTATTGGTGGTAATTGGTATTGGTGGTTCGTATCTGGGAGCCCGTGCAGCGATTGAATTTCTTCGTCACTGTTTCTATAACAGTGTGGACAAATCTGTTCGGAAGACTCCAGAGATCTATTATGCTGGTAACAGCATAAGCGGAACTTACCTTTCACAGCTCATTGAGACTATCGGTGACAGAGATTTCTCTGTAAATGTGATCAGCAAGTCTGGAACAACGACAGAACCAGCTATTGCTTTCCGCGTATTTAAGGAAATGCTGGAAAATAAGTATGGGAAGGAAGAGGCTGCTAAGAGAATCTATGCTACAACGGATAAGGCAAGGGGTGCGTTAAAGAGCCTTTCTACAGAAGAAGGTTATGAGACATTTGTTGTGCCGGATGATGTTGGCGGACGATTCTCTGTACTCACGGCAGTTGGTCTTCTTCCTATTGCAGCCAGTGGCGCGGATATCAGCAAGCTGATGGAAGGCGCACAGAGTATGAGAAAGCTGTGTCTGGAGACTGCCATTGAGAAGAATGACTCTATTTTGTATGCCACTGTCCGCAACATCCTTCACCAGAAAGGGAAGGACGTAGAGGTACTGGCAAACTATGAGCCAATCTTCCATTATGTGGCAGAGTGGTGGAAACAGCTCTATGGTGAGAGTGAGGGTAAGGATCAGAAAGGTATCTTCCCAGCATCGGTGGATCTTACTACAGATCTTCACTCCATGGGACAATTTATCCAGGATGGCTCCCGTATTATGTATGAGACAGTTATGGAACTGGAGAAACCGGCTCTGGATATCACTTTAAAGGAAGAAGAGAAAGATCTGGATGGACTGAATTACCTTGCAGGCAGAACGATGGATTTCATCAATAAGAATGCCATGAAGGGAACACAGTTGGCACATACGGATGGTAATGTACCAAACCTTGTGATCCGCATACCAGAGCAGAATGAGTTCTATCTCGGTGAACTCTTCTACTTCTTTGAGTATGCCTGTGGTATCAGTGGCTATATCCTTGGTGTTAATCCATTTAATCAGCCAGGTGTAGAGAGTTATAAGAAAAACATGTTTGCCCTCCTTGGCAAACCAGGTTATGAAGATCTGAGCAAAGAACTTCAGGCAAGGCTGAATGGTTAAATGGTAATGTGGTAAGGGAATTATTAAGTAAATAATTTTGGAAAAGAAGAGACATCATTTAGAAAGTGATGTCTCTTTTTTGAGGTTTTTTCTGCCATAAAATGCTATCCAATCGCACAGATGGAAATTTTTTTAAAAATCTAAAAAAATTTGTAGGGATATGAGTAGTTTCGGTGTTCTTTATAGTAGGGGGAGTTTTTTTCTCAATTTTACCCAAAAGGATAAGGAGGACATCGGAATGGAAAAAAATGTAAGGTTAGAGGTAATGAGTGGAATTCATAAAATATCAGTAGGGTTAGATGATATTAGTTATATCTCTATTTTAAAACATGGCTGCAGGGTACATATGGATGTAGGAGTGATGAAAGAAGGGAGATATGGAGAGGAATCAGAAGAAGGGTTCTTTGTAAGGAAAAGCCTCAGGACGGTCTATGAGGCTTTAAAAAAATATGGTTTTGTTTATGCACATAATAGTTATATCGTGAATTTAAGACAGGTCCGTTCTATTGATATGAATGGGCAGATGCTTATATTCAAGTCGGAAGAAAAGCTAAAGATCTCCCGCTCCAGAAAAGAAAAATTCAAGAAGTCGTTGTACAGGTTGAAAAGAGAGGAAAAAAGAGTGGCAGAGGAGAAGGAAAAAAGTCATCTGGAATTAGAGAATCAGAATAGGATGTACCGGGAGATTGTATATGAACTAAAGAAAAATATCGCAATGATTGATATATTTTATGAGCAGGCAGACTATGATGAGATGAGAAAGATAATAAAGAAACTGAAAGAAATTATAAGAATGACTGAGATGTGACTAGTACAACAAAAATTAAGTCTTTGATACATTCACGCAGGATAATTGTTTCAGATACAAGGAAGAAAATCGACGGTGTAGCGGTGGCTACAGCTAGATTTTCTGACGTAGTAGCTGGACAATTAAACAAGTGAATGTATCAATTATTTAATATTTGTTGTACTAGAAAATTTGTGCAATTTGTATAGCGTTTTACCAAAATTGCCAAATACTAAACCAAAATCGCCAAATGTATTGAAATCTGGTTTGTATTCATGTATAAATGTAAAGAAGAAATTAATATACGAGAGATGTAATCATAGAAAAGTTAGGTGACGGAAAGGGAATTACGTATGAAACAGAGTAAGAAAGTGATTATTTGTAGTTTATTAACAGGTATTTTAGCATTTACTTCTATTTTTAGTTCAAATTTATTGGTTAACAGTGAGAAAAAGGATGATTCATCCTCGGCTGCTTCGGCGGATGCAGCTTCTGTCAATTCAGCTAAAGCCAATGCCATCATTACCGGGGAGCTCCCTGCCAAACGTACCAAATTCGTCAAGCAGTTTGCCATGTCCGACGGCAGTTATACTGCCGCCACTTACTCCATGCCAGTTCACTACAAAAAGAGTGGCACATGGAAAGAGATTGATACCACTCTGGTCAAATCCGGAAAAAAGAAATACAAAACCAAAGCCACTGACCTTTCTATCAAAATATCGAAAAAAGCAAATAAAAAATCAGTTGTCTCCATGAAGCGGGGCAAAACCAGCCTGTCCATTGCCTTAAAGGGTAAAAAACTCAAAGCAGCAAAGGCAAAGTTAAGCAATCCCAAGAAAAAAGCAGCAACCGATGTGCTGAACCAGAACAAAGTTACCTACAAAAAAGTCATGAAAAACACCAACGTCTCCTATGACATTTTCCCTGAAAAAGTACAGGAGATTGTTAAAATTAGCAAAAAACAGAAAAGAAAAGCCCTTTCGTTCAAACTGAATACCAAACTGAAAGCAAAAGT
>CANRWA010000041.1 GCA_947643415.1 uncultured Clostridia bacterium | reverse complement strand
ATTGATAAAGTGTTACATCCGACCTGTGAAGGCGGATTTTTATATGTGATCCAAGGAAGACATTTAATAAGGAAACTTTTTGTAATATGTGATGTTCCCGAACAGATTTTATCAAATGCGCGCAAGCGCGCGTTCAGATTTTTGTTGGGTTTTGTGTTTCCGTATTTTGATTTTTTATTTTTGCGCATTTTTTTCTTATATTTTAATTTTGCTTACGGAAATCTCGTCAAGGCTAAATGTAACGGGCTGTTAGCCCGACCTTGACTATATTTCCAAAGCAAAATCAGGGCAACAAAATTAGACGCATTAACTTTATATATTTTGTTTGATGTGATAAATATTTGTACCTTTACAGACAGGAGGGATTATCATGAAGGTAAAAAATGATTTTTGTAGCAAGTTGTTTCCCGGCTCCGTATTAACAATGGCGGCTGGATTACTGTTAACCTTTGGACTTATTTTGGTAGGTAGCGTAGTTTGCCAGCAGACAGAGGTGGAGGCAAAGGCGAAAACTAAGGTCATAACGGTCAAAAAGATTGATCAGAAGACTGCCAAAAAGGTTCATCAGCAGCTTTTGAAAGGGAGAACTTTTACGATCCGGTTTAAGGGTGGCGAGAAAAGCTTCTATAAGAAGTTTCAGAAGCTGACCAAGAAGGTGGCAAAGCAGACGGATGTGGGGTTCGATGTGTTTCCGATATGTGCACAGGATTCTGGCTATTATGGAAGCGCTGGCTTTGACAAACAGGACAATAAACCGAAAAAATCCGGAAAGTATACGAAGTTTCTTGTAAAAAAGGCTTACTGCGAGGAGTATATCTATGGTATTAAGTTTGCGGAAAGAAGGTTTGATGAGTATAAGAAATATATTGATAATATTGTCAATGAAGCTGAATATTCATATGCGTGGTTAACGAGTGACACTACAAAGGTACATGCTCAGGACCGGCTTGGGGCGGAACGGCTAGCGGAGTATGCTAGGTATATACAGGATGCCCCTACAATAAGTTTAGAGTTGCAACGTTATTTGCGAGAAACAAAACTCCGTGACTTATCTGATACCATGAAGGCGCGAATCTTGTTGGAAATCGGTGATACGGAGACTAGTCCGTGGACGAAGGCTTCAATTTCTAGGACATCAACGGGGCGCCGCATTAGTTTCAAAGATTTATATGCGAGAAAGGCTTATGGGCGAGCACTTTATGTTGCGCATGCAATTTGCAAAATATGCGCGGTATATGACATTGGTGAATTTGAGTGTATCAAAGGGCCAACCAACTATCGTCGTGTCGCAGTAAGAGTAAAAATGAGAACCCGTAGTGGTAAAGTTCAGTATGCAATTTATCATGACGGAGAGATTGATTCGTCTAGCGAATACGTTGGATGTAGGTATGAGGAGGCTTTTGTCCGGTATCGTAAACGGTACAAGAATAAAAAGAAAGTTAAGAAAATCGTTAAGGCGAAACAAATTAAGCAGGAACTCATAGAATTTGTTGCGATAGCAGATCAATTTGTTGGGCCTTCGGGCGAGCTGATTGGCATAAGAGTGTATCGTGCCAATGCGAGCAGAGATGACTGGTAACCCCTTAGTTGTTGGTTGTAAAGATGAATAGCTCGCAGGAATGCGAGCTATTTCTTTGTAAAATTGTAAAAATAAGTTAAAGTATGCTATAATCATAAGCATGAATGAGGAGGGAAACGGTGCAACTTTCTCCGTACGGGCCTGTACAATCACTCTTACGGCCACCTATATGTTCGTATAACAAATGGCACCTGGTGGCTTAGTACGCGTGGCCGTATTTTTGATACGCACGCTCCTTATGTTTTACCCCAAAGCGGCGGTTCTCGCGGCTTCGGTTTTGCCGTCCGCTGTGTAGTACGGGAGGGGTGAAGGGGGAGCGGCGCGCTACCTAACTCCTCCTCCGGTTCTACCCAGTTACGTAGCGCGCCGCTCGGGTTTGAGCTCACGGGCAACTATAATTACAGCTACGGTTCATTGCGTAACGTTGGTTCAAGCGGTATCTATTGGGCGCGTACTATACTTTGGACTGACAATACTTACAATCTTAGTTTCAGTTCTAACACTGTCGACCCACAACATTATAACGACCGCGGAAACGGTTTTGCCGTCCGCTGTGGTGCGAAGTAGATGTAAAAGAGAAAGAGCCCATGAGGATGAACTCGTTAAAGTTATCCTCATGGGCATATTTAGTGCGCAACTACTGGCTGATAGAATTTTAGTCTAGTGGTAAAATTTTCTTCAGTTGTTTCTTTATACGATTCAGGCGGTTAGAGACTGCAGAGGGGCTGCATCCTAGAATAGTTGCCACTTCCTGTTTCTGCAATTTTTCTACCATTAAGTAAGTGATGAGCTCTTTGTCTGTGTCGGAGAGTTTTTTAGCCCACAAAATTACATCAGGCGTATCTAAATCCTCAATCCAGTCATAGCGTCCCCATTCGCTGATTTCGTATTGATAAACACTAAACTGCTCGAGATGTTTCTCATAATATGGCGACCAGCTTTCGTCGTATTTTTCATTTTCAGAAGTATTTGTAATATCAAGCGACTGATTATGCGTATAATACTTTCTTTTATTATTTACTTCGTCAAGCAACATACGATGTATTTCTTCTATTGCTTCATCTGACATACCTGCTTCAAGGAATAACTGCTTCATCCATTCAAACTCTTTCTCCATCTTGTTTCTTTCATATCCATAATTAAATTTCATAACTCTGTCCTTTCCGCCTGATAGGCAGTGGAAAGGATAAAATAAGGCCTGTGCAGCTCGATACACAGACCTCACGAGCCTAATTGGGCGCAATAAGGAGAGGGTACCGATACTGCTATCCCACCAATGTTTTTGGTGAAAATAGACGATATTTGTATCCTTAAGCCCTATTGCAAATCAGGCTAACGATATTTTGTTTTTAGATTTCTAAATATTCTCGATGATTAAATGTCCTAACCCCTATCCAGGGGGGTGGACGGGCATAGGTCATGGCGACCACCTCACTTCCTTCTTGGTTTGCAGAAGGTATTCTTGCTGCTTAGATAGATGATAACAAAATAAAACCTCATTGCCTGGAAAAGAACAAAGAAGAACAAAGAAGAATGGAAAGGGAACGAAAAAGGGTAAAAATATTAGATTGTCCTTACAAAAATGATGGCAAAATATGCGAAAAGCTTAATTGCAAAAGTAACTTCCAGTGCAGAAGTAAATTCTACTGCACGTTAAAAAATGCTGATTTTTTCATATTTTTTAAACCATAACAGAGAAGAATGGATTATAATATAACCAGATCCAAGCAAAAATTCTAAAAAAGGGTATGGCAAACAAGCCGGTATGAATTGTCGTGTGCAGGACTAAATTCTACCCACTGGATTTGTTTTTTATGAAGATGTAAAGCTATGCTGCCTGACAGCAGATTCTTTTGATTGGATTTATAGTTTACTTAATCAGCTCAGGTGTCAGATTGATTTTGTCAGGGTCAACCGGCTTGAGCTGAAGTGCTAACAGGACATCCATATCGAAGTTTTCCTTTGCGTTCTGGTATGGGGTAAGTCTGAGCAGGCTCTGTCTGGGAACAGAGTTGATATTGTTTACGATTAAATTCAGATCCCATTGTGTCAGGTGCTCGAAACTGGTGCCTTTCGGAAGTATTTCCCGCAGCTTTGTATGAACATTTTCTATGCCACCCTTTTGCCCGCTGCGCATGGGATCACAATAATAAATACTGGTACGTTGGTAATCATCCATGCCTGTTTCCAAGGCTTCCGGGTCTCCAAACTCCCCACCCCGGTCGGTCAGGACTGTTTCAAATAAGATACGGAAGGTTATCGTGCCAAGCCGTTTTTCAAGCCGGTCAAAAACAGCACGGACGGCTCCTTTGGTACACCGGTTTAAAAGATAGGCGAGAAGCAGTTTTTCATCCCGGAAATAGAATGTAAGGATACATTTTTTGGAGTCACGGGAGGATTTCACCGTATCCATTTCAACCACATGTGTAGGCGGAAGCTGCTGGAAATCACTGTACAGCCGGCCATGGAACACTTCTCGGTCAGTAATCTGTGATTTATGACACCTGCGGGCTTTAAATTTAACTTTCCGTTTCAGGTCGATGTTGCGGCCGGTAAGCAGTCCGAGTTCTATGTATTGATAGATGGAACGGACGGAAAGTCCAAGCTCCGGATGTTCCACAACAATCTGGTAAGGGGAATGTCCCTGCCAGATTAGAGGAGTAACTACTGCATCAATGTGACGGAGCTCCTTTTTGGAGAGATGGAGACCGGATCTGGAATCCCGGAGGGTTTCCCGGTATCTGCGGTCTGCAAAGAGTGCATCATAGTGATACTTATGAGGGATGGTGCAGCGTACATGTCCCTTATCACATCCATTACAGACATACGGAGCCCGGTCAAGCCTGTTGCAGCGTTCCCTTACAAAATCCTTGCAGTGCTGGTTGCATGAAGGGCAGGAAGCACATTTGATATCGCAAAGGATAATCTTTCCACAGACATTTTTCTTTTGGCAATGGAAACGGTGGACACAAAAATTTTTGGCATTCAGGAAGAGCCCTCTTCCCGGATAGTAATCGGACAGGCGGTGTGCACGGACCTCTTTGGATATCGTGCTTGGGTCTTTGCAGAGATGGCGTGCAATCTCTTTGAATGAGATACCGTCATTCAGGGCACGTTCTATGTAAAGCCTGTCAGAAGCGGTAAGATGTTTATGGTTACCAGGAATATATTTACTCATGATGTCTCCTTCCACTGCTGTCGGAGGCAGGAACATCATAATATATATGCAGAATTAAATTCAACCTGTGCAGAGGTAACTTCCATCAGGAAAAAAGACAGTAGAATTTACTTTTGCAATTTAGGAAATATGCGAAAAAGCATAAAAACCATTGACAAAAACAAACATGTGTGCTACAATAGAATAAGTTAGTTAAAACTAACCATTTAGTACATTAAGAAACCTCAATATTATTCTGTATTCTTGCGCCATTCGGTAGCCTTCTTTCCTGACATCTTTTGAATAATCGCAAAGTTCGCATATTCTATGTGGATATGTGATGATGCGATTATTCTTATAAATATAAAGATTGGAGGGGGAAGAATGAGAGAACTGACTTATAAAATTGAATTAGCAGGAAACGGCTATATTGTCTCTGGAAACAATGGCAGTTTTGACTGCTTCGAAGCTTGCCGCCAAACTAATTTACGGCAGCCAATCCAAATGAAAATGGCAAAAAGAGATAATTCGGAAGAAGCATGGAAAAGATTGCTCCGCTATATTGGTTCAGATTGTTTCGAATTGCCAAAAGATCAGGAAAACACTGGAAATGAATTTGCTGACAACATAATTGAAATTATGATGGGGAATCATCCGGATTGGGAACTCAGCGGTTTCAAGGTTTTTGCTGGCGGTGTGCAGTTATTCTATGTGAACGAGGCAAAGGATGACAGAGTCAACTTTTGGATTTGTGGTTATGAATTTTTGAATCTTATCTTCGAAGGACCACAATCTAAATCGGGCATCACACCAACCTATCATCTGACATACACTGCGACGGCTACGATACTTGAAGAAGATTTTGGCAATAGTCATCGGCGTCTCCAGTTTAGAATCAAAGACCGTTGGAAGGATGATAGCCACGATATTTTTCATAATGACAACACGATTGTTACAATTACAGAATTTATAGGTTTCTAAGCATCCTCGCCATGCGGTAAAACGTATGGCGATTTTTATCAGGATATAAGTGATGTTGTGAAATCTATATTTTGACTTATGACAGCAGTTATGACATAATAATAGAAAGATCCATGTGGAGGGATTATATATGGGAGAAACTAAGAACAACGCACCCACAGCTGTCGAAAAGATTAAAGCTCGCTTGACTCAAGTTCGTAAATCAGAAGCAGATATGCACGAATTAGCCCTGTTACTTGAAAGAGAAAGCGGGAATCATGTCGATGTGGTGCGTCTCAATAGGTTAGCATTGGGCAATCGGGCGAATGATTCTGTTAAATTAGAAGAGTTATATCAAACGTTTTACAGTGCATATGTCATAAGACTGTTGGAAAAATACGTGGATATCATCCGTGACCGTCTTCTGCTTTTTGCGGTATATGGCATTTTGCCAGGATATAAGAATTTAAATGTAGGAGAACGTCGCGAAAAATATGCAGAAGATAATCCAAATGTCAAATTTGAGAGAGCTAGAACTACTGTATCCGGGTGGAGCGATCCAAACAGCAGGCTTCCAGATTTTGAGGATAAAATAATAAAAGCGTTAGCAAAACAACTGGATACGGAAACAGATGGTCTCAATAAGAAACTTGGGTTATCAACGGCTGTCTTTGATGAGCTGGAGAAAAAATTTCCGAATGGCCTCCCTGAAGAACTGCCATCGGACTTCCCCGAATGTATTGCACTTAATTTGGAGGATAATAAACACATCGTTGAGGCTACTGTTGTTTCGGAAAATGACAAGGCCATTGTTGAACCACTAAACATTCCAGAGGATAATAAGGAGCTCAATAAACCTGTGTCTGTTGATGATGATTTGGAAGACGATGAAGTTTCTATCGAACCGCTAGGAGGTTTAGATGCGGGTGAAACAACCAATGAGCCTACGACCGACCCTGATGACAAGCCATCAGATACGCACTCTTTATGCGTATTTATAAAGAAACACCGGATTTTATTTCAGGTAGCCTTGCTGATATTAGCGCTGGCATCAGTAGCAACGATATTATCGTATTTTATACATAATAGCCGTGAATCGGTTCGGGAAAATTCAAGCGATACTTCTGATTCTGAAAACATTATGAATGGGCATATTGAGCCTGACTGGGGTGACAACGAGGGGGGACGCTCCAGTTACACAGCCAGCGAAGTAAAATATGGTAAACTTGGCAATCAAATTGTATTCAATTCGATTGATGGGGAGTACAGTTCCGGAGATTATAAGGCTATTTATCCAGGCGATGAAAAAGACTTCGTCAGCGTTTGCCGACCAGATACTGATCCCGATGATAGCAGTTCGTGGGAAAGTAACTACATCAACGTGGAAGATGCAGAGTCATATATGATAAAACTTTACATCAGCAATAATAACAATAAGGGATATAATGCTGTGGCGAAGGATGCAAAAGCAGCTTTGAGCATCCCCTCATATTCAGATACGCAGATTCCGGTACGTGGGTATATTGAATCAAGCAATGCAACACCCTCTAAATACTGGGACAGTGTGGTATTTACCAGCGACACAGGCAACCCTTTTCACTTGAAGTTTAGACCAGATACCGCCATGATCCACAATGACTCCATAGGCGCAAACGGTTTGCAGTTAAGCAACGATATTGCACTAAAGGCCGCAGAGGGTGGCGTGCTGATTGGTTATGATAAGCTTAACGGTGAGATTCCTGGTGGTTCACAATACAGTAGTGAAATCACTGCCTGGATTGATGTAATTTATGACAAATACACAGTTACCACGAAAGTTCGTAAACTTGGTGACGAGGAATGGAGCGAAGTTGTCGATGCAGAGATTGGTGAGGAAGTTGAATTCCAGATCGAATACAACAATACCAGCACCGAGACCCAGAACGACGTGATGATTCGCGACATTCTACCTGGCAACCTTGAATATGTTCCTAACACGACCTTGCTTTACAATTACAGCACCAAAGGTCAATGGGCTGTACTGACTCCGGATGGAGACATTGTGACCCGTGGCGTGAACATCGGTGGCTACGTTGGTAGCGCTGATGGCCAAAACGGCGGTAATGCATTTATCCGCTTCAAGGCAAAGGTTGTTGATACTAGCCTCGATTGTGGTGAGAACTTCATCTACAACTGGGGCCAGGCAACAGTTGATAACGACTTAATAGAAAACCCATCAGTCGTAATAGTCCAAAAAACTGAGCAATAAATAGCTGTAGAAATATATTGATATATTTTTAGAAATCATTTAGTATGACGATCAAATCATAGACCTATCCTTTATAACTAAGACACAGGATGGGTCTTTTTTGTTTCTAAAAAATCCAAAAACTTTGTAAACAGGGTAAAATTCCCCAACAACTAGATGACCAACTATTAGAAGCACATCAATAATATGTCATAGTATGTGTTTCAAAAAAATCAAAGGAGGTCATCTTTATGAACCAACAAAACACTTACCCAGGTGGTTATGACGACACCGTCATAGAAACCACCGCAAACTACACTACTATGCCACGCAGTCTTAGCTGGGCGGCAAAATACGAATTGAACAGGATGCTGGATAATGCCATGTATGATGCTGCGCAGGACAAACTTTCTGCCCAGCTTGCCAGAAAATCAATGGAAAACATCGGCGTTTTGGCAACAACGGCTGAGACACTCTCTAACATGAACCCGGATGCGACCAAATGTTATGCTGCAATTATCAATGTTTACACAAAAAATTCACTGGCCCGGCTAAAAAGGTGGTGAATATAATTATGACATCAGAATTGATTGCAAATGTGATAGGCATAGTTATAATTGCTGGTTATGTGTGCTATCTGCTTTATAAGCACTACCGTAAAAAGAAAGCTATGCGCAGACTGATATTACAGTATATGCAAGATAGCTTCCAGAACGAGTACGACTATATGACGGCATACCAGGCAATAATCCGCAAGACCTGTCAGAAAAATGCAAAAAAGAAATTCCGTAAAAAGGGGTAGCACCCTGTCAGAGAAAGTGCGGCATAAAAGCCCCTACCGTTGCAGAGAGGGCGGTAAAAAGCGGAAAAAATAAGTCATTGTCAACATATCATTGACGATATTACAACAATATTTTATGTTGCGCCTTAATTGGTTCCTCGCCTCTGTTAAGGGGTGTCCCACCGCCCTAAAAGCGTTTTATTGTTTATGTTTGGGAACCAGGCTGCTTTGAGGTTCAATGGGCGTCAAAGCAGCCAACCAAAAGAAAGGAGAAATTCTATGGAAAAAATAATCAACAGCACAGAAACCAGAAACCATTCAAGCAAACGTTATGCTACCCTGCTCATAGATCCCCCATGGAGTACAAGCCAGTCGGGAACATATGGTGCAATTAATCATTATCCTCTAATGAGCCTGGAGCAGATTAAGGCCATGCCAGTAAAAGATTTAGCAGAAGACAACAGCCATTGCTGGTTGTGGACGACAAATGGAACCCTGCGATATGGTTTTGACGTATTGGAGGCATGGGGATTTACGCCGCGTTCCGTGTTCACCTGGATTAAACTTCGGATGGGACTCGGTAATTACCTGAGGAACTGCACCGAACATATTCTGTTAGGGACCCGTGGAAAAGCACCCGTGCGATGTAAAAACCAAATAAATTTTGGTGTCTTTCCGCTTCAGGATCACTCACATAAACCGGAGGAGGTCCATAAAATCATAGAGCGGGTTAGCCCTGGTCCCTACCTGGAACTTTTCGCCCGCCGTCGGCAGCCCGGCTGGGATGTCTGGGGCAACGAAATCGACAGTGATATTGTGATTCCGGGTTATCCTGTGCCGCGGTATAGTGACAAAGTGCCAAAGGGGGAGGTGTGATGCTTGGAACCACCAAAACGGTTAATTACCAAAATCCTAGAAACCGCCTTTATGCTGGCTTTGAGTGCCTATCTCATAAAATCTGCTGCATATTGGTTATTCGAGGTCTGGCCAGTATTGCTCACCATCGCCATCATCGTCACTGCCATTATCATTGGTTTCCGTATTTGGAGGCACAAACACGATGATTTGGGAAAATGGTAGAAAGAGAAGAAAGGAGTGGGCATTCTTGAAGCATCAAATTGAAGAACTGGTCTGGAGGGAGATGGTCTGGACAAGACCCTATAAACTAGAAACAGTATGGGAAACCCTCTCGCATTTGGCGGCATTGTCATCACCGCGGGGCGCAGTCCTCTGGGAAATACGCAGCCAAAACGGAAAAGTGAGCTACCTGCTTGGTGCCGCAGCGAGATACATCAGAAATATAGAGGAGGCGGTCAAAGCGCATGGCGATATTCAGTTTCATGAAGCCGGCGAAGAAAAACGTACTGCCGTTACTACTGCCCGTCAATTGAGAATCAGCCACCCGACGCTTTCCCTCAAAACCGATGTCACAGAATCGGTCATCCGGGCAGGTCTGGCGGCGCTAACGGAAGATAAAAGCGGTACGGAAATGGCAATACAGATTGTACTGGGGCGGGCTTACGCTCCCTCCCCAGTGCCAGCCAACCTGGCTGATCCAAACGCTACCTGGCTGCAAATCTTACTTGGCGATGTACAGAAAGCCTCTGCCGAGAGCCGCAAAACGGTTAGAGAAAAAGCCGAACAGCACACGTTCCAGGCTGTCATCCGCATTGGTGCATCTGGAAAAAGTGCAAATGCCCAGATGCACAGTATTATCAGTGCATTCAAAATATTGGAAGCCGCTGGCGTCCGCATCCATGCAGACACAGCCAAACCAGCCGACCTCAACACCGCCCATGTGCCTTGGCACTTCCCGCTAATATTATCAGTAAAAGAGTTAGCTAATTTTCTCCTGCTCCCCGCTGGTGAGGAAGAACTGCCGGGAACGCCGGGCTTGCACCCAAAACTTACACTTCCGCCCCACTGGTATAGAAATCCAACCAACCAGAAAACCGACCGCAGTTTTGCTGTCAGTATGGATGCCATAAACCCAAAGCAGCTCAGTATATCTCCAAAAGACAGTTTGGAACATTGCCATCTGATTGGTCCGACCGGCAGTGGCAAATCAACTGCCATGCTGCACCTGATTTTGGCAGACATTACGGCTGGACGGAGCATACTCGTCCTTGATCCAAAAGCGGACTTGATTACATCTATCTTGGAACGGATTCCAGAAGAACGCACTGGGGACGTGGCAATTATCGACCCCTCGGATTCCTGCCCCTGCGGGTTCAACCCGCTGGCGTTTAAGGACTATGGCAATCCAGCCCTGATTGCGGACGCTATCCTCTCCGTCCTCAAAGAAATATTTAGTGACTGTTGGGGAATTTACACCCAGGATGTACTAACGGCAGCTCTCCTGACTCTGACAGACACGGACAACGCAACTCTTTTATGGCTGTTGCCCTTACTGACGGATGAGAGCTTCCGGCGCAGAATCACAAGCAAAGTCAAAGACCGCATGGCGCTTCGCCCATTTTGGGAACAGTTTGAGGCTCTGCGCGACACTGAGAAAAGACAGCAAATTTCTCCCGTGCTAAACAAATTACGCCAGCTGACCTTACGTCCCGGACTTCGGAACATTTTAGGCCAGGCAAAGCCAAAGTTTTCTCTGACAGACTTATTTTATAAACGGAAGATCGTTCTAATCCCTCTTAACAAAGGGTTAACTGGCGGAGAATCAGCGAGATTGTTAGGAAGCCTGATTATCGGTTTAACCTGGACACTGGCACTGTCGAGGGCGGGCATTCCCGCAGAAAAGCGTCATATTGTAGAAATCTACATTGACGAATTGCAGGATTATTTGTCATTACCAACCGATTTATCAGACGCTTTGGCGCAAGCACGAGGGCTGGGTGTCGGGCTGACACTGGCGCACCAATACCGCGACCAACTGCCGCTAAACATCCGCTCCGGGGTTGATGCGAATGCGAGGAACAAAATCGTATTCGGGCTTAACAGCCGAGACGCCAAAGACATGGCGGCAATGGCACCGGAACTCACAGTCGAAGATTTTATGACGCTGCCCCGTTACCAGATTTATACCTCGTTCCAATCGAATGGCAGGAATGTTGGCTGGGTGCAGGGTAAGACTTTACTGCCACCGCCAGCCTTTCGGGACGCTGCTGACCTTAAAGCAAAGAGCCAAGCCACCTATGGTGTCTCGGCAGAACAAATTGAACAGGAATACCTCAGTATATTTACCACTAACAACAGCACCGCTGAGGAAAACTCTGGCGACATTAACATTGGAAGGAAGAAACGACCATGACGAACCGACTGACGAATGGGGACGGCAAACCACAAGCGGAAACACCCGGGATACAGGACTTTGCGCAGTTTAACGTCCGGGATTCCTTCAGCGTACCTGCTGCGGATTCTTCTGCCGTGGGCGGCACCCCTGTTACTGACTGCCAAGCACCCCGGCGCATATCAAAAAGACAACTGCTGGAAATTGACAGCCGCCTGGGGGAGCGCGACCGACAGCTGCTCGCCGCAGTGCAGCAGTACCGCTACCTCATGACCGGACAGATAGGGAGACTGTTATTTACTGATGCCGCTAACCTATCTGCCGGGCTGCGGGCAGCCAGCCGCAACCTCAAAAAGCTGAACGAACTCGGGCTAATCAGCAGCCTCTCCCGGCGAATTGGCGGAGTGCGGGCCGGGTCAGGTTCATTCATCTGGCATCTGACCCACGCCGGCGAACGCCTGCTCCGTCTCCACGACAACAGGGCGTTTCCCGTGCGGAGACACTGTGAACCGTCTCCCTTTTTCCTAGCACACACCTTAGCTGTTGCGGAAATTGCCATAAAGTTCACAGAAATCTGCCGGGAACATGAGCCCCAGATTACCGCTTTGCAGCTGGAACCGGAGTGCTGGCGGGCATACAGCAGCGCCGGAGTATCGCTCTCCCTCAAACCAGACCTCTATGCGGCAACCACAACCGAAGAATATGAAGACCGTTACTTTATCGAGGTAGACCTTGACACCGAGTCCCCTGCAAAAATTATAGAAAAGTGCCAGAAATACCATGCCTACTACCGCTCAGGCCTGGAACAGGAAGAATCAGAGATGTTCCCGCTGACCGTTTGGATTGTACCGAGTGACAGCCGAAAAGAAAAACTCATCCGACATCTAAAAAAGGCTTTTGACAAGCAGGCAAAACTTTTTGCCATAATTACCTGCGATGAGCTGGAACATCTCATCCTGAATGGGGGCGACCGGGAAATGCTGTGCTAGGCAGGCTTTAAACACATAGAAATGCTGCCATGTCACTATAACCAGCAGGTACTTAAACATTTTTATAACAACTTTAAGAAAGGAAGGATGATCATGGGGACACAAAATATCAGGTTCTTCGACATGTTTGCTGGCATCGGCGGGTTCCGTGCCGGACTGGAGCGCGCTGGGGGATTTACCTGCATCGGCCACTCAGAAATTGACAAACATGCTGACAGGGCCTACCGGAACATATATACCATTAATCCAAAGGAAATTTACTATGAAGACGCAAAAACCATCAATGCAGAAGAAATGCCGGACTTCGACCTGCTCTGCGCCGGGTTCCCCTGCCAAAGCTTTTCCATTGCCGGAAAGCGCCGTGGCTTTGAAGATGCGAGAGGCACACTCTTTTTTGACATCGCGCGTGTCCTTAAAGCCAAACAGCCTGCGTTTTTTATACTTGAAAACGTTCCCGGTCTGCTTAGCCATGACGAAGGACGGACATTTACAACCATCCTCAACACGCTATCAGAACTGGGGTATGGCGTGCAATGGCAGGTGCTTAACAGCAAGAATTTTGGAGTCCCGCAGTCGCGCAAACGGGTGTACATTGTCGGATATCTTGATCCAGAATGTGCCGGGAAAATATTACCTCTCCCAAAAACAGACGGAAAAGCTCTTATACAGATCGTCGGCGGGTTGCAGGGGGCACGGGTCTACGACCCCTCCGGGGTCGCCTGCACCCAGCTCGCCAGTTCCGGGGGAGGCGGCGGAAAAACCGGGCTGTACCTTGTAAGCTGCAGCAGCCGTGAGGGAGTCTCGGGCACACGGGATTCTGCCCGCACCCTTACCGCCAGTTATTCCAAGGGCATAGGCTCAGGCCAGGCGCGTGATGGTGTCCTCCTGATCAAGGAAGCCACCAAGCACGGGTACAGCGAGGCAGAGCCGGGTGATTCAGTCGATACTTCCTATGCCGGCCAGAATAAAAAACGGACACGGGTAGGGCACGGCATTGCCTATACCCTCACTACGAATGCCGATAAGGCAGTTGTAGACGCGGATATGAGGATCCGCCGCCTCGTCCCACGGGAATGCCTGCGGCTGCAGGGATTTTCTGATGGCCAGATTGATAAACTGCTGGCTGTGACTTCCGATACCCAGGCATATAAACAGGCCGGCAATGCCGTAACCGTCAATGTGATACACGCTCTTGGCCTGCGCATCAAAGCCGCATACATGGCGAGTGCAGGAACCGGGGCAGAAAAGGAGGCAGCATGATAAAACCAGAAACCAAGGAGTCAATCATTATTCTTCGCCAGCAGGGAGAATCATTTGCAGAAATTGGAAAAGCATTATCACTCTCCCCCAATACCGTAAAATCCATCTGCCGCCGTAATGGCATAAAGGCTGAAACCGCACCGGAACTGGATTCAAATCTATGTAAAAATTGTGGCAAACCGTTATTACGGCCTCCTGGTGACGGACGCAGGACTTTTTGCAGCAACCAGTGCCGTTACCAATGGTGGAACCAATTCCGCAGCAGAACACCATACCGCCTGACCTGCTATTACTGTGGAAGAGAATTCATCAGTTTCGGCAATCGCAAAAAGAAGTTCTGCAGCCGGGAGTGTTACCGCCTTGGCCGCTATGGGGAGGGACTGCCATAATGGATAAAGCACAGTTTGAACAGATAAAACAACATGGCGCGATGCTTGCCATCGCCAGCCATCTTTATAAGTGCGGGTTGATTACCGATGCGGAATACCATAAGCTGACGGCACAGTTACAGAAAAAATACTGTCCGGCAACCGATTCCGCAGCGGGGGTTAGCCCAGCGCTGAACGATCACACGGAAAAAGTTCCGGGAAAGGAGGATTTTAACAGTAGGTAGCATAAAAACCAAGTAAGCATTGCGGCATGATGTGCAGCCAGATTTTGGGGGCGCATCATGACTGCCCCCGTTCTGCACTTCAAAAGCCACAGGAAAGGAGGGTAAATGTTTACTGGAAAGTTCGGTCTGGAGATCGAGTTCACCGGGATTACCCGGCAAAAGGCGGCAGAAACCGCTGTTCGTTTCCTGGGTGGCAGCATTGATGCCACCGGGGACTATTACGATGCCCGCAAAATAACGGCTCCCGATGGGCGTATCTGGAAAATCATGTATGACGGCAGTATCCACTGCCAGAAAAAGGAGGGGCGCAGGACCATATCTGCTGATAACCGTTACAGTGTGGAACTGGTCAGCCCTATCCTGCTCTACCGGGAAGATATTGGCCAGGTACAGGCCTTAGCCAGAAGGCTCCGGAAAGCCGGAGGGTTTGCAAATAAATCCTGCGGCATCCACATCCATCTCGACGGCGCTAACCATACGCCCCGAAGCATCCGCAACTTTGTTAACATCATTTATGCACACAATGACCTGCTTTACAAATCCCTGCAGATTGCGCCGGAACGGATGCGTTACTGCAAGAAGATGGATGCCTATCTGGTAGAACGGATGAACAAAGAGAAACCAAAAACTTTGGGGCAGATTGAAGAAATCTGGTACGAAAAGTACCTTGGAAACCGTAACAGCCACTATAACAGCAGCCGTTACTATTTTCTAAATCTGCACAGCTTTTTCCATGGAAACCATACCGTGGAGCTCAGAGGCTTCAACAGCACGCTCCATGCCGGGAAAATCCGTGCCTACATTGTGCTGGCACTTGCCTTGAACCACCAGGCTCTGATACAGAAAAGCGCCAGCAGCCGCAAAGTTCAGGAAGAAAATGAAAAGTTTGCCATGCGTGTGTGGCTCAACCGTATCGGATTCATCGGTGAGGAGTTCAAGAGCTGCCGGGAGCATCTGTACCAGCATCTGGATGGAAACGCCGCCTGGCGGTATGGTTCCAAAGAGAATGTCAGAAGCCACATCAACACAAGAAATACCGGAAATGGAGGGCAAAACGTATGAGAAAAAATAATAATAACCCAACAAAAAACAGATTCTATATCGCCTATGGTTCTAATCTTAACTTAGAACAGATGGCAAGACGCTGCCCGACAGCCAGAGTTGTTAAAGCGTCCTTTCTGCATAACCATCGTTTAATGTTCAGGGGGAAAAGCACTGCGGCGGCAACAATAGAAAAGCATAGGGGAAATAAAGTGCCGGTACTAATCTGGCAGTTGCAGCCAAATGATGAGTGCAGCCTCGATGTTTACGAGGGTTATCCCCATCTTTACCGCAAAGAAACACTCAGGGTAACGGTAAACGGCAAACGGGTGCAGGCAATGGTTTATATTATGAACGAATCTCTGCATCCTTACGGTACGCCATCCACCAGCTACTTTGAGACAATCCGGCAAGGCTATGAGGGTTCTGGCTTTGATACCAGTATTCTGCGCCATGCCGTACTTGACTCGGTCTGGGAGGCATACCTGGCAGAAAAGTATTCGAGGGGAGGTGAAACCCATGACCGAAACCATTAAACGGCAGATTGAAGCCATCCGCAAAAGCGGGGAGACCAATATGCTGGACACCCGAATGGTACAGTGGATCGCTAACCGTGAGAACTACTTTGAGTTAGTAATTTATCTGGAAGAACACCGGGAAGAATATGTCAATTATCTTTTTACCGGCGAAGCGCCAGAGAAAGAATAACGCACATTACTCCACATTATTACCTCAAAAACAAGACTTGCTTTAACAGGCAATCAGAGTGATAGATGTGTGTGGAAGAAAGGAGACAAAATATTATGAGCTTCCAATATAATTACAATCTCACTGGCAGCAATAGAAAACCTTTGGTGGAGGCAATCAGCCAGATATTGGGCCAGCCCGCCGTATACCAGGGGGCGCCCGGCTTTTCCTACATGGTGGGCGATTATACCGTCGACAGGAACGGCATGCTGTCATATGGCAGCAATATCCATCCCGATTTTGCAGCAGTACTTGTCGAAGACCTGCGGAAAAGGGGCTTTACGGCAGAAAAGGTGGTTATGAATGATGTAGGAACTAACGGTGGAGAAGATGCTGCGGACAGCAATGTGTCTGAGGCAGTGTCAAATGATAATGCCCTGGACAAGTTCACGGTCGAAATTCCTGACACGGGTTTTACCCCGGAAGCACGGGAAAATCTCAAAAAGATAGTTGCCAGCAAAGCAACATTGCTGGGGCAGGCTCTGGAGACAGACAATTTGTCGATTGTGGAACTTGACGGCAAAATCGCTTTCCCGTGGTTTACGCATCATGGGCTTGATGGCGAAGCAGATACATACAGCCGCTTCATTGCCGCCATCTGCAAAATGGCAAAGACACAGAAACGGGTGACGGCGGTAGAAAAACCGATTGAGAACGCTAAGTTTACCATGCGCATGTTTCTGATCCGTCTAGGTTTTATCGGGGATGAGTACAAAACTGCACGGAAAATCCTGCTGAGGAACCTTACCGGCAACAGCAGCTGGAAGTCTGGGCACAAACCAAATCGGCCAGCAGAAACAAAGTGAACAAAATAATACAGCACATTAACATGGGGGTCTCTAATGAGGCTCCCTGTACTTTACGGTGGACATGCCACCGGGAACTCCTCACAAAGTTTAACTCAACCCCTGCTTTTTTACGCAAAATGAGTGATAGATGTGTGTGGGGGTTCAGAAACGGAGGTGTCATATGAGGAAAATAACCAAATTAGAAAGCCAGAATGTACAATCCATCAAACGGAAACGTGTAGCAGCTTATGCCCGGGTGTCTTCCGGTAAGGATGCGCAAATACACTCCCTGTCTGCCCAGATCAGTTATTACAATAATTATATCGGCAGCCGGGGTGATTGGGAGTTTGCCGGGATTTATGCTGATGAGGCTATGACGGGCACAAAAGAAAACCGCCCCGAATTTCAGAGATTGCTGACCGATTGCCGGGCTGGGAAAATCGACATGGTAATCGTTAAGTCCATTACCCGGCTAGCGCGCAACACTGTAACGCTGTTGGAGACTGCCCGTGAGCTTAAAGCGTTGGAGATTGATATTTATTTTGAAAAAGAAAATATCCACACCTTAAGCACAGATGGCGAGCTGATGCTGACGCTCTTAGCATCGTTTGCCCAGGAGGAAAGCCACTCTGTTTCCGAGAACGTTAAATGGCGCATCCGCAAAAATTTCGAGAATGGCATCCCGAATGGTGGAAGTATGTTAGGATACCGGTTTGAAGATGGTATGCTGCAGGTAGTCCCGGAGGAAGCGGCAATTGTAAAACAGATTTTTGATGACTTCCTCAGCGGCATGGGCAGAAGTGCCATTGTCAGAAAGTTAAATAGTATGGGGGTTACTACTAAACGGGGCAATCCGTGGAGTATAACCAGCGTCTATAACATTCTCCGCAATGACAAATACACTGGAAACCTGCTATTACAGACAACATATACTATGGATCACATCAGTAAAAAGACGGTCAGGAACAATGGTGAGCTTCCCATGTATTATGTGGAAGACAGCCATGAGGCCATCATCGAGAAGGATACCTTCGAGAGGGTACAGCAGGAAATGGAATGGCGTGCAAATAAGTTTTATCATCCAAGCACAAGGTCTGAACCGTATCTTTTTACAGGTCTGTTATGCTGTAAGATATGTGGCAAACACTACCGCAGACGTATCTTGCATCAAGGCAGTAAGTATAGAAAAGCCGCATGGATTTGCCGTACTTTTGATACTTGTGGCAAAGAGGCCTGCCCTTCCCAGCAGATCCCGGAATCCATTCTCGTTGCAAAAACCTCAGAGTTATTGGGAATAAACGATCTGAACCGGACAATGCTGCTGGAGCATATCAGGGAAATCCAAGTTCCGGGACATAATACCTTAATCTATGTCTTTCAAGATGGGCATACGGAAGAAGTAACCTGGCAGAATCCTTCCCGGCGGGAAAGCTGGAGCGACACCATGAAACAGTCGGCACGGGAAAGACAGCAAAAAATTAGAGAACAGAAAAGAAAGGGGGAAGAAAAATAATGGCAGCACCAACAAGAAAAATCCAAAAGATAGAAAGCCGGGTCAGCCTGCTTAATACTATACCGGAGGAAACCAGACAAAAACGGCGTGTGGCGGCATATGCCCGCGTATCTACGGATTCTGATGAACAATTATCCAGCTACGAGGCACAGGTGGATTTTTATACCCGGCACATCAAAAGCAACCCGGAATGGGAGTTTGTCGGTGTATATACGGATGAAGGCATCTCCGGCACAAATACCAGAAAACGGGAAGGGTTTAATCACATGGTGGCGGATGCGCTTGCTGGAAAAATTGATTTAATCCTTACCAAGTCAATCAGCCGCTTTGCCCGCAATACAGTAGATACGCTTACCACTGTCCGCAAACTCAAAGAAAAGAAAGTAGAAGTATATTTTGAAAAAGAGAATATTTACACCCTGGATGCAAAGGGTGAGGTAATGATTACGATTATGAGCAGCCTGGCACAGGAAGAAAGCCGCTCCATTTCGGAGAATGTTACCTGGGGAAAACGCCGCAGCATGGAAGAAGGCAAATTTTCCCTTGCATACAAAAATTTTCTTGGCTATGAGAAGGGCGAGGATGGTCTGCCTAAAATCGTGGAGAAAGAAGCAGAAATTGTCCGTGAAATTTACCGATTATTTCTGGAAGGAAAAACTGTCCGTACGATTGCAAATCACCTTACCGGGCAGGGAATACCTACGCCATCAGGCAAAACTAAATGGAGCGTCTCCACCATTATGAGCATTCTTCGAAATGAAAAATACAAAGGAGATGCCCTGTTGCAAAAGACCTATACCGCAGATTTTCTCACAAAAAGCATCAGGAAAAACAAGGGGGAGGTTCCGCAGTATTATATCCAGAACTCCCATCCGGCTATTATTGATCCGGAAACCTTTGAGCTGGTGCAGCAGGAAATTGAGAGGCGGCACCCTAAGCGCAGGCAGTTACACCGAAACAGCCCATTTACGGCTAAAATTATCTGTGGTGACTGTGGCGGCTATTACGGCCGGAAAGTCTGGCACAGCAACAGTAAACACCGCAAATATATCTGGCGGTGTAACGAGAAATATCAGAATAGCACCCTCTGCTCCACGCCTAATTTAGATGAGTCTGTCCTCAAAACTGCTTTCGTGGAAGCGTTTAATCAAGTGTTAGGCGATAAAAAGCAGTTTATTGATCGCTTTGAAGAAATGATGCCAATACTGGCTGATACCAGCAGTCTGGAAAAACAGTTGGAAGACTCTGATAAAAAACATGGGGAGCTAATGGGGAATCTCCGCCGCTACATGGAGGAGAACACTAGGCATATCCAAGACCAGGGAACATACAACCGCCACTTTGCTGAACTGGATGCAGAATGTAAACAAGCCGAAAAGCAGATAGCGCACCTGCAGAAAAAAATCCAGTCACAATCTGCCAGAAAAGAGCAAATCCGCCGCTGCCTTGCTGAGCTACGGAAGTGTGGAAATATTCTGGAGGAATTTGATCTTGACTTATGGAATTCTATGGTTGAGTCTGTGACCGTATGCTCTAACAAGATACTGGAGTTCCAATTCCGGGATGAGACGGAAGTTGCGGTGCCGATGCCAGAAAAACAAAAAGTGACCAAAACAATATAGTAGTACTTTAACAATGCACAGTTTAACTGTGAGTAACTTAATGAAAAAGCCTGCGGAGATTTCGTGGGCTTTAATTCTCCATTGCTTCAAAGGTAAAATGATGGTATAATATAACAAATTTATGGAGGTGTTACTATGGTAACAGGACGGGAACTTACGGAAACTGAAAAAGAATGCCTTGCAAAGCAAATTCGGCAATTTTTGCTTGATAATAATCTTTGGCAAGATGTCAATATTTATTTTAATGGGAAAGAATTCTCCACTTCCGACGATGAGGATAATTTTTATTACAATGATCCCGGGCATCTAATTGTTTTAGAAAACAAGAATCCTCGTGATTATTTTCAATTTGTTGCTTCGAATCATATTTTGAGTATGAGTTTTGAAGGAGATTTTTGCCATTGCCTGGGAAACGGAAGTCGTTTTGGCGTCGAATTTGACGAAAGAATTTTAGATGAATTTGAAGCGATACTTGATAGCTATGATATATATTATGAACTAGGAGACCATTGGAATCTTACATGCTACTATAAGTGGGAATAAACCACCTCAGGACAGAGTCCTTATTGACGAAATTCGTTCACGTACTCTCAGACATCTCGCTCTGCGTTTGATGTTCTAGCGAGATATTAATGTTATCAAGGGAGATCTAGAAGCACTAGTCCTGAATTGGAATAAAAAATGAAGATGAAACCTTACTGTCGGCTTTATCTTCATTTTTATTACCTTGTCTACAACAATCATAAAATATTTTTAAATAATAGATGCGGTATAGTACGGCGCACTAACCGTGTAAAGCGTGTAAAATCATGGTGCAAGACATTATCTTTGTATCATTCGTGACGTCTACACACAAAAATGGCGCATCCATGCCGATGACATGCAAACGTAAATCTGATACAATCATATTGTCTACAAGTGGGTTTTTCTTTTGAAGGGCTCACTTTTTCAATTCAATATGAAGGAGGCATTTACAAAATGAAATATTGTCCTTATTGCGGCACTGTTCTTATAGACGGTGCTGTTTCTTTTTGCATGGAGTGTGGGAAAAAACTGCCGATAAAAGATGAGGAGAGTAGCGTAGCCCAGAACAAAGACCATAATGAGACGGCTCAGAAAACAGCAGGGTTCGATATGGAATCCCAGAAAGAAAAAACATCTGGAAAGCGCAGTCAGAAAGCATCGAAAAAGCGGAATGTCACCGGAGTCAGAGAAAGGACAACGAAAAAGAAACGTAGACCGTCAGAACTGCCCGAAGAGAAAAGCCAGTCAGCAGAACCAGCAAAAGAGCCGGAGCTAATATTGGAAACTGGTCCAAAAGATGACTATGACGGTTATTATGATGATATTCTTCCTGCGGATGAGGGACGGTTCAGTGAAGGCATGGATAAAAACCTGATAAAGAAAGTGATTGTGATTATAGGTGTAGTCTTGCTGATTGTTGCCTTGTGTGTTGGCATGATGTATGTGCTTTAAAAAACTGTTGTAAATTAGGGCTATTCGTCGTGTAATAAAATTAAAATGTGCAGGAGGTAAGGAAGATGTTATATTTATCGAAAGGCATTGTGTGTCCGGAGTCGGTAACGGGAAATCTCTTTCTGGAAAGGGGAAATCAAAAATTCCAGCTTCAGGGAAGGGAAGCTGCTGTATGGCTGCAGGGCAGGTTTGGGTTTCATATTATTGAATCAGAGGCAGAAGAGCAGGCAGTCCGGTGTCTGGCTGGTAAAGGATTAGCAGAGATGGAAGTAGAAACGGGTTCCGTATACAAATACCGGATTCTTACCCGGTGCGTATTCTGTCCGGTAAGGCAGAGTCAGCATATGAGCAGCAGGCTGAGTGGTCTGGAGCGGCAGATTGATACATGGATGCGGAAAGCAGGGTTACACCTGTCTGTGGCAGAACTGGTTTTTCTTCAGGAACACCACATAACAGCAGATAGTGGGATGTTCGGCAACAGGAATCGTCAGAAGCTGATTGAAACGATTTACACGAAAGACAATATCCAGGACAACCTGCTGGAACACCAGATGGAGCAGGCAGAGTGTCGTGACGAGGTGGTGGAAGCCCTGATGCAGCTTTTGAAGAAAAAGAAGATACTGATTGTGTGAGGGGGATTACGGTGAAAGAAAAGTGGATAAAAATGCCGAAGGCATTACAGAGACAGGTATTATTCCGGTCTGGGGGCGGAGGGCTGTTTTTGATGATACTACTGTTTCTTATGACAGGAAACAGGGATTTGTATCTGCTTCTGCCATGTATTTTATGTATGTTCTGGCTGGCAGGCAGTGGGTTTTGGTTGTTTGTGCAGGCGGCAGGGGGGAATTACATGCGTCTGCAGGGGCAGTGTATCCGCGTAGATACGTCAGGATTGCGAAAGCGGGTTCGGGCTGTCCATCTGGCACTGGAGCAGGGGACTGTGAAAATTCCAGTCAGATACCGCATAAGCAAACTGTCAGAGGGGGACACTATCGTTGTCTATGTGGCAGAAAAAACACCTGTGTACGAGCGTGACGGGGAATATATTATTGGAAATTATTACGCAATGGAGATTCGGAGGTAAAGGTGAAAAATGAATGGTTTCACAATACAAACTGTGTTTGTATTGGAAGTTTGGGAGGCACAAGCCCAAACTTTTAGGAACTTTAGTTCCTTGTGTGCTACAAAAAATGTGTGCATCTGGAGGTTGTTATGGAAACGGAAAAAGAAGCATTATATCAGCTTTTGCAGGAAATCAGGGAAGAAATAGACCGCAATGAAAAGGAAGACGGCACATATGCGTTTGATGCTAGGCGGGTGCAGGTGGCCCTTGATTTTGTCAAAAGGGAACTGGCTGGCAGTATCGGTCCGGATGCCCCAAAAGAAAAATAAAGAATGATTTGACGATGCAGGCGGGATATGGTATAGTTGCTATATCAGTATCAGGTTATTTTAGAAATACAGAGTATTCAGGTTACAAAGTGTCAATCAGCACAGAAGTGCTTTTTGGCGCTTTTTTTGTTGCGGAAAAATTCCGCACAGTTACTTTGGTTTCCGCCTGCAGGCCAGGTTGAAATAAATACATAATGGCAGGGATTCCTGCAAGAAAGGAGAATGCCCATGTTTAAGACATTCGCAACAAACGTAGTGGTATCCAAGGGATACAAGGAGGCAGATGCACTGAGGTTTTCCGAAAATGGGGAATCTGTGAGGTTCCGGATCGGCCAGAAGGTCTATGACAGCCGTGTTGAGGGGAATTACCGCTGGCTGAATATATCGGTAAAAGCCTTTGGTGCTGTCTGTGAGAGAATCAAAAAAATGAAACTCAAGGAGGGTTCCTTTGTCAATCTGACAGCGAGGCTGGATGAGGAAAAATGGCCTGACAAGAAAACAAAGGAAGAAAGAAGCCAGCATGTCCTTATCGTGGAGGATATCGAGTATGCCTATGTCGGAAAATCCGGTGAGAGCCAGAATACCGGACAGAATCAGTCCCAGAGGCAGGGGCAGCCGCAGCAGGCAGCACCCGCAGGGGAGGCTCCGGCAAATCCGGGACAGGCACCTGCGGCAGACCAGGCAGCCGCACAGTCGGCACTGCAGCAGGCAAATCCAATGGAATCGGATGGATTTATGGGATTTGAGGCGTTTGGCGGCAACAACCTGTTTCAGGACTAACATGGCACAACAATCAAATACCGGCGTGAAAGACCGCACATAAGTTACGTTTCGTAGTCTTGTGTGCGGTCTTTTTGCGTTATGGGAAAGGAGATGATTCCATGAAAAACAAAGGCTTTCTTCTCCTCACGGAGCAGGAGAGGAATGCAAAATTCAAAGCAGCGCTTCATACCAAAACCGGAGGCGGACTGACCGGGGATGAGATTCAGGAAATTCTCCACGTCCTGCCGGCAGATAGGCAGTATGAAATCCTGGTCTACCAAAAGACAGATGAGTTCTGTAGAGGCGTTACCCGGATGAAGGGGGTCAGAAAGCGGCTCATACTGGGGACGGATTTTCAGGCTTCCAGAAACCAGGAAGGAAAACTGGAGTGTGACGTGCAGTCCCAGGCAGTCGCCATAGCGGTCAGGAAAAAATCCTCTTCGGAGGAATGCAGCCAGCTGCACATCCTGATTCCACCGGAACGCTGCAGAAAGGAGCAGGAGTGCCTATGAACCGGAAAGAAAAAAGAGACAGGAAAGCCGCTGACATCCTGATTTTACTGGGAATGCTGGCATTGCTTTCTGCCATCTGCAGGCTCTGGCCCATCCTTCTGTTGATGATACTGGGGATTTTTGCAGCGGCATTAAAGGCGCTGTGCAGCAGGCCGGACAAAATCGAGGTACTGACACCAGTACCCTTACTGCCGGAACCAAAACAAAATCCGACCATAAAGGACCTGGAGCGGACGGCATATTCTGTCATACTGGCAAAAATTACGGAACTGGTGATACAGGAGTATCCCGAAGCCAGATGGGTCTGGGAGACACCGGATGCCATGCAGGAGATTATGGCTGGCGGGGAGGTGTTTATTCTCCTGAACCGGGCGGGAGGCTACCGCAGGGCAGAAGTGCTGCACAAAAACCTTCAGGTGGTGGGGATTGATTACCAGCCGGAAGGAACGAAAGAGCCGTTATCCCCGGAATCAGAAGGGGAAGAGGTTTTTGACGAAGAGCCGGTGGAAAACAATTATGAGTTACTGGCCTTTGAATGGAGCGAGGCACACATGCTGGAACTGAACGAACGCTGCAATGAGGCGATTGGACAGGGAAAGAACGAAATTCTGATACCCTTGGAGGAACTGCCCTCTCCAGAGAGCTGGCCGGATATCTGCCGGGAACTGGAACGGGCCGGGCTTGACAGGGTAAAAACGGTAACGGATGGCATTGTAATTATTTTATAGCTAAGAAAGGGAATAACCTGAACTTCGTTCAGCTGGCAAGTTTGTGCCTGTGCACTGCTTGCACAAACTTGCGTTATGCACAGAGAGCAGTGCAGAAGGAGGGAAACATGAGTACAAATATGAACAACATTTTTAACTTTAACCGGAAACTCCCGGAGCCTTTTGATACGCTGGCAAATAAAAAGGTCAAAGTCAGTTCCAGGTATGGGAGCGGGACGGAAGCCACGCTCAACTGTACGATGATCAAGGCAGTCCATGCAGTCTGCCAGTGTATGAATGGGACAGGCGAAGGGGCGGCTGGCCTGATTGACCACCGTTCCGTGGCGGAGTACAAGTCCTCTGTGGAGGAATCCGCCTATCATCTGGCGGTTTATGACCGTTCCAAGGGGATGGCATTAGCCAGTGTCTACAACAAGGATACGGAGATGATGGAAACCTACACCATGAATCCGAAAGGAAGGGACGGCGCTGCTGTCATTATGGCAATGATGCCGTTTCTGATGGAGGATGAGGAATTTGCAGAACAGTATGAGCGTTACTATGAGCAGTACCAGAAAGGGTATCCGGATTTCGATGCGGCAAAGGAGAGCATGGCGGTTTTGTGTGACAATGCGTACCGCAGGATAAAGGATGAGACATGCAGCGCCCATCTGAAACTGGATGTGGATGCTTCCGGCAACCTGATGCGGGTATCCAATGCACAGCTGGATTCGGGGGCATTTACCCCGGTCAGTGTGACAGCAGGGGAATTTACCATCTTTGCAAAGACCGGGCCGGCAACGATAAAAAAAGCCGGCATCCTGGTAGAGAAAGCAGACTTCGAGGGGAAATATGTCATGCAGGGACGGACACTGAATGCGGTGGAGGAGAGCCTGGTGCCGGAAATACCGGACTGGTACATCATCCCGCCGGAAGTGGTGGAAATCTGCAGGCACGCAAAAGAAACGACAGGAAAATCCATGCAGATGCGGAACTTCCTTTTACGGGGACCGGCAGGAACCGGTAAGACAATGGGAGCAAAGGCGATTGCAGCAGGGCTGCATCTTCCCTACATGAAATACACCTGTTCGGCAGGCACGGAGATTTTTGACTTTGTGGGGATGATCTTCCCGGATTCGGATTCCGGTTCGACCGGGGATGCCACACTGGATAAAGAGCTTGCCATGCTGAAAAGCATGGGCGGCATAAGCTATGAAAACGTGGCGAAGCTGATGGAGCTGCCCGATCTGGATGACATGGATTTTGACCCGGCCGGCGTGTACCAGCAGCTGACCGGAAAAGAAAACGACAATGCCAGTACGCAGGACTGCATGGCAGTGGTGCTTGACATGGTAACAAAAAAAGTACAGGCGCTTTCCAGACGGACGGAAGGCTCTAAAAGCAGCGGGCAGACCTACTCTTATGTGGAGACGGATTTTATCAAAGCCTTGAAAAACGGCTATTTGCTGGAAATTCAGGAGCCGACGACCATTGTGCAGCCGGGCGTTCTGGTGGGATTAAATTCCTTACTGGAGCAGTCAGGAGGGATTACCCTTCCTACCGGTGAAATCATCGAGAGACATCCGGATGCGGTGGTGGTCATTACCACCAATGTCAGTTATGAGGGATGCCGGTCGATGAACCAGTCAGTCATTGACAGAATGAGTCTGGTAAAAGACGTGGAGCTGCCGAAACCGGAAGTGATGGTACAGCGTGCCATGAGTGTGACGGGAGCCACGGATGAGTTCCAGGTATCCCAGATGGTGCAGGTGGTAAATGACCTGGCAGACTACTGCCGGAAAAACAGTATCACGGACGGTTCGTATGGCATGAGGAGCCTGATTGACTGGGTGATCAGTACCGAGATTACGGGAAATCCTTATGAATCGGCACTGTATACCATTATCAGCAAGGCAACTTCGGATGAAGTAGACCGGGAGGCACTGGTTACAACGGTGCTGGAACCAATCTTTCCGCCCAAGAGAATGCGGGCCGCTGTGTGAGGCGTACATCATGGGACAGTAGTATTGTGCATCTATGCAAGGAGAATACAAAACAGTAACAGCGTTATGAAAATACGCTGCAACATAAACGCACTGCAGGAATTTCCTGACAGTGCGTTTTCAACAGGAAAGGAGGTACCCTATGGCAAGGGTGAATCACAAAACAGTAAAGCGTTTAATGAACGAAAAGCGGAGTAAGATCACGGATAAGCAGTTTTTTACATCAAGGATACTGGCCGGGCATTTTGAGGACCTGGCAGTGGCACAGACAAAACGGTACCATTATAACCGGAGGGTTCATGTCAACATCTACTGGAAACCAAAAGTACAGGATGGGGCAGATACCGATAACCATTCAATCCGCATCAATGCGGGACACCCGATGGTTACGAAAGTAAGGGGGCGGGAAAACCGCTACCAGATTGTCTGCGGGCTGTTTTCCCATGAACTGGGGCATGTGCTGTATACGGATTTTCTGTGCAGCCAGTCCTACTTTAACGCCCTGGCGGATGAACGGTGGTATCCGGCAGCGCCTGATTTAAAAGCGGCAAAGGATAAGCTGAATGAGAGAGCGGTCTGGGATTATGTGCGTGCGGATGAAATCAACAAAAAGCTGTTTCTGAAAGTGGCACATGATATCTGGAATGTCATGGAGGACGGCTACATCGAACACCGCTTTCTAAACCAGTTTCCGGGAACATTAGGCTACGGGTTGGAAACCCTGCGGGAGCGGGAGTGGAAACTGATGCCTGACGTGACGCAGATGAAAGAACAGGAAGAGGAAAGCGGACATATTTTCCAGAGCATCCTGCAGGTGATGCTGTCTTATGCCCTGTTCGGGGAAATTAAGTATGGGGATGAGGCATTGACAGATGAGCGTATCCAGTCAGTGTTCGGCCTCATTACAGAGATTGACCAGGCAGTGATGGTAAAGTCAGCCAAATCTCGCTGTGATGTGGTAAATACCATTCTGGTAAGATTGTGGGATTACATCGAGGATTATCTGGAAGAGATAAAAAAACGGCGCGACGAAATGACAGCAGCCGGAGAGAGCATATCGGCGGAGGAACTGCTGGAAGCAGGGCTGGGAAGCCTGGCCGGGACTTCCACCAGCGCTACGGGATGCGTGAGCAGGCCGGTGGCAGACGGGGAGGATTCGGAAGAGATATCTGGCGGACAGACTGCCGGAAACCGGGCAAAAACCCATGCAGACGCGGAAGAATCAGAAGAAAGTTCCGGGTCTGGGGAAACCGGCGGAGCGGACGAAGGGGAATCTGAGTCTGACGAAGCAGAGGGAACCGGGGAAAATGAGTCCGGGGATGAAAATGAGGATCCATCCGGAATAACCTCCGGTGAAGACCAATCCGGTGAGGAGACTCCGGTGCCATCTCAAAAAGCGGGAAATACGGGGAAACAGAAAGCGACAGAGCAGGAGCAGGGCAGGATACCCCTCACGCAGACATCCAGTGTGTCAAATCCGGCAAGCGGCGAAATCAGCCGCAATGAGGATTATGAAAGGGAATGCGATGAACGTGCCGCAGCCGACATTGAGCGGATACTGGATAAGATGGCAGAGCGTTCCGCCTGTGAGCAGTTAGAAAACGAGCGGCTGCAGGAACTGAATGAAACCGCACAGAATATCTCTTATGGCAACATCCATGAGGGAGTCGGCATCCGGGTTAATCGGATCAGCAGCGTGGATGAGGAACTGGTGGAACAGTATGGCCAGATTGCCGGTTCTCTGCTGACCATTTCAAAACAGATGCAGAAAAGCCTGGTAAAGCAGTTAAAGGAAAGCAGGCGTGGCGGTAAGATGACAGGCCTTCTAATGGGAAGGCGGTTAGACACCCATGCACTGTGCCGGAATGATGGGAAGGTGTTTTATAAAAATTCCCTGCCCAATGAGATTCCGGAAATGGCAGTAGGACTGTTATTGGACGAGTCCGGTTCCATGAGTTCCTGTGACCGCTGTACCTATGCCAGAGCCACAGCAATCATCCTGTATGATTTCTGCCGGGGGCTGGATATTCCGGTGATGATATACGGGCACAGCACAGGGTATGATTCCCATCATGGTGATGTAGTGGACCTGTATTCCTATGCAGAGTTTGAAAGTATCGACCAGGAGGACCAGTACCGGATGATGGACATCAGCGCCAGGGGCGGCAACCGTGACGGGGCAGCCCTGCGGTTTGTAGCCGAACAGCTGTCAAAGCGACCGGAGGAGATTAAAATTTTAATGATCGTATCCGACGGGCAGCCTGCAGATACCGGTTACAGCGGGACTGCGGCAGAAGAGGACCTCCGGGGAATCCGACAGGAATATCAGCGGAAAAACATTATTTTCGTGGCGGCAGCCATTGGCAATGATAAGCAGAACATAGAAAGAATCTATGGGGATTCTTTTATGGACATCACGGATTTGAACCAGCTGCCAGCAAAACTGACCGGGGTAGTCAGAAGGCATATCCGGATATGACAGATGACAGGAAAAGATACAAGATAATTCATTCATTATAACAAAAATGACAGGACAGCAGTATGTTCAGAAAGTTTTTATGGTACAGGGCAGGCTGCTGTTTCTGCCGCCCATATTTTCTGGATATACGGCCTGTCCTTTTTCAAAAAGGAGGACGAGCGTATGCATTATGCGACATTAGTAACTGTGGAGATCGAACCATGTGAGGAAGATATGGCAAGGGCAGATGAAGCCAGAAGTATCATTCAGGAAATCGAAGAGCAAAAGAAGGAAAATCCGGAATACCACATCATGTTAGATATATACCGGTCTGAGGTAAAAATGCGGAGCACTGCTTTTTCCAGCCGGATGGCGGAGGAAGTGGATGCCGTTATGGAGCCTTTTTACTGTGAGACGGATAATCCGGATTATCTGGAATTTGAAGATAAGACGGAGGAATACCGGAAAGAATATGAGACGGAAACAGTAAATCTGGTCCGTTTTCCTAATGGGACAGTTCTTACAGACGATCATTGCGATGTTTACTGTAAATATGAGATTGTGGATGGCAGGCTGTATGAGAGGAACTGGGGACCGCTGCACCACCGGAAACGCACGAAGATGTGCAGGAGGATGCAGGTGGAAGAGAATGTTCCGTATTCTAAGGTTTACCAGAACTTTCAGGAGTTTGTGGAGAAAGAGCATGGGACACCTTATTATGAAGAGCAGGGGGCGTTTGGCTAT
The DNA here is from genome assembly GCA_947643415.1 of uncultured Clostridia bacterium. GTDB lineage: Bacteria > Bacillota > Clostridia > Lachnospirales > Lachnospiraceae > Eubacterium_F. Next base: position 1,869 of record CANRWA010000041.1, on the reverse strand, counting down.
TATTACAACCCGGATGCTTTTTATGACTGGTATTCCATTGGCGGACGCTGGCCGGATCTGTTTCTGGTAAAAGACGACTGTAAAGAATACGGCATTGCAGACCGAAGCTGGACGTGTGCAGATGAAGAGACAAAAGCCCCGGATGGATACCACTGGACCTGTGCCGCCAGAAAGAAGGACATTGCCTGGCAGGTGATGTACGACTGGGAATTGAAGAAAGCCAGACAGAGTTTTGCCAAAATTTCAGGATGGTTTGCATCCGGAGAGGTGCCAGGGAACGCCGGTCTTTGTATGGCAGAAGATGGCATCCGCAGATTTGGCGAGCTGTTATACCGAAAAGGAGAGACAGAGGACGAATATCTGGAACGATTTGTAAATCTCAAAAGAAAGAAATACCCGCTTAGTCTCTATGCGTTTCTGAAGGATGGTATCTGGACAACGACAGAGCGCTTTATCCCGGATGGCGAAAACAGCAGGTTCGAGGACAATGGGGACTGGGAAGATGAACTGGAGCAGTTTATTGACGGGCTGGACGATGAGACGGTACTTGTCAGTGTGGACTGCCATATGTAAAGGAGGGAACGGTTATGGTTATAAAGAGGACAGGTGACACTTACCACTATGAAAACATGACATTTGCCATCGGGCAGAGGATTTATGCCAATGGACAGAGTGACTGGGAAGGCCTTTTCGGAGAGATAACGGAAATCCGGACAGATGGGGATAAAGAGACGGAAAATGAGACACCGGATATCTACTGCAGTTTTGATGTCCCGGTTCTGCCGGCAGATGTAACAGAGCTGGAGGAACGGTTTTCCGCTCTGTACGGGGAACCAAAGAAACTGGAGGATATCAGTCTGGACGAAGTTATTATGGCGCCGGAAATGATAGAACCGTTAGAACCCTGGGCAGGCAGGAAAAAGAAAACTGTCTGGGCCGTGGTCATAGACTGGTCCTGGCATGGGGAGCATGGGCATCTGGAAGAAATTTGTATGGATTATCCGGATGCAAAAAGAAAACTGACGGAATATCTGTCAGAGGAATTTGATAACAGCACACTGCTACAGTGGCAGTCAGATGACAGGTATGCGGCAGTATCTGGTGATGACAGTTATGAGTGCTATGAGAAAGAAGATTATCAGAAGAACCATTACCATATTTACATAGAGAGAAAAGACCTTGTGATGGGTCCTGCATTTATCCGGGAAATCACGGGGGAGACAGGAGGTGCAAAGTGAGTTATACAAGTATAAAACCACTGACCAGCATTGTTTCCTATCCGGAACGCGGGGAGGGCGGCAGTAACCGATACCGTGGGAACTGCTCCCCCAGGCTGATTGAAGACCTGATTAGGTTCTTCCATCCGGAGATGATATGCGACTATATGTGCGGCAGTGGGACAACGAAAGCAGCAGCGGACAACATGGGGATCCAGAGCAGGATCTATGACCTGCACAGTGGGTTTGACCTGATGAACAGCGAGATACCGGAGCGGCCGGAATTCATTTTTTGGCACCCGCCCTACTGGGACATGGTAATCTATTCGGATAAGATGTACCAGGCAAAGGAAGTGGAGGCACGGTATGGGTACGACCCCAGAAAGTACGACCTGTCCCGGATTCCGGACTGGAACCAGTTTGTAAAGGCAATGAATACTGCGATGTTAAAGCAGTATTCCGCACTGGAGCAGGGCGGACGGATGGCAGTCCTGATGGGTGACATCAAGAAAAAAGGACATTTATACAGTATGATTTCGGAGATCGCCAAACCAGGGACGCTGGAGAATATCATTATCAAGGTGCAGCATAACTGCCTTTCTGACAATACAACATACAGCGGAAGGTTTATTCCCATCCTGCATGAGTATGT
>CANRWA010000040.1 GCA_947643415.1 uncultured Clostridia bacterium | reverse complement strand
CAGGGGCACTAGGAATCGAACCCAGCTCTGGAGTTTTGGAGACTCTTATTCTACCGATGAACTATGCCCCTGTATTGTGCCATAGCTAACACTCACTTGAACATAATACATTTTTTTGGGGCTTTTGTCAAGGGTAATCCGTGGTAATTTTTTATATTAGTAAATTTTCCGGAATCCCCGTACATCATCTGTATATCCTGCAGCCTCATAAAATCTGTGGGCATCTTTTCGGAAACCGGAGGATACAAGCAATGAGTAATGGCAGTTATTTTTTATGGCGAAAGTGTCCAGATATTCCAGCAGCTTTCTACCGACCCCCATTCCCCGGCAGTCTTTTCTCACAACCACATTTTCCACTACCATAAAAGGTGCGTCCAAAGCAGTACAGACAAAGCCTGTGGCAGTTCCCAGTATCGTGTTTCCCTTTTTTGCCACAATGGGCAGGCAGTCTGACCTTCCTGTTGTATGCCTGTAATTTTCCAACATAGTGGAGAGAGGGCAGATTTCTTCTAACAATTCTCTGTATAATTCCTGAATCTGTGGTATATCATCAGGCAGCATTTTCGTAATAACGATATCGTTTTCCATGGCAGTTCCTCCTGTTCATGATATCATAACACATTTCCCGACACCTGCCAATGTTATGACAAAATAATCCATTAAAGTAAATTGCTGTAAAGCAGCGTTGTAAATAGAAAAATATGAGAATGAGGTGAATGATATGCATAGGATAAAAGAGCATTTAAACCTGAGTAGTTTGTTATGGGGCAGATGTCTTATTATTCTGTTCTTAGGTGTTATTATGTGGGCGGCACTCCCATCGGCAGCGGCCGCTGCAGAACCAACGGCTGTTCCCACAGATGCGGCAGACCCATCACCATCTCCGTCCCCATCTGTATCGCCGTCTCCCACTCCCTCTGCGAAACCAACGCCCACAGCTACACCAGAACCGGAGAAGCTCCCGAAAGTGACGGGGCTTCGCAGGGGGAAAGGAACTGCCAGTTCCATGGCTGTTTCCTGGGATGCTGTTCCGAAGGCGGAATACTATGAAGTTTATATGTCAGAGACTTTTGACGGTGTATTTACCCTGGTCGGAGAGACAGAAAAGATGACATATACATTGAATGATATGGTACGGGGAAAAGTCGTGTACGTAAAAGTGCGGGCGATGGCGAAAGAATTAATCGGTGAAGATTCAGAACTGCTTGCCATCGCGCCTGTACCGGATAAGGTCACTGGAATCCAGTCAGTCCAGAATGTCAAGACAAAGATCAAGCTGCAGTGGAATGCTGCAGAAGGAGCCACGGGATATTCTATATATTACCGTCCCTCTACAAGCACAAAATATACGCTGGCAGGAACCAGCAGCATAACATCTTTCCAGATAACTGGGCTCTCTGCGGCAAAAGAATATTATTTTGTAATTTATGCTTATGCTGCAGATATTGACAATGTGGGGGCAGCGTCCGATGAGGTGATGTATGGAACGGCTCCTGCACTTCCCAAGATCAAGAAAGTAAAGGGTGGAGACAAGCGGGTGAAGGTTTACTGGTCAAAGGGAACGGGAGCCCAATTGTTCCGCATTTATGTGTCTGCAAATTCTACAACAGGATTTGTGCTGGGAGCGGTCGCAGGCATTGATGAGTATATGATCCGGGGTGTTGATGGATTAAAGCAGAACCAAAAATATTATGTGAAGGTTCAGGCAGTGCGCACCGTATCTGGTATTGAGATGGTGTCGGAATCAGAGGTGTTTTCTGCTACTACGAAGAAAGCATCTGCTACGAGTACAAAAGCAAAAAAATATACGACAAAGGCAAAATTCAAAAAGTCTGCTGCCTATAAGAAATATAAGGATTTCAGAAAAAAGGTGGTATACGGAAAAAGCTTTATCCTGCCTGGGATGAGGAATACAAATATTGCCGGATTTAACGCGGCAAGAATGGTACCACAGAGTATTGCCTTTGCTGGGAATTACCTGCTGGTCTCTGCCTATGATTTCACAAAGACACATGAATCGGTTATATACATAATGAATAAAAATACGAGGAAATATATAACCACATTAGTGCTTCCCCATACCGGACATGTGGGAGGAATCACTTTTGATGGGACAAATATCTGGATCACCTATGGCAAAAATGTACAGAGTTTCCGTTACAGTATCATCACAAATGCAGTGGTGAGCGGACAGAAATATATCGAACTGTATGCTCTCCTGAATACCTGCCCGGTATCCGATACAGTATCGTATCTTGCTTATTATAAGGGGAAATTGTGGGCGGGGGCTTATAATGAAAAATTAAAAAAATATATGTATGGTTATACGATCAACAATAAGACCGGGGTACCGAGCCTTACGATGACCAACCGTGTCCTTATGCCGAATCGTACACAGGGAGTGGCATTTACCTCTGGCGGCAAGATGCTGGTGTCACGGTCATGCCAGACAAAGAAAGGCAGGTCCGGATTTATGTCATGCCTTGATACCTATAAGCCTACATGGAATCTGAATAAAAAGACGATTAAGAAAAATAAGCGCAAAAAATCAGTTCCACTGCCGCCGATGAACGAGGGGATCGCCATCAGTGGTGCATATACGTATATTATCTATGAATCCCCGGCATTTGCAGAATGTGAGGCGCCTGTTGACCGCATCACGGCATTTAAGACAACGAAGATCAGCTAGCTCAATGGCGCCCTGCCCTTAAGAATGTAAAAAAGGTCTACCAATTCTCCTGTATTTGTACTATAATAAGATTACAAAACATTTTTGCCGGCGGCATTGGCAGGAATGGACATTATGGCAGAGATCTGAAAGTGACAGAATGGAGAAAAGAAATGTACAAATTGATTGCCCGGGATGGACGGGCAAAGAGGGGAAAACTGAATACACCACATGGCGTTATCGAGACGCCGGTATTTATGAATGTAGGGACAGCAGCCGCAATCAAGGGTGCTGTCTCTACTGTGGATTTAAGGGAGATACATACACAGGTGGAATTGTCCAATACCTACCATCTTCATGTGCGTCCGGGAGACCAGGTGGTGAGAAAGCTGGGGGGGCTGCATAAGTTTATGGATTGGGATCGTCCGATCCTGACAGATTCCGGTGGGTTCCAGGTATTTTCCCTGGCCGGCCTGCGTAAGATCAAGGAAGAGGGAGTGACGTTCCGTTCCCATATTGATGGCCGCAAAATATTTATGGGACCAGAAGAAAGTATGCAGATCCAGTCCAATCTTGGTTCCACCATAGCGATGGCATTTGACGAGTGCCCGCCCCATCCGGCAACAAGGGAATACATGCAGAATTCGGTAGACCGCACGACCCGTTGGCTGGAACGGTGCAAGAGGGAGATGGAACGGCTGAACAGCCTGCCAGATACCATCAACAGAGAACAGATGCTTTTTGGCATCAATCAGGGAGGGACATTCAAAGATATCCGCATTGAACATGCAAAAAGGATACGGGAACTGGATCTGTCCGGCTATGCCCTGGGGGGACTTGCTGTCGGTGAGAGCCATGAAGAGATGTACCAGATCCTTGATGTGACAGTGCCGGAGCTTCCGCTGGATAAGCCGGTATATCTCATGGGTGTTGGGACGCCTCAGAACATTCTTGAGGGTGTAGAGCGCGGAGTGGATTTCTTTGACTGCGTCTATCCGGCACGGAATGGACGCCATGGACATGCCTATACGAATTTTGGAAAGATGAACCTGAACAACGCCAGGTATGAGCTGGACGACCGCCCATTGGAGGAGGGATGCCAGTGTCCGGCATGCCGCCATCACAGCAGAGCTTACATCCGGCATCTTCTTAAGGCGAAAGAAATGCTGGGGCTGCGATTATTAGTCTTGCATAATTTGTATTTTTATAATACAATGATGGAAGAAATTCGGGAATCTATCGAACAGGGAAGATTTTCTGAATATAAAAAGAATAAGCTGGAGCGAATGGCTTCCGGCGAAAATCTATAACCCAATTTAGGAGGAAAAAAATGACTGGTTCAAGTATAGGTATTATTTTGATGTATGTTGTTATCATAGGGGCATTTTATCTCATTGCCATCCGCCCGCAGAAGAAGAAAGAGAAAGAGCATCAGTCACTGGTGGCTTCTGTGGCAGTAGGGGACAGTATTCTGACCACAAGTGGTTTCTATGGTGTTGTGATCGATATGACAGATGATGTTGTGATCGTAGAATTTGGAAGTAATAAGAATTGCCGCATCCCGATGCAGAAGGGGGCGATCGTAGAGGTGGAAAAAGCAGAATGACATGGATTCTCATAGGGTCAGTATTTGCTGTCCTGAATTTTAATATTCCTTTTGGCCCTGGTGCGATTGGTATCCTGCCGGATTTTCTGGGATATATCCTTATTATTTTCGGTATGCTTTTCATGGAGAGGCAGGTGGATTATCTTTCCGGGCATTTTAAGAAAAGCATACGGTTTGCAGCAGTATTGGTCCTTATGGGTGTGGTGGATTATGTGAGGGTACTCACGGGCTGGAATATGGGTGGCCTGGAGATCCTGATCCTGTGGGGCACGGCTCAGGCATTCCTTATATTCAGTTGCTGGCAGGGGATCATATTTGGCATTGCCGAGATACAGAAAAGGGAAGAGGCAGAGTTGAAGGCAAAGGCCCTTCTGAAAGCCATGAGCATTATGGTTCTGGTGAAGGCACTGCACATTGTGATGCTTACCTTTGGTGGTTTGATCATACAGGTCTGTGTGGTGATAGAGGTCATCGTAGGCTTGAGTTTTATTATACAGATCTTTTACACAAAACGCAGGTATGACAGGTTTTATAAAGAGAGAACGGGTGTATAGGGGGGGAAGAGGGTTGAAGATCTTAGTGACAGGAGGGACTGGTTATATTGGTTCCCACACCTGTGTAGAATTGTTACAAAGGGGACACGAGGTGGCTGTATTCGATAATCTGTATAATTCTGGAATTGATGTCCTGGGCAAAATAAAGCAGATTACGGATAGAGAAGTTATGTTTTACAAAGCAGATATGCGGGACAAAGAAAGTATGCGCCCGGTATTTGAAGAGAACACGTTTGATGCTGTGATCCATTTTGCCGGACTGAAAGCGGTGGGGGAGTCGGTGGCAAAACCGCTTCTCTATTACCAGAATAATATAGCGGGGACATTAAATCTGTGTGAACTGATGAAAGAGTACCATTGCAAGAGAATTATTTTCAGCTCTTCGGCAACAGTATACGGTTCTCCAAAGACAGTGCCTGTCACAGAAGATTTCCCACTGAGTACGACGAATCCCTATGGGAGCTCGAAACGGATGCTGGAGGGCATTCTCTCGGACTTATGTGTTCCGGATAAGGAATGGAGTGTGATCCTGCTCCGTTATTTCAATCCTATAGGTGCCCATGAGAGTGGCCTTCTCGGTGAGAACCCCAATGGCATACCCAATAATCTGATGCCTTATATCATACAGGTGGCAGCGGGAAAGCTGCCAGAGCTGGGTGTCTTCGGCAATGATTATGATACACCGGATGGAACTGGTGTCAGGGACTATATCCATGTAGTGGACCTGGCACGGGGACATGTCAATGCCCTGGATAAGGCAGTATCTTCTTCGGGGGTTAATATTTACAATCTGGGAACCGGTAATGGATACAGTGTGCTGGATATTGTAAAGGCTTTTGAAGAAGCAAATAAACTTACGGTTCCATATTCCATTAAGCCGCGGAGGGCAGGCGATATTGCTGTCTGCTATGCGGATCCAAAGAAGGCGAAAAAGGAACTTGGCTGGGAGGCAGAGTATGGCCTTACAAGAATGTGCCGGGATTCCTGGAGGTTTGCAAAGCAATGTTTATAAAAATTTAGGAGGTATTTAAAATGAGTGACGCAAAAAGTGTAATTGAAAGTGGCAAAGCAGTATTAGGGATTGAGTTTGGCTCTACCCGCATCAAGGCTGTACTGGTGGATGACCAGAATAAGCCGATCGCATCTGGCAGCCATGAGTGGGAAAACCAGTTGGTAGATGGTGTCTGGACATATGGGATCGACATGATCTGGGAAGGCCTTCAGGATGCTTACAAAGAGATGACAGAAGATGTCGGGAAACAGTATGGTGTGAAGGTGGAAAATCTCGGAGCCATTGGATTCAGTGCTATGATGCATGGCTATATGCCATTTGGTGAGGATGGAGAGATCCTTGTTCCATTCCGTACATGGAGAAATGCCATTACAGAGGAGGCATCTGAGAAGCTGACAGAGCTCTTTCATTTCAATATTCCACAGCGTTGGAGCATTGCCCATCTGTATCAGGCGGTTCTGAATGGGGAAGGCCATGTAAAGGACATTAAATTCCAGACAACCCTGGCAGGATACATACACTGGAAACTCAGTGGAAAGAAAGTGCTGGGGGTTGGTGAGGCTTCAGGAATGTTCCCGATTGACAGTACCACAGGGAAGTTCAATCAGAGAATGGTTGACCAGTTTGATGCAGCAGTGGAAAGCAAAGGCTACTCTTGGAAACTTCTCGATATTTTTCCAGAGGTGCTCGATGCCGGAGAAGATGCCGGAACACTGACAGAGGCAGGAGCAAAGCTTCTTGATCCATCCGGCACGCTGCAGGCAGGGGCGCCGATGTGTCCGCCGGAGGGTGATGCCGGAACAGGAATGGTAGCTACGAACAGTGTTGATGTGAGAACAGGTAATGTATCTGCAGGAACTAGTGTGTTCTCCATGGTTGTTCTAGAAAAAGATCTCTCCAAAGTATATCCGGAACTGGATCTTGTGACGACACCAAGCGGGGCGCCGGTTGCCATGGTGCACTGCAATAACTGTACATCAGACCTGAATGCATGGGTAAATATCTTCAAAGAATTTGCAGAGGCATTCGGCGTAGATGTGGATATGAATAAACTTTTTGGGACATTGTACAACAAGGCAATGGAAGGAGATGCAGACGGCGGCAATCTTCTGGCATATAACTATATCTCCGGTGAGAACATTACAGGAATGGAAGAGGGGCGTCCGATGTTCGTCCGCACACCAAACAGTAAGTTCAATCTGGCAAACTTTATGCGTGTGAATCTGTATACTGCGCTGGGCGCATTGAAGATTGGCAATGACATCCTTTTGAAAGAAGAGGGTGTAAAGGTAGATAAGCTTCTGGGACATGGAGGCCTCTTCAAGACGAAGGGGGTTGGACAGCAGATTCTTGCAGATGCCATGAATACCCCGATCTCTGTGATGGAGACAGCCGGAGAAGGCGGTGCATGGGGAATTGCTGTACTGGCATCCTATATGATTCAGAAGAAGGACGGAGAAACCCTTGGCGACTATCTGAATGAAAAAGTATTTGCCGGACAGGAGGGTAGTTCCCTGGATCCAGATCCAGAAGGAGTAAAGGGCTTTGATGAATTTATCAAGATCTATAAGGCAGGACTTCCTATTGAGCGTGCAGCAGTAGATTCTATGGCATTGTAATACTATGAGAGAGAGACGGATTCGATTACAGAAGGTAATGTATCATATCTATGAGTGGCTGAATGAGATCCATCTCCTGCAGGCCATCCGGGGAAGCCTGGTTATGATCATACCGGTTATCATGGTGGGGGCGTTCACTATTGTGCTGCGCTCCCTGCCAGTGCCGGTATACCAGGCGTGGCTTCATGGTTTTGCAGGGGGTATGGTGGATAGGCTGCTGGAATATATCTATCAGGCTACATTTGGGATTTTGTCCCTGTATATGGTGGTGAGCCTGGCGTTCTGTTATGCCAGCAAGGTGCAGGAGATGGCGGGGAACTATATGGGAACCATCATCTCTTCTATGCTTGCATTTTTTATAGCAAGCGGCATTTTCTCAGAAGGGGCAGATGTGATGAACCTTTTGGGGGCAAATGGTCTTTTTACGGCCATTGTCAGTACATTGTTTGCGAATTCGCTGTATTTTTGGCTGAATAAGAAGATTCGGCTGGATATACGCATCTATACTTCGGGAACAGATGATGTATATTTTCATATGCTGCGGTATATACTGCCGATCCTGATTATCGGGCTGGCGGCAGCGCTGTTCAATCTGATTTTTTATGCCCTGTTTGGTGTCCATAGCTTTCAGGAATTGTATATATTGGCGTTGAGTTCCCTGTTCCGCTGGGCGGGACTGAACTTTGGCTCCACCTTTCTCTATGTGTTTATGGTACATTTCCTTTGGTTTTTTGGTATCCATGGCGGAAATGTACTGGATACTGTGTGGGGGCGTATACTGGATCCCGGAGTGGAGGTGAATGCGGCTGCGCTGGCGGCAGGAAATGTGCCGACAGAGATCTACAGCAAATCATTTATTGACATTTTTGTTCTGATGGGAGGCTGTGGAAGTACATTGTGCCTTCTCATCGCAATCCTCCTTTTTGAGAAGAAGAGGGGAATGCGTAAGCTAGCCCGGTTTGCGGCAATTCCCAGTTTGTTCAATATAAATGAGCTGCTGCTCTTTGGGGTTCCCATTGTGTATAACTCCATCATGCTGATCCCGTTTTTCCTGGTGCCCATTGTCAGTCTTTTTATCAGTACAGCGGCGATGAAGCTGGGACTGGTGCCTGTGGTGGTGCAGTCTGTGGAGTGGACAACACCGATTTTTCTGGGTGGGTATTATGCCACGGGATCTATTGCAGGTGCCATTCTTCAGGGAGTTAATCTTTGTGTGGGTGTGATGATCTATCGTCCCTTTGTCAGGATCCTGCACAGGGAAAATGCCAGGAACAGCCGTTCCCGGATCGGAAAGCTGGTGGAACTGCTGCAGCAGAGTGAAGATACGCGTGTGCCGATAACTCTTCTAGCGCAGGATGGGGATGCAGGTGTGGTTGCCAAGATGCTCAGTGATGATCTGGAAGGAGATGTGAGAGACGGCAGGCCGTGTATGTATTTCCAGCCGCAGTATAACAGTGAGGATAAATGCATTGGCGCGGAAGCGCTGCTCCGATGGAATCATCCAATATATGGACTGGTCTATCCACCACTGGTGATTAAGCTTCTGGAGGAGACGGAACTGCTCACGCGGGCAGAGATGAGGATCCTGCAGACTGTCTTAGAAGAGATGGACCAGATCAAAGATACATATGATGATGGGGTTAAGATCTCTGTCAATGTGACAGGAGTTACCATACAGCTAGATGAATATGAAGAATTCCTTCGCGAAATGTTAGAACGCTATCCGGAGCATGTGGGAAATATCATGATTGAGGTCACAGAACAGGCGAGCCTGCAGATCGATGATGCTTTTGTGGCGCGGCTGACACGGATCAAAGAGATGGGATACCGGCTGGCTATTGATGATTTTGCCATGGGAAATACGTCTGTTAAGTACCTGCGGTCCAATGTTTTTGATATGATTAAGTTGGATGGTTCCCTGATCCGCGATATCGAGGATAACGAGAGAAGCCGGGGGATTGTCAGGAACATGGTGAATATGGCACAGGAGTTCCATATTGATATTCTCGCAGAGTTCGTAGAGACAAGAGAGCAGCAAGAGCTGCTGGAAGAACTGGAATGCCATCTTTATCAGGGATATCTGTACAGTCCGGCAGTTCCGCTTGAAAAGTTTTTAGAAAAAGGATGCTGAACCACTACTGATGGAACAGCATCCTTTCTGCATAGGTATTCCGGTAGTCAGAAGGGCTCTGTCCGGTGATTTTCTTAAAAGCATTAGAAAAGTTATGGTTATCAGAAAATCCGATGTCGTAGCCGATCTGGGAGATGGGGAGATTGGTATCTGTCAGCATCGACTTCGCCAGCTCCATTTTTCTTTCCAGGATATAGGTTTTCAACGATATGCCAGAGGATTTCTTAAAAAATGTCGTGATGTATTTCTCGTTATATCCAAAGTAGGCAGCTACTTCACTAACTTTCACCGGTTCGCGCACACGCCAGGAGATATAGTCTACAATGTCAGTATAGAGCTGTTGTTTCTCTCCTTTCATGGTGATACGCCCTCCGGACAGATAGAGCTGGCTGTATAGTTCACACAAGATACCTGTCATAATATAGTTGTTCTGGTTTATATTCCGGTAGTTCCGGTTGCAGTCCTGTAGCTGCTTGAGGAGAACGATCATCCGGTCCATCCGGGGGACTTTCCCATGGACTGGCAGAAGGATACGGGTCTCTTCGGCAGGGAGGGGAGAAGTGATGCCCTCCTGTATGCGAAGATCCTTGTGGCTGCCGGGATAGGAAAAATGTGTCCAGTAGAAAGTACATAAAGAAGGTTTAACCCCATGCTGGTGGCAAGGAGGGCAGATGATCACATATTCCCCTTCATGGACTACATATTCTGTGTCGTTCTCTGCAATGTATAAATCCCCTTTCGTCATAATGATCAGTTCGAAATCTTCCAGTGCCCGGGACATGTGCGTCCAGTTTTCATCCGGGGCGATGAATTTGCCTGTCCAGTTAAACTGGAGGGGGCGTTCAAGATGAAAATTCAAAGTATCCATATAACTTTTTTATACCCCTTTCCTGATATTTTTTCTCATTGGCCTGAAGTATATATAGTGTCTTTATCTATAGGAATTACTATACAGGATAAAGAGGTGGAATACAAGGGGCGGAGGAGAAAATCACACTTGAACGAACATTTTCGCAAAACCTTTTTATAACAAACAGAACCTTATAGTATGGTGCGTGGAAAATAACCATGATAAAATGACCATAACACGAATTTAGTACTAAGCTCAACGACGGGTTCAAATTGGCGCCGTTGAGCGAAAATAAAAAGAAGGGAAGATTGCGATGAGAAAGAAAAGGATGTTGGGAATTGGCAGGAGAACCATGGCGGTTGTTCTTACAGCAGTTATGGCAGTATCGGGCGCAGGTGTGGCTGCACCGCCAGTGGCAGAGGCTGCTGGAACTGCAGCGGACCGGGAAGACAGTTCGGTTGTCTATTTTGTAGATTGCGGAGACTATAATGTGAACACGGTTTCCGAAGGAGACCAACTGGGAACGCATAATAGTGTGACAGACCAGGTGTATGGAGCAGACCCGGTGACAGGTTATAAGTGGGGGGTTGATGATGCGGTCAGCAGCCCATTGGAAAATGGAGACTGCCCAAAGGGAGGTGTGTCAACAGACTGGACCTGGCCATATGAGTTTAATGAGGCCGGTGATGGCGTACCAAAGACAGGCAGTAACCGTTATACAAAAAATCAGTTTGAAAAAGGGATAGCGGAGCGCCACCTGGATTATAAATTCGAACTGGAAAATGGCACTTATTATATAGAGGTTGGCTGTATTGACCCATGGCAAGTGTCAAAAACACCAAATGTTTATCTGAATTATGGGAAAGAAAGCCAGGTTGTTTTGGCAGAGGCACTGAATATTGCCGGCGGTGATACGGCAAGTGGCAGTGTGGCAGTGCAGGATGGAGAACTTACTGTTAATCTGAGGGCAACGGGAGATGATAACAAGGCTATCAATGTAACTTATATCATTATAAAGGAAGCAGGCGATTCATCTTTGGCACAGACTGATCTGGAGGCTATTACTGTGAAAGCAACAGCGACGGGCAACATTACCCTTCCGACGGAGGGAAAAGCAGGAAGTAAGATTACATGGAAATCGAATAATGCTGCTGTAATCACCGATGATGGTAAAGTTACAAGACTGGAGGCAGGGGAAGAGGATGCGACTGTTATTTTGACAGCTACGGTTACATATGGCAAGGCAGCCAAGACAAAAGATTTTACGGTGACTGTTCCAGCGAAGAGTGATATGATGGGAATGAAAGATTTTGGTATTACGGATGTCACAGTGACAGATCCTTATTATGTAAATTCTCTGGATAAAGAAATTGATTACCTTCTGATGCTGGATGCGGACCGTCTGCTTGCCGGCTTTCGTGAGACAGCAGCATATGCGGCAGGCATGTCAGCGGATCAGAGAAAGGAATACATGAAAGATAAGACCCGCTATCCGGGAGGCTGGGAAGACGCCCTGATCGGTGGACACACGCTGGGACACTGGATGACTGCCATGGCACAGGCCTGTGTCAATGAAGGAACTTCAGCAGAAGATAAAACAGCGTTAAAGGATAAACTGGATTACGTGATCACAGCACTGAAGGACTGCCAGGATAAAACATCTGGAACACAATATGATGGTTATCTTTTTGGTGCAAAGCTGGCCAGTACAACAGATCTGGATGTGCAGTTTGACAATGTAGAAAAGAATCTGACTAATATAGCCACGCAGGCGTGGGTACCATGGTATACGATGCACAAGATCCAGGCAGGCCTTATCAGTGCGTATGAACTGGCTGGTAATGAAACGGCGTATGATGTGGCGAAGAAACTTGGAGACTGGACTTATAACCGCGTCAGCAAATGGGATGATAAAACTCAGAAGACAGTGCTGGGGATCGAGTATGGCGGCATGAATGACTGTCTCTATGACCTCTATGCAGTGGTAAAAGCGAAGGAGGGAGAATCAGCGGCAGAGAAATATGCAGAGGCTGCCCACAAATTTGATGAGATTGATCTATTTGAACGGATCAATAAAGGGACGAAAAATGCGGTAGATGGAGTACATGCCAATACTACTATTCCGAAGTTCCTCGGAGCATTGAAACGGTATATGGTGCTGGGTGAAGGGGAGGAAAAATATCTGGAATATGTGGAAACTTTCTGGGATTATGTGCTGAAGCACCACTCTTATATCACAGGTGGAAACAGTGAGTGGGAGCATTTTGGGGCAGATGATATTCTTGATAAAGAGAGAACTAACTGTAATTGCGAGACATGTAATACATATAACATGCTTAAGATGACCAGACAGCTCTTTATGATCACAGGAGATTCAAAGTATACAGACTATTATGAGAATACACTGATCAATGCCATTATGTCTTCACAGAACCCGGAGACAGGAATGAGTATGTACTTCCAGCCGATGGCAAGTGGATACCAGAAAGTATTTGGGACACAGGAAGATAAATTCTGGTGTTGTACCGGTTCAGGCATGGAGAACTTTACAAAACTCAATGACAGTATTTATTATCAGAAAGATAAGGTTCTTGCAGTGGCACAGTATTTGGCGTCCTCAGTGAAGTTTGAGGCTGGAAATATGAAAGTGGAACAGTCAGGGGACCTGACAAAGTCAGAGAAGATGACGCTTACTGTCAGCAGCCTTGCTGAGGGAGAGATAGGCGGGGAACTCCGTCTCCGTCTGCCAGACTGGCTGGCAGGGGATGCCGGTATTACTATAAATGGAGAAGCATATAAAGGCTATGCTGTGAAAGACAGTTATGCAGTGATCCCGGCGGATAAGCTGGCAGATGGGACAAAGATCGAGATCACGCTTCCGATGAAAGCAGTGGCATATAACCTGCCTGATGGGGAAAATACCTATGCATTTAAGTATGGTCCCTATGTGTTGAGCGCCAAACTGGGCTCTTCCAGCCAGTCTCAGGGCACGACAGGTGTGAATGTATCCATTCCAACTACCAAGGCCATTGCGAATGACAGGATAGCCATCACATCAGCAGATACAGTAACTGACTATATGGCTGATATTGAGAATAATCTGGTAAAGGCAGAAGGGAAGATGGAGTTCCAGTTAAAGGGAACCGATAACAAATATACTTTTGTTCCGCATTACAGCCAGTATAAGGAAAGCTATGCGATCTACTGGACGTATTCCGTAGACGAAGATGCCAGAGGTTCTGAGGCGATTATCAGTGACAAAAATGCAGCAAGGGTGGAAAAGGCTGTCATTGAGGGCGCAAGACCAGGGTATGGCCAGGATGAGCTTGGTTTTGAAGAAAAGGATAACGGTTCTACCGGAAGTTCCAGTCCATGCTGGCGGTATGCCAATGCAGGAGGAAGTTTTAAATATGATATGAAGGTAACTGACAGTGGAGATAATTATCTGCTTTGTGCCTTTCCTAAAGAAGATGATGGAAAAACCATCAAGATCACAGTGGGTGATACAGAGATCTTTGCCGGGACATTGGATAGCACTTCTGAGAAGGCAGTGAATATTAATCTCCCGGACAGTGATGCCGTGAGTCACTATCAGATGAGATTTAAGATCCCGGCTGCTGCTATCACAGCGAACAAGAAGAATACCCGTATGGAAGGAACGGAAGAAAAGACCGCCGCAGAAGGTTTTGCATTTGTCCCAGTGACATTTTCCAGTAACGATGACAAGGATTCTGCAAAGATCGCAGTAATGCTCTACATGATGAAAGCATACAGCACAGAGAATGATCTGAAGGAAGTTACTTCAAGCACAGGAAAGATCACAAAATCAGGCACAGGATACAAGCTGGAGGTACCATATGACAAAGAGGCAAAGGTGAGACTTTCCATCAAAGATACGGCTGGCTATGTGATGATAGACGGCAATGCCATAGAGGAAGAAAAAGAGAGGGTATTAGCGACAACAGGAGCAGAGACTGCCTTTACGGTTACAGTAATGGCAGAAGATTTTGAGACAAAGAAAGAGTATAAGTTAACGGTTGTATATGACTATACCGGATTTGATGAGGCATTAAAGCCAAAGTTTGCAGGCGGGTATTCATTTAATGATACTGTGGGGGACGCTGTGGCAGTAACAAAGGCGTCTGTTCCAGCAAACGTTGGAAATCCGAATTATACTTATGTAGATGGGAAGGATGGAAAAGCACTGAAACTTTCCGGAAGCTATGGGCTGAAGCTTCAGGGGGCATCAAAGCTTGGTGAGAGCTATACGATTTCATGGTGGATGAAACCAGATAAGATTGGCGGGAACGTCGATCCAACTTTTGTGGCGGGAACTTTTGGTTCGCAATACTGGTTAAGTGCAACTTTTGATGCCAAGATCTGGACAAATAAAGGTGGCCCGGGCCACTATCTTGATACCCCGGCATCAAATGCTTATAAAGCAAATGAGTGGCAGCATGTGGCAGTTGTAGTAGATGGTGATGCCAATGGAACTGTCTCAGATGCAGTAGTGGGTACTCTGTATGTCAATGGAGCAGAGGTATCAAAAGGAAATGTATTTAAGGGAATCATGACAAATGGCGGTGCGGAACTGTATTTCGGCGTAAATGCCTGGGATAACTATTTCCAGGGAGCACTGGATGAACTGCTTCTTTTCAATAAGGCATTATCTGCTACAGAGATTCAGGGTCTGACGAATACGGCAGTTAAGGCAGATACACTTGGGCCAAAGGATGAAAATGACCAGCCAGGTGGAAAGGATCCATCGGGCGGCAGCCAGCCGGGGAATGGCCAGCCAGGTGGGGGCAATGGGTCAGATCCAAAACAGGATGATGGTAATAAGGACACTGGTTCCAGTACAGCAGCTTCTTCTGTATCCGTAAAGGCAGCAGGTTATACGCTTGCCGGAAACAAGATTACCCTGAAAAAGGGTAAGAGCGTGAAACTGGTTGTTACTGTTTCTCCAAAGAAAGCAAGCCAGAAAGTGACTTACACAAGCAGCAGCAGTAAAGTGGCAGCGGTTTCTTCTGCCGGCACAGTAAAGGCAAAGAAAGCGGGGACAGCCAAGATCACAATTAAGACATCGAATGGAAAGAAAAAGGTCATCACTGTCAAGGTTGTGAAGAAGGAGAAGGCCAACAAGAAATTGACTGTTTCTAAGAAAAAGATGACTCTCAAAAAAGGAAAGACCGCACAGATCAAGATTAAGAAAATGACCGCAGGAACCACCAGCAAGCTGACTTATAAATCAGGCAAAAAGAGTATCGCATCCGTGGATAAATATGGTGTAGTCAAGGCAAAGAAGAAAGGGAAGGCAACGATTACAGTTGCGTGCGGGAAGAAAAAAGCAACGATAAAAGTTACAGTAAAATAAGAGATGTGAAGAGGGGAAAGTGTTTCGGTGCTTTCCCCTTTACTATTTTTATTTAAGGTTGTATCATACTGAAAATAGATGATAAGGTAAGGATTGCCCTGCCGGAGCTGCAAACTCCCTTGACATTTCACACATTCTCCGCTATATTTAAATATATAAATGTAGTGCGAGAGAGGAGTACACATGTAACACCGACAGAGAGAGAGGTTCACTGGCTGCAAGACCTTTCCGGAAGGGACATGTGGAACGTAGCTCTCAAACAGCATCTCTGAACAGAGAACTCCCAGTAAGAGATGACGGGTTGCTTCGTTATCAGCATCAATGAGGAACATAGTTATATGTTTGAAAAAAGGTGGTACCACGGCGGAGAGTCGTCCTTTATATGTGTCGTGGTGTGAGAAGATTGTAAGTCTAAGTCTGTCACTGTGGCAGGCTTTTCGTATATAGGCCTGTCTGGTTCTGGAATATCCCATGGCACAACAGAAGAAGATATAAAAACATGGAGGTAGAGATGAGAAAGGAACTGGGCAAGACATATGATCCGAAAGATATTGAGGATCGTCTGTACACAAAATGGATCAATAAAAAATATTTTCATGCGGAGGTAAATGCGCAGAAGAAGCCATATACTATTGTGATCCCGCCGCCAAATATTACAGGGCAGCTTCACATGGGCCATGCCCTGGACAATACATTACAGGACATTCTGATCCGTTTTAAGAGGATGCAGGGGTATGAGACATTGTGGATGCCGGGAACAGACCATGCTTCTATCGCCACAGAGGCGAAGATCGTAGAGACTATGCGGGAAGAGGGGTTGACCAAGGAAGAGATCGGCCGTGAGAAGTTCTTAGAGCGTGCATGGGCATGGAAAGAGACATATGGCGGGCGCATTGTATCCCAGCTCAAGAAGATGGGATCTTCCTGCGACTGGGACAGAGAACGGTTTACCATGGATGAGGGCTGTAATAAGGCAGTAAAAGAAGTTTTTGTCAACCTGTATGACAAAGGACTGATCTATCGTGGCGAGCGCATCATTAACTGGTGCCCGCACTGCCTTACCTCAATCTCCGATGCGGAGGTGGAGTATGAGGATCAGAAGGGGCATTTCTGGCATCTGCGGTATGCCTTTGCAGATGGAAGCGGCTATATCAATCTAGCCACTACCCGTCCGGAGACATTGCTGGGAGATACCGCCGTGGCAGTCAATCCGGATGATGAGAGATATAAGGATATGATCGGAAAGACATTGATCCTTCCCATCGTCCACCGTGAGATACCACTGATCGCAGATAGTTACGTGGACATGGAGTTTGGAACCGGTGTCGTAAAGATCACGCCGGCACATGACCCCAACGATTTCGAGGTAGGGCTGCGCCATGATCTTCCTGTCATTAATGTTATGACGGAAGATGCGAAGATCGTGGAGGAGTATAAGAAGTATGCAGGCATGGACCGCTATGAGGCGAGGGAGGCCATCATAAAGGATTTGGAGGAAGAGGGCGCCCTTGTAAAGACCGAAGACCATGACCACAATGTAGGTACCTGTTACCGCTGCGGAACCACGGTAGAGCCGCGAGTATCCAAGCAGTGGTTTGTAAAGATGAAACCGCTGGCAGGTCCGGCCATTGATGCGGTAAAGGATGGCAGGACGAAGTTTGTCCCAGATCATTTCAATAAAACATATTTCCACTGGCTGGAGAATATCCGTGACTGGTGTATCTCACGTCAGCTCTGGTGGGGACACCAGATTCCGGCGTTTTATTGTGACGACTGCGACGAGCTGGTGGTGACAAAGGAAGACCATGCTGTATGCCCGAAATGCGGTAAACCAATGCGGCAGGATCCGGATACTCTGGACACCTGGTTTAGTTCGGCGCTGTGGCCGTTTTCTACCTTGGGCTGGCCGGACGAGACAGAGGAAATGAAATATTTTTATCCCACCAGCACACTGGTGACGGGATATGATATTATTCCATTCTGGGTTATGCGGATGATGTTCAGTGGATTGGAGCACACAGGACAGGTACCATTTGATACAGTGCTGATCCATGGCCTGGTGCGTGATTCAGAAGGACGCAAGATGAGCAAATCCCTGGGAAATGGGATTGATCCGCTGGAGGTCATTGATAAATATGGCGCCGATGCCCTGCGGCTGACGCTGGTGACAGGGAATGCACCAGGGAACGATATGCGGTTTTACTGGGAGCGTGTGGAGGCCAGCCGAAACTTTGCGAATAAGGTCTGGAATGCATCCCGTTTCATTATGATGAATTTTGACCAGAATGAGGGACTGGACTATGAACATGTGGGGCAGGAACAGTTTACCCAGGCAGATAAGTGGATTCTTTCAAAAGCAAACCATCTGGCGAAAGATGTTACGGCGCTGATGGAGGCCTTTGACCTGGGCATCGCAGTCCAGAAGATCTATGATTTTATCTGGGAGGAATTTTGTGACTGGTATATAGAGATGGTGAAGCCGCGTCTCTATAGTGAGACAGATGAAACAAAGGCAGCCGCCCTGTATACATTGAAGACAGTATTGGTGGATGCATTAAAACTGCTCCATCCGTATATGCCTTTCATTACAGAAGAGATTTACTGTACTCTGATGGATACAGAAGAAAGATCCATCATGGTCAGTGAATGGCCGGTATTTACAGAGGAGAGGGACTTTACCGAAGATGAGGTGAAGGTTGAGAGAATCAAGGAGGCGGTGAAAGGAATCCGCAATATCCGTGGGGAGATGAATGTGCCGCCATCAAAGAAAGCTTCCGTTATCGTTGTGTCAGAAAAGAATGAGGTACTGAAAGTATTTGAAGATAACAAAGTGTTCTTTGCCACCCTTAGCTATGCCAGTGAAACTGTCTTCCAGAAAACAAAGGAGGGGATCGCAGAAGATGCTGTTTCGGTAGTGATCGCAGATGGCACGATTTATATGCCTTTTGCCGAACTGGTAGATATCAGCAAGGAGATCGAGCGTCTCAGGAAAGAGGAAAAGAAGCTGCAGGGAGAACTGAAACGCTCTGAGGGAATGCTTGGCAATCCGAATTTTGTGAATAAGGCGCCAGAACAGAAGATAACAGAGGAACGGGAGAAACTGGCAAAGTACCAGGGGATGATGGAACAGGTGCAGGAAAGGCTTGCACAGTTGACAGAGAAGTAGAAAGGAGAAGCGGTGTGGATCGAAAATATAAGGTATTGATCACAGGTAAGAACAAGGCTGTCATTGATGACATTTTTAGACATACGACAGCAGACTTTGAGTGTTTGAGTACGTCGCGCAGAATGGATGACCTTATGGGGCATCTGAAGTACTTTGGGCCGGATGCTTTTGTGTATTGCCTGAAGGCAGAGGAAACAGAGGATATAAATAATTTAAAGACGCTTGGACCAAAGATTCACCAGGCGTATGTTCCATTTATCATTATCGGCGACCAGACAGATTGTAATGAGTTTCAGAAACAGGCCTTTAATACGGCAGATCTGGTTCTTACCAGACCGATCACGCTGTCAAATATTCATGAGAGGATCGTAGGTGTGATCGGTGAGTGGCAGCAGAAGAAACTTATCAATGGGGCGAAGAAGGGAGAGATACCAGAGGAAGGGATGACGTCTCCGGGTATGGAAGAAGGAGAATCTGAGGGCGTTATGGATATTTTGAAAGAGCTGAGCAATGAACTGGGACAGGAAAAGGAAAAAGTAGTAGTGGGAGAGAAACGGGGACATATTCTAGTGGTGGATGATGATCCACGCATGCTGAAAGTGATCCGTGCCAATCTCAGGGATGAGTATGATGTTGCCTCTGCAGTGAACGGAAGGCTGGCTCTGAAATTCCTGGAGAAGAAAAAGACGGATCTCATCCTGTTGGATTATGAGATGCCGGGGCTGAAAGGCCCGGAGGTATTCCGGATCCTGAAGAGCTCACCTGAACTCAGTGAGATTCCGGTGGTCTTTCTCACAGGAGTGGGGGAACTTTCCAAGGTGCAGGAGGTTCTGGAGATGAAGCCGCAGGGATATCTGCTGAAGCCGGTTGACCGGTCCAAACTGCGTTCCTGTGTTCAGAGTCTGCTTGGCTGATATAATGTTATATGAAGAGAAGGCAGCTTGGCGGCACCAATTTGAACCTGTTGAGCTATATAAAGTGGAGGAGAAGAATGATAGAAGCAGATAATGATTTGGAATTATTGGATCTTATCAATATGGAAATCCTGGAGAAATTACAGGATTCCCTGCATTCGGTATTGGGCGTTTCTACGGGGATGGCAGACTTGAATGGGGTTGCGCTGGCGGCGCATTCATCGTGGACGGATTTCTGTGGTGGCCATATTAAAAAGTCAAAGAGAGGGCTGGCAGCATGTGAAAATTGTGACAGGCAGGGGATGCTGAGTGCCATAGAGGCAAAACATGCAATGGTATATGAGTGCCATGCCGGGCTCACTGACTTTGCTGTGCCGATTGTCATCGGAGGCAGGCCGCTGGGATGTTTTCTGGGCGGGCAGGTTGCTACAGAGCCTCTTACAAGAGAACATGTCAACAAATTGGCGCGCCGGTACCAGATTGATCCGGATGAGCTATGGGAGAGTGCACAGAAGATTCATGTCTTTGACCAGGAAATGCTGGACAAGATTGCGCAGTTTGTCTATGATGTGATGAATATGATTTCTGACCTGGCCTTTCAGCGGTATAAGTTGGCCCAGAGCAATTTGGAGATCGAGCAGGCGGCAAATTTGAAGTCGGATTTTCTTGCCAATATGAGCCATGAGATCCGGACACCTATGAATGCTGTGATTGGAATGGCAGAGATGACGCTCCGGGAGGATCTGCCGCCATTGGCAAGAGAATATGTGAACCTCATTATATCATCTGGGAAGACACTGTTGACTATTATTAATGATATTCTGGATTTCTCTAAGATTGAATCTGGCAAGATGGACATCATTGAAGATGAATATGAACCTATGTCTATTATACATGATATCTCTACCATGATTGCAACAAGGATTGGTGATAAGAGCATTGAACTGATCATTGATGTAGATCCGGATCTTCCGAATAAGCTGTATGGCGACTGCATCCGCATCAAGCAGATCATTGTAAATCTGGCAAATAATGCTGTGAAGTTTACGAAGAGGGGAAAAGTTAAATTAACTGTTTCCAGCGAAAAGCGTTCAAAGGACATGGTCGACCTGAATATTTCGGTGGAAGATACCGGCATGGGGATCAAAAAGGCAGACCTGGGTCGGCTCTTTCAGTCTTTCCAGCAGCTGGACAGCAAAAGAAACCGGAATATCGAGGGGACAGGGCTGGGGCTTGCCATATCCAAGCGCCTGGTTTCACTGATGAATGGTTCCATCCATGTGGAGAGTGAGTACGAAGTGGGAAGTACCTTTTCCTTTACAATCCCACAGAAGATCACAGATGGGCAGCCATGTGTCAGCCTGAAAGAGAAAAGGACGATTGTCTGGGGATTGGTGAGAAACCAGCATGTACTTCGGCAGCTCCGGTGCGATGTAGAGAAACTGGGGGATACTTTTTTTGAAGTTAAAACAGGCCAGAACCTGGATGAGCTGGACCATACAGGGGTGTCCCATTTTTTTATTGAAGACTGTTTATTTACAGATGATGTCAAACAGTGGCTTGAGGACCAGGATGGGATCATCGGTGTGCGGATGGTAGATTACTATTCCAATGCTGAGAGTGATTGCGCTAAAATTCTGGTGCTGAGGAAACCGGTGTATGCGTTAAATGTGGCAATGATATTAAATCATGAGGATATTCACAGTGCATTATTTGAAGAAGAGGGAGATGTGCTTGACTTTGCTGCTCCAGAAGCGAATATCCTCATTGTAGATGATAATAAGGTAAACCTTACTGTGGCAGAGGGACTTCTGGCGCCGCTTCAGATGCAGATTGATACGGCCGCCAGCGGACAGGAAGCGGTAGCTATGATATCAGTAAAGAGGTACGATCTCATCTTTATGGACCATATGATGCCAGAGATCGACGGAGTGGAGACAACACGTCTGATCCGGAGGTTTCATCCGGATTATGATGATGTGCCGATCATTGCCCTGACGGCAAATGCCGTGGAGGGGACGAAGGAGATGTTTCTCAGTGAGGGAATGAATGACTTTGTCGCAAAACCCATTGAGCTGCGGATCATCACATCCAAATTGAAGCATTGGCTGCCAAAAGCGAAGATCCAGAGGACCAAGACAGGATCCGGAGACAGGAAAGAAGAGACGCAGGAAGAGACAAAGAGACTGCAGATCGATGGGCTGAATACAGAGTATGCCCTGAAACTGCTCGGAAGTGAAAGCTTGTATATGGAAGTGCTGAAAGATTATTATCAGGTCATAGAAAAAAAGGCAGAACTGATCAATGAATTGGAGCAGAAAGAGGACTGGAAGGCATATACCATCGAAGTCCATGCCCTGAAAAGTGCTTCCCGCCAGATCGGGGCGACGGAACTTGCTGATATTGCAGAAGAGATGGAAGCAGCAGGGAATAGCCGGGATGCTGAGAAGATCCACAATTACACCGATGAGATGCTGGCGATCTACCATCATATGGAGAGTGTGCTGGCGCCTTATGTCCAGGAGGTTTTGGCAGAGAATGCGGAGGTGGAAAGTAAGGGAACTGCCAGTACAGAGACTCTCCGCAGCCTGTTTGAATCTATGAAAGACGCTCTGGAGGAACTGGACATAGATCATATGGAGGAAGTGGCAGAGGAACTTTCGCAGTATGAATATGGGGTGGAGCAGTCGGAATTGCTGGGACAGCTCTGTTCAGCAGTGGAAGATCTTGATGTGGATCGTTGTGAGGACATAATCCTTGCCTGGGAAGTACTTTTGTAAAGTTTACTTTTCATTCCTCAACCAGGGTAGCTGCCTGATCATTGGGAGCAGGGCAGCGGGGCTTGTACTGTCTGCTGTCCTATATCACACCCCGAAAAATATTGTTTCCTTCCATTGCAAATACGCTGCCTGGAGCATTGTCTGAGATGTCTGCTGGCGTTTTTCTGCCTTCCAGCAGCACGTTTGCACTAGAAGCCGCCACGCAGCGGTACTAATGCACCACCAAAACCAGGTCTGTTTTGCTGCGGGCAGATGCAGGGCATCTGTCCATGGAGGAGATGCCAAAAAATAAATATATTTATTTTTGGCACACTCCTTCCATGGATCAGCACCTTTGGTGCTGCCCGCAGAAATAAAAGGTGGTGCATAAGGACCGGCGGGCGGCTATGCTGCAAAAAGGCAGGAAAACACCAGCAGACAGCGAGTTTTGCGAAAGGCAGCGTAAAGCCTTTGCAACTGGGAGGAAACAAGTTGTTTTTCGTTTGGGTGTGATATGCCGGACAAAAGATGGTACAAGCCCCGCTGATTTGCCGCCAATGATCAAATGGCTGGTCAGGGAGTGAAAAGTACTTTTATAACGATTTTTGTCACAAAGCGACGATATTTCCCCCTTGCATTTTCTATGGAAACTGATTATTATTGTTATTATAGAGTGAAGGAGGTTCTGAGGGTATGTTGGATTTTGATGAAGAACTGGCTAAGTTTCAGCCCAGTATGGATATAGAACAGGTAGAAGAGGTTGTCTATAACAATAATCTTACTGACATTACAGATATTGTAAAGGAACTGATACAGGATGTAAATGGAACTTTATAATGAAGAAGATATTGGAGGAAAAAGGCGATGAGATGTCCAAGATGCGATGCAAAAGTCAGTGATACAGCGGTACAATGTACTTTTTGCGGACAGGATCTGTCTGTCGTTCATTATGTGTGGCGGGTCTCCAATGCCTATTATAACAGGGGACTGGAAAGAGCCGGAGTGCGGGATCTTTCCGGTGCGGCGGAGATTTTAAAAAAGAGCCTTCAGTATAACAAAAGAAATACCAATGCCCGGAATCTCCTGGGCCTGATCTATTATGAAATGGGAGAGACAGTGGTGGCATTGAGCGAATGGGTTCTTAGTAAATACCTGCAGCCGGAGGACAATGCTGCAGATTATTATATCAGCACGCTCCAAAGTGATCCTACATCTCTGGAAGCCACCAATCAGACGATCAAGAAATATAACGCCGCACTGATGTCGGCACAGGCAAGAAATGAAGATCTTGCCATTATCCAGCTCAAAAAGGTTGTCAGCCTGAACCCCCGTTTTGTGCGGGCACAGCAACTGCTGGCGCTGCTCTACATCAAGACAGAGGATTATCCACGGGCGGCAAAATGCCTGAATCGTGCCAGAAAGATTGATTTTAACAATACGACGACTCTCCGCTATATGCAGGAGGTGGGGGACCAGGTAGCTGCCATGGAGCGGAGGGCGAATGCCGCAGCGAAGAATCCGTCTAAACCGAAAAAAGATCCCCTGTCTAATGTCACCCCGGTGGGAACTTATAAAGAAGAGAAACGTTCCATGATGCCGGTTGTTTATGTGATCCTAGGCATTATATTTGGAATTGTGGTATCCTTTGTACTCATCCGCCCAACTTTTCTGAAACAGATGGGCGGAAGCGGCAGTGAACTTGCGGATGCAAATAGTAAGATTGCGGTACAGACAACGCGGATTTCCACTCTGGAGAAAGAAAAAGAATCTCTGGATTCGGAGGTGGAAAGACTGAGGGAGGAGCAGAAGAAGGGAAATACAGAGGCACTGAAGAAGGTGGAAAATTACGAAAGACTTCTGGCCGGTGTGAATTATTATGTTGCAGATGATCTGGTTCAGGCTGCTGTCTCTGTTTCTAAATGCAAAAAAACGGACTTTGATTCTTCTGAGGCAAAGGATATCTATACAAAGATAGCTACCGTTCAGGAAGAGAAGATCACGGCCCTTGTAAGGCAGGGGCGCAGCGAAATGAATTCGTCCTATGATACTGCCATTGCGACATTTAAGAAGGTTCTATCTGTGGACAAAGACAACCAGGAGGCAATGTTTTATATGGGACGATGTTACCAGCGCAAGAATAAAAATAAGACAGCGAAGAAATGGTATGAAAAGGCGATTGAGGTGGATGGGACAAGCACCTTTGCCACCCAGGCACAGCAGTATCTGGGGCAGGTAGGCGGTACTTCCACAGCAGCTCCGACAACAGAACCATAAGACACGATAGAGGGAAATAAGGAACGGTTAAGAAATAAGTTTATGCGTAACCATTCCTAAGCAAGGGACCTGTAGAAAAAGAGAGTAGTTTTTCTGCAGGTCTTTTTAATTTTTTAGGAAATTCCGCCATGTGCGGAGCAAGAATCGCGATAGCGAAATTATTCGCTTTGCGATTCTTAGAGGGCTGCGGTTGTCAGCCAGCCCTTTTTAAGTTGTATCGTATGTGAAGATGGAGGGTAAGATGGAGAGATTTTCACTGGAGCGGAATGGCTCCACACTTATTTTACACATTAGTGAGGAACTGGATCACCATATGGCATCACAGGTGAGTAAGACAGTAGATACACAGATTGAGAAGGGGAATCTAAAGACACTGATCTTTGATTTTACTGGAATGACATTTATGGACAGCTCTGGAATCGGTATGGTCATGGGCCGTTACCGCAAGATGAATTTTCTTGGTGGGCAGACCTATGTCTCCGGGATTGGAGAGAGTGTGGACCGGATCTTTGCCATGTCTGGCATCTACCGGATCATTCCCAAATACGAAGAAAGGATACAGGGAGCATGATGAGAGGAAATGAGATTACTTTTATATTTGACAGTTGTTCAGAGAATGAAAGCCTGGCAAGAACTGTGATAGCCGCTTTTATTGCGAGGATGGACCCCACTCTGGAGGAATTGTCCGATGTGAAGACGGCTGTCTCGGAAGCTGTGACCAATGCCGTGATCCATGGCTATGAGGGCCAGGAGGGAAAGATCACTATACATAGCCAGATCGAGGGGAATACGGTCTATATTGAGATCAGTGACCAGGGAGTGGGGATACCGGATGTGGCGAGGGCCATGGAGCCATTGTATACAAGCAAGCCGGAGATGGAACGGTCTGGCATGGGATTTGCATTTATGGAGGCATTTATGGATGATCTGGAAGTAGTGTCCGAAGAAAGGGAAGGGACTACTGTGAAAATGCGCAAAACAATATATAGTGCGTTAAATCTGTCATAAGGGAGTCTGCCGATGGAAACCATAGAACTGATCAAACAGGCACGGGCAGGGGATAAAATGGCGAGAGAACAGGTGATAAAACAAAATATGCCGCTGGTGTACAGTATTGTCCGGCGGTTTGCCGGCCGCGGGCATGATCTGGAGGACCTGGGGCAGATTGGCTCTATTGGCCTCATCAAGGCAGTAGATAATTTTAACTTTGATTATGAGGTCAAATTTTCTACCTATGCGGTACCGCTGATCACAGGGGAAATCAAGCGCTTTCTCCGGGATGACGGCATGGTGAAGGTCAGCCGCACCTTGAAAGAAAATGGATTCCGTGTCAGGAGGGAAGCGGAGATTCTGGCAGGAAAGCTGGGCAGGGAAGCGACTTTGGAGGAACTGAGTGCCGCAACAGAATTAAAAAGAGAGGACATTATTATGGCACTGGAGGCGGGAAATGAGGTGGAATCCCTGTATAAGACCGTTTATCAGAAGGAGGGGAGCGAGATCTCCCTGATGGACCGGATTCCGTCAGAAAAAGATGAAGGTGAGGCTGTACTGAACCGTCTGATATTGGAACAGCTTATGGAAGAATTGGAGGACAGGGAACGCCGCCTTATCGAACTCCGGTATTTTCATGACAAAACACAGATGCAGGTGGCAGATATCCTGGACATGAACCAGGTACAGGTCAGCCGCATGGAAAAAAAGATTTTACGGTCTATGCGGCAAAAATTTTTATAAAAAATGGATAAGAATGCAATAAAATGGCAATGGTAATAGCGAAAGGAAGTGTTTCTATGAAGAAAGCAGGCCTGATTACCATTGCCCTTGTTTTGGTGGCGGCAGGTGTCATTGTGTTTTACCAGATGCAGGGCAGCGGGCAGAAGACGCCGTTGGATAAGGGACAGGGAACTTTGGTGAAGGAGTATATCGAATGGAAGAAATATTATATGTAAAGATAGAGCAGAATATTCCGGTGCAGAAACGTGACCTGACATATAAGGATATTGCCACGCTATATTGCACAAATAAGGATATTGTACAGAAACTGGAACAGGAGACATTTTATACCCTGCCGAATGACTGCCAGCAAAAGACCATGTTCACCATCGGCAAAGTATATGAAGGGATACATAAAGTGTATCCCAATCTGAGGATCGAGAATGTAGGAGAGCGGGATTTTATCGTGGATCTGGAAGAACCGGACAAAAAGGAGAAATCCCGCACAGTAGAATTTATCAAGACAGTCTTTGTCAGCCTGATCGCATTCTTTGGTGCAGCTTTTACCATAATGACATTTAATGAAGATGTCAGTGTGGGCGATGTATTTGATAAGGTGTATCAGATGATCATGGGAACGTCAAAACAGGGCGGCTCCATTCTTGAGATCAGTTATGCTGCCGGACTGCCCATAGGCATACTGGTATTTTATAATCACTTTAGGAGAAGAAAGATCAAGAATGATCCGACTCCGATCCAGGTTGAGATGCGGACTTATGAAGAACAGGTTAATAAGGCGCTGATCTCTACCGCTTCCAGGGAGGGACATACGATTGATGTTAATTAAGCAGGCAGCACTTTGCTTCATCGGCCTTTGCAGTGGAGCTACTGTGGCAGCAGGGGTATTTGCATTTATCACAATGCTGGGGATCATTCCCCGGCTTGCCGCCAGAACAAATACGGCAGATCATATAATCTGTTACGAAAATGCCATTATTCTGGGAGGGACCCTTGGCAATATATGGATCCTGTTTGAACTGCCGCTGCATCTTTCTGCCGTGATGGTGATGGTGTTTGGAATCTTCTCAGGGATCTTCGTGGGATGCCTCTATATGGCACTGGCAGAGACACTCCGTGTACTTCCCATTATGGTGAACCGGATACAACTGAAAGAAGGATTCCCGATTATTGTGGCAGCCATTGCTATCGGGAAAGTTGTGGGAACCGTATTTCAATATTTTTTCTGAGTAGATGGAGGTATGAACATGGATAAGAATAAGGTAAATATAAAAGAAGTGATAAGGGAGGATGCACCAGAAAAAAGGGATCAGAAGTACAATGAATATGTAAAAGAGAATACACCCAAGAAGAGCTGGTTCATCAATCTCTGCAAAGCATATGCCATTGGCGGGCTGATCTGTACCTTTGGACAACTCCTGACAAATCTGTATCAGATGTCAGGGATGGATAAAGAGACCTCATCCCTGTATACGACACTTTCCCTTATTTTCCTCAGTGTATTGTTCACGGGACTGAACCTGTACCAGAAACTGGCGAATTTCGCAGGTGCGGGAACCCTGGTGCCCATCACAGGCTTTGCTAATTCTGTGGCATCCCCGGCTATTGAATTCAAGGAAGAAGGATGGGTATTCGGTGTCGGGGCAAGAATCTTCCAGATCGCCGGACCGGTTATTCTTTATGGTGTATTCTGCAGTTGGATCCTGGGCATGCTTTACTGGATTGGGAAACTGGTGGGGTGGTGTTGATAAAAATTTGAGAACGTGATAAGATAGCGCTATATATTGCTTAAAAAAACAATGGGACCGTGTACCACCCTGTCTATAAGACAGGGTGGTTATGGTGATTAGAAATAGTAAAGGCCAGGATTTTGCAGATTGGCAGGGGGGTGAGGAGCATATGTCTTTCTTGATCATGGCAATGGCAGAGATGCCTGAGGAACAGATAAAAATTGAAAAGTTATATGAAAAATATAACAGACTGATGTATGTAGCTGCCTATCATATACTGAACCATCATGAAGATGCGGAGGATGCTGTGATCCATGCCTGGGAGAAGATCATTCGCCATCTGGATAAAATATCTGAGATTGATTGTCAGGAGACAAAGAGTTTCATCGTTATAATAACTGAGAGGGCAGCAATTGACCATTACAGGAAAAATAAAAAGAAAAACCAGATGGAAGTAGTTTATGACGAACAGGAACAGTCCCCATTTTTTCTTACAAGGGACCAGGAACTTGAAAATGTTGAATTAAATCATCTTTTCCGTGGGTTGACAAAGAAATACAGTGATGTATTGATCCTGTATTATGTAAATGGCCTTTCGGGGAAAGAAATTGCAGATATTCTAGGCCTGAAAGAGGATACAGTGATGCAGAGGCTTCATAGAGGGAGGCTTAAATTAAAGAGGGAGATGGGGATGGATGAGTAGAGAGGAAGAATTGAAAAAGTTATTAACATCTTATGTCAGAGCTGAAATGGATCAGATCCAGCCGGAGGAAATGGATGGATATGATCATGAATTTTCATCCCGGCATAGAAAGAAAATACAAAAAGTACTGAGGGGTGGAAAAGGTTTTCTAAAAAGGATCAGCATGGGACATGCTGCGCGACGTGCCGCCGCCGCAGCATTAATCATTGTGAGCCTGTTATCCGTGACACAGATCAGTGCAAGGATATTTGGTTTCCGCCCATGGAATTACAACTCATCATTTGAGGATGAGTATATAATGGATAAAAAGGAATATCTGGGACCAAATGAAAATATATCCATTGATGATGAAAACCTGTTGAAGGTTATAAAGGAAGTTCCTGATGATATCCCAGAGGGTTTTGTGCAGAAGAAAGTCAAGGATGGCATAGTCAGCCTGTCAGCAGAATGGGAAAGGCCTGATCATGCGCAGATAAGATATTGCAGGATCAACTTAACCGGATCTATGTCTATGTGGGTTAATAGTGAATGCAGCACGAAAGAAAGAGTTTCCATTGCCGGATATGAGGGATACTGCTATGCCAAGGACATGCATGCATGGTTTCAGTGGGATGATACAATGTATTGCCACTGGCTGGATATATCAGGCACAGAAAATGCCAAAGATGAACTGGTCAAAATCGCATGGAGTTTGTACCAGCAGCCAGGTGAGTGAAAAATTTAAAAAATGTAAATATATTTTGTCAGTAAATCTTTTTTTGCTGCGTTATAGTTAATATAAGACTGTAAAGGAGGGTAGGAAACAATCGGGTGGGATTAGGGAGTGTTTGATGTATAAATTAAATTGAGAAAATGTGTTCCAAATTTCTCTCAAACTTCCATGGAAATCCGTTGTCAAATTTGTAAAATTGTGTTACAATTTTGAATAGGATATTTGTTGTTTTAAATGGGTTTGCATTTCTGAGATAGCGGCATGCCGCTATGGCAGGGGAAGGTCTGATAGATATGGAAAGAAAGAAGATTTTGATGATTGATGATGCGCGTCTGAATCTTGCCACAGCACGGGAAGTTTTAAAAGATGATTATGCGCTGTATGAGGCAACTTCGGCAAAGCAGGGATTTGAGATCATGGAAGAGATATTACCGGATCTGATCCTGTTGGATATCATTATGCCAGAGATGGATGGCTATGAGATGATTACGCAGTTGAAGAGCAGCCGGAGATTAAAGAGTATTCCTGTTATTTTTCTTACTGCAGTGGCAGATCCTGTCAGTGAGGTAAAGGGATTTAATTTAGGGGCAGTGGATTTTATTACGAAACCATTTGTAGCACCGGTTATGAAACGCCGTATCGCCACACAGCTTGAGCTCTACTCTTATCAGAATGAATTGGAGGAGATCGTGGAGCAGAAAGTAGAAGAGGTTGAGAAGATGCAGCATATGCTGGCCTCTGGTTTCGCAGAGCTGGTGGAGTCAAGGGATGGTGTGACAGGCGGACATATCAAAAATACACTGATATATTATGAAGCATTTATAAAAGTACTGCAGGATATTCCAAAGTATAAGGACGAGGTGACGCCGGAGTTCGTGAAGCTTTCTGTGCGGGCGGCGCCATTGCATGATATCGGGAAGATTGGAATTGATGACAATGTACTGAGGAAACAGAGCGGGCTTGAGAGAAGTGAGATGCAGTATATGCAGACACATTCTGAACTGGGAGGCGCCACGTTTCATAAGATCAGAAAAATCTTTCCGGAAAATGAATTTCTTCAGATTGCAGAGAATATGGCATTATACCATCATGAAAGATGGGATGGCAAAGGGTACCCGGTAGGGCTTTCCGGTACAGAGATACCCATTGAGGCGCGGATCATGAGTGTGGTAGATGTATATGATGCACTGACTTCACAACGTCCATATAAAAAACCGTTTACCCATGAGCGGTCCATGGAGATCATCAGAGAGGGGAAGGGGACACAGTTTGACCCGGATCTGGTGGATGAATTTGTCAAGGCAGGAGAGTTGATCCGCGACCGTCTCAAACATAAGGAAGAATTAAGAAAACAGATGATCTGAATGTATAAAATCCCTTTTTTTCTGGAATGCTACAAATAGTAGTATGCCTGAAAGGAAGGGATTTTATGAGTCAGAACAAAATGGTAGGCAAACGGAGCATACTTTTTGCAAGGCCGCCAGTGGTCATAGGTGCCGGGAGCGTTGCTGGGGAAAAGGAGGGCAACGGGGCATTTGGAAAATATTATGATATGGTAGAAAATGATCCTCTTTTTGGTGCAGAGACCTGGGAGGAGGCAGAGAGCAAGATGCAGCAGCTTGCCACCCAGGTTGCCCTCCGTAAAGCAGGGTTGGAACCAAAGGAGGTCCGTTATCTGGTTGCGGGGGATCTTCTAGGGCAATTGATTGCAACGTCTTTTGGCATTATGAACTTCAATATTCCCATGTTTGGTGTATATGGTGCCTGCAGTACTATGGGGGAATCTCTTGCCATAGGATCCATGCTTGTAGATGGCGGATATGCGGATTATGTAGTAGCATTGACTTCCAGCCATTTTGCCAGTGCTGAAAAGCAATTCCGTTATCCACTTGCATATGGGAGCCAGAGGCCGTATTCGGCGACTTGGACAGTGACAGGAAGCGGCGCTGTAGTTCTGGCTTCTTCGCAGGCGAGATGGCGGAGAAAAGAGACTGGATATGTAGAAGTGGCGGGGATAACAACAGGGATCATTACGGATTATGGCATCAAGGACAGCATGAATATGGGAGCCTGCATGGCACCGGCAGCAGCAGATGTTATTCTTCATAATTTTAAGGATCTTGGGATCGGGCCAGGGTACTATGACAGGATCATCACAGGGGATCTCGGTACCATTGGACAGCGTATCCTCATTGATATGATGCATGGCTATGGATATGACATTGAGCCGCAGCATTTTGACTGTGGAACGGAGATCTATTATAACAAAGAGCAGGATACTAACGCAGGTGGCAGCGGCTGCGGCTGCAGTGCCATTACATTGTGTGGTTACATTCTGGAGAAGATGAGGAAGAATGACTGGCAGAGAGTGCTGTTCGTTCCTACAGGGGCACTGCTCTCTACCGTGAGTTTTAATGAAGGCAATTCGATTCCCGGCATTGCCCACGGTGTTGTGTTGGAGGCTGTATCGGGAAAGGAAACGGAGGTTGGATAAATGGACTATCTTATAGCATTTCTTGTGGGAGGAGCGATCTGTGCAGTTGTCCAGATCATCATGGATAACACAAAATTGCTGCCTGGGAGGATCATGGTGGGGCTTGTATGTGCTGGTGCGATATTAAGCTTTTTTAATCTCTATAATCCCTTCGCTGAGTGGGCAAAGGCAGGCGCCACTGTGCCACTGATCGGTTTCGGGCACCTCTTATTTAAGGGAGTGAAGGAGGCAGTGGACAGCCAGGGCTTTATTGGTACATTTTATGGTGGGCTGGAAAGTGCTGCAGTAGGGATATCCGGAGCCTTGATCATGGGATATCTGGCGAGCCTTGTGTTCAAATCGAAGATGAAATAAAGCTCGTTACTTTTTAGGACAGATGCCTGATCATTGGGAGCAGGGCGGCGGGGCTTGTGTCGTCTGCTGTCCTATATCACATCCCGAAAAATTTTGTTTCCTTCCGATGCAAATACGCTGCCTGGAGCATTGTCTGAGATGTCTGCCTGCGTTTTTCCTGTCTTCCTGCAGCACGTTTGCACTGGGAGCCGCCACGCAGCGGTACTAATGCACCACCAGTATCAGGGCTGTTTCTACTGCGGGCAGATGCGGAGCATCTGTCCATGGAAAGAGGATGCCAAAAATAAAT
>CANRWA010000039.1 GCA_947643415.1 uncultured Clostridia bacterium | reverse complement strand
AAACAATCATTTTTCGGGCTGTGATATAAGGACAGAAGCCAGTATGGAATCCGCCGCTTTGAAACAAATTTTTAAGCGATTACCCTGAGAAGTAGGAAAAACGTGTTGCAATAATGTGTTATTTCCTGTATTATAAAAAGATAAGTTATCTGGTTAGCAGCCTGCGAATAAAATGAAATAGAAAGGATGAGGGAATATGGAGCTGAATATGGCAATCTGGCTGGTTATCGTTGCTGTTATGCTGATCATAGAGATCTTTACGATGGGACTGACAACAATCTGGTTTAGCATTGGTGCCCTGGCATCGGCCATTGCTGCCGCTTTTGGTGCCCCATTGGTGATACAGATCGTATTGTTTGTAGTAGTATCCCTGCTTATTATGTTCCTGGTGAGGCCATTTGCCATGCGTGTGGTGAATAAGGAGCGCATGAAGACCAATATTGATGCGGTTGTCGGTGAGCAGGCGGTGGTTCAGGAGACCATTGATAATCTGAAAGAACAAGGCAAGGTAATATTTCGTGGTGTTGACTGGATGGCAAGGAGTATTGACAACAGCCTGATACCGGAGGGAGAACTTGTTCAGATCGAAGAAGTATCCGGTGTGAAACTCGTGGTAAAAAGAGCAGATAAAAGTGAGTAAAGGCAGGAAACTGAGAGAACAGGATATGTAAACAGAGAGTGTTTACAGAAAGGAAGGAATTATGCCAGAAAATGTAAATATTGGGTCACTTATGACACCGATCATTGTTATTGTACTGATCATCATCTTATTATGTCTTATTGCCTCCTGTATTAAGATTGTGCCACAGGCACAGGCTTATATCGTGGAACGCCTGGGGGGCTATCAGGCTACATGGTCTGTGGGGATCCATTTCAAATTGCCCATTATTGACAAAGTAGCAA
Organism: uncultured Clostridia bacterium; assembly: GCA_947643415.1. Classification (GTDB taxonomy): domain Bacteria; phylum Bacillota; class Clostridia; order Lachnospirales; family Lachnospiraceae; genus Eubacterium_F. Next base: position 32,405 of record CANRWA010000039.1, on the reverse strand, counting down.
GGAAGGTTCTGTTGAAAGAACAGGTGATGGATTTTCCGCCACAGCCGGTTATTACAGAAGATAATGTAACAATGCAGATTGATACCGTTGTATTTTTCCAGATCACAGATCCGAAATTATTTACCTATGGTGTGGAGAATCCCATTATGGCGATCGAGAACCTGACGGCTACCACGCTGCGTAATATCATTGGTGATCTGGAGCTTGACCAGACACTGACATCACGCGAGACCATCAATACACAGATGCGTTCCAGTCTGGATATTGCCACAGATCCATGGGGGATCAAGGTAAACCGTGTAGAGCTGAAGAATATCATCCCGCCGAGGGAGATCCAGGATTCCATGGAGAAGCAGATGAAAGCAGAGCGCGAGAGACGTGAATCCATCCTGCGTGCAGAAGGTGAGAAGAAATCTACTGTGCTGGTGGCAGAGGGTAAGAAGGAATCTGCGATCCTGGAGGCACAGGCAGAGAAAGAAGCAGCGATCCTGCGCGCCGAGGCAAAGAAAGAAGCTACGATTCGGGAAGCAGAAGGACGGGCACAGGCCATCGAAGCGGTGCAGAAAGCGACAGCAGAGGGTATCCGCTATCTGAATGAAGCGGCACCACAGCAGGCAGTTCTGACACTGAAGAGCCTGGAGGCATTTGAACATGCCGCAGACGGCAAGGCGACGAAGATCATCATACCATCTGAGATACAGGGGATCGCCGGGCTTGCCAAGGCAGTGGTAGAGACATCAAAAGAAGCATAGAAAATGGAAAGAGTGATACAGGATGAATTTACAGGGAAGACATTTTTTGACTTTGAAGGATTTCACGCCAGAAGAGATCCGTTATATGCTGGATACAGCAAAAGAGCTGAAAGAAAAAAAGAAAAATGGAATCATAGAAAAGCCTTTTGAAGGTAAAAATATTGCATTGATCTTTGAGAAAACCAGTACCAGGACCCGCTGTTCCTTTGAAGTGGCAGCACATGACTTGGGAATAGGTGTGACTTATCTGGATCCAAAGGGCTCCCAGATCGGCAAGAAAGAAAGCATAGCAGATACGGCAAGGGTTTTGGGCAGAATGTTTGATGGTATTGAGTACCGTGGTTATGGACAGGAGATCGTGGAGGAGCTGGCAGAGTATGCCGGTGTGCCAGTGTGGAATGGGCTGACCAACGAATATCATCCAACGCAGATGCTGGCAGACCTTTTGACCATTGAGGAACAGTTTGGCTGTTTATCTGGAATTCATCTGACTTATATGGGAGATGCCCGTTATAATATGGGCAACTCCCTGATGATCGCCTGTGCCAAGATGGGACTGCATTTTACAGCATGTGCGCCGAAAGAATATTTTCCGGCAGAAGAGTTGGTGAAGCAGTGTGAAGAGTATGCGGCGGCAAGTGGCGGCAGCATTACCTTGACAGAGGATGTGAAGGAAGGAACGGCAGGTGCAGATGTGCTTTATACTGACGTGTGGGTATCCATGGGAGAACCAGAACAGGTATGGGAAGAGCGCATCAGGGCATTATCCCCATACCAGATCAATGCGGCAGCTATGGCCAATGCCAAAGATACAGCAGTCCTGATGCACTGCCTGCCGGCATTCCATGACCTGGGGACAGTGATTGGCAGGGACATTTATGATAAATATGGCATCACGGAGATGGAAGTGACAGATGAAATTTTTGAAAAATATGCAGATGTGGTGTTTCGGGAGGCGGAGAACCGTATGCATACGATAAAGGCAGTGATGTATGTAACGTTGTGATAAAGAGTAGAAAGGAGCCAATATGAGCAATAATCTAAATGCCGGATATGGGAATGACTGGATACGGAAGATGGCATCGGTATGCGAAGAAAGCAGTACGATTGACTCTACATTATTTGCTAAATATGAAGTAAAGAGAGGCCTCAGGGATCTGAATGGGCAGGGAGTCCTCACAGGGCTTACTGAGATATCGGAGATTCGGTCCTATACTGTAGTGGACCGGGAGATGATCCCATGTGAAGGAAAATTATATTATCAGGGAATTGACATAGAAGAGATCGTGGATGGCTTTCTGGCAGAGAAACGGTTTGGCTTTGAAGAAGTTGTATATTTGCTGTTGTTTGGAAAGCTGCCAAACAACACAGAACTTGAAGAATTAAATGATATGCTGGCGGAATTCCGCCACAGCCTCCCTACTAGTTTTGTCAGGGATATCATTATGAAGGCGCCGAGTCCGGATCTGATGAATGCGCTGGGACGGAGTGTATTGACATTATATTCTTATGATGACAGGGCAGACGATACTTCCATAGCAAATGTGCTCCGCCAGTGCCTGCAGTTAGTGGCGCTGTTTCCGCTTTTTACTGTGTATGGCTATCATGCAGCATGCTATTTTTATGGCGAATCCAGTTTTTTCCTGCATCCGCCGAAGAGAGAATATTCTACTGCGGAAAACATTCTACATATGCTGCGTCCGGACAGTAAGTTTACGCCACTGGAGGCAAAGATCCTGGATATTGCCCTGGTACTTCATGCAGAACATGGTGGCGGAAACAATTCTACTTTTACAGACCATGTTGTCACTTCTTCTGGGACAGATACGTATTCGGCGATATCGGCTGCCCTTGGTTCCCTGAAAGGACCAAGGCATGGCGGTGCCAACAGGAAGGTGTCCATGATGTTTGAAGATATGAAGAAGCGTGTTAAGGACTGGGAGGACGAAGAAGAGGTAGAGAGTTATCTCACGGCACTTCTTAACCGTCAGGTCTTTGATAAATCTGGTCTGATCTATGGTATGGGCCATGCGGTATATTCTATCTCCGATCCCCGTGCGAGGACATTCTGTAAGTTTGTAAAGAAACTGGCAGAGGAAAAGGGAATGCAGAAAGAATTTGCCCTGTATAATCTTGTGGAACGCCTGGCGCCAAAGGTGATCGCCAATGAACGCCACATATATAAGGGTGTCAGTGCCAATATTGATTTTTACAGCGGGCTTGTCTACAGTATGCTGGAGATTCCGCTGGAGATGTACACCCCGCTTTTCGCCATTGGCAGGATTGCGGGCTGGAGTGCACACCGCATTGAGGAACTTGTAAATGCCGGAAAGATCATACGTCCGGCATACAAAGCAGTGGGAAGGCATAAACCGTATGTTCCCATGGCAGAGCGGTAAGGAACTGTGAATCGTTCTTTACTATGGAGGTAACGATGAAGGAAGATCAGGTCTTGTGTGCCTGCAGCGCATATGAGAGGAAATATTTTTTTAATCCGCGTTTTCATTCCCTGCCAGAGCAGGTTCAGGAGGAGCTGCAGATTCTGGCGGTTACTATGACGGAAGATGTGGGTGGAGTATTTACTATGGAATTTGATGAAGATGGAAGCCTGTATATGTCAACGGCAGCAAAGGAAAATGACTTTGCTTTTGATGAGATTGGCAGCCATCTGAAAATAAAGCAGTACCAGAACCGCTATGCGGAACTGATGGAAGATCTGGAAGAATATTACCGAATGTTCTTTCTCAGAGATGGAGGTAAGTATGTTACTGGCGATTGATATTGGAAATACAAATCTTACATTTGGCCTGTTTGATGGGAAACAGATCTGCCATAAATTCAGACTTACCACCAGCCTGCCAAGGACTTCGGATGAGTTCGGTGTGCAGATCATGGAACAGCTTTCTCATCAGCAGGGGGCAGAAAAGGAAGTCGAGGATGTCATCATCTGTTCTGTTGTTCCCAAGATTATGTATTCACTTACCAGTGGTATCAAGAAATATCTGAATTGTGATCCTATGGTAGTGGGACAGGGGACGAGATCTGGTATCCGTATCGCTACAACCAATCCCATGGAGATTGGGGCAGACAGGGTAGTGGATGCAGTGGGGGCGTATTTCCTCTATGGTGGTCCTGTTATTGTCATAGACTATGGCACAGCAACCACATATGATATTGTGACAGTGGACGGATCCCTTGTGGCAGGAGTGACAGCACCAGGAATCCGTATCAGTGCTAAGGCACTGTGGAGCAATGCGGCAAAGCTTCCTGAGATCGAGATCGTGAAGCCAAAGTCTATCCTTGCAAAGACTACCATAACCAGTATGCAGGCGGGGCTTGTGTATGGTACAATAGGGCAGACCGAATATATAATTGACAGATTTAAAGAAGAGTCCGGATATCAAGGAGTGAAGGTGGTTGCCACCGGAGGCCTTGGGCGGATCATTTCAGAGGGTACAAGTAAGATAGATGTGTATGATCCGGAACTGACATTGAAAGGAATGCGCCTGATCTATGAGCGAACAAAGGCAAATGAATAGAGGAATAAAGATTGGGAATGTAGAACTGGAAGGAAATATTATTCTGGCACCAATGGCAGGCGTTACGGACCTGCCATTTCGTCTGCTCTGCAAAGAGCAGGGGGCAGACCTGATCTGTACTGAGATGGTTAGTGCAAAAGGAATTTTATATCATAATAAAAATACAGAAGAACTGCTCCATATAGATGACAGGGAGAGACCGGTATCCCTGCAGCTATTTGGCTCTGATCCGGATATCATCAGTGAGATGGCGAAGCGGATTGAGGACAGGAACTTTGACATCCTGGATATTAATATGGGATGCCCGGTGCCTAAGGTCGTGAATAATGGGGAAGGTTCTGCCCTGCTAAAAGATATCCCGCTGGCAGCTAAGATCATTGAGAAGACAGTGAAGGCGGTCCATAAACCAGTGACGGTGAAATTCCGCAAGGGTTTCCATCGCGGGGAAGTACAGGCGGTGGAGATGGCGAAGGCGGCTGAGGCAGCCGGGGCAGCAGCGGTAGCAGTTCATGGCAGGACAAGGGAAGAATACTATAGCGGGCAGGCAGACTGGGATATCATCGCGGCAGTGAAAGATGCGGTGAAGATACCGGTGATCGGCAATGGCGATATTCTGACACCACAGGATGGTGAGCGGATGATGCGGGAGACTGGCTGCGACGGACTAATGATTGGCAGAGGGGCAAGAGGCAACCCATGGATCTTCCATCAGTTTAAAACATGGTATGAGACAGGGGAGACAGAACCCAAACCAGATTTTGACACAGTCTGTGAGATGATACTGCGCCATGCTGCGATGCAGTCAGAGTGGAAGGGCGAGAAGCGGGGGATGATGGAAATGAGGACACATATTGCCTGGTACACAGCCGGATACCCTCATTCAGCAGAACTCCGGCGGTCGGTCAATCAATTGGAGACATATGGGCAGCTCTGTGAGCTGCTGGAGAAGAGAAAGGAGTGAGAAAATGAGTGGACAGGCAAAGGGACATTCAGGGGCGGACAGGTTTGATGGTGATGTGGCGTATCCTGTTCCAGAGGACTATAGAACCAGAAGACCAGACGTCAGGTATGGAGAGGCGAGAGAGATAGAATATGATTCAAAGACGGTGGGAAAGCGCCGCAAGGCAATCGTCGTACTGCCGCCGGAATATTCAGAGGATAAAAAATATCCTGTTGTATATCTGTGCCATGGTTTAGGACAGGATCAGACACAATGGCTGAAAGAAGGGGGTGCTCCGGTTATCGCAGGAAATATGATGGCGGATGGCTGTGTACGGGAGATGATACTTGTTCTTCCAAACTGCAGGGTGAGAGAAAGGGATGAAGCGGACCCGGAAGATGCCTTTTCTCTTGCAAATTACAAAGCATTTAATAATTTTCTGGAAGAATTTGCAGACGATCTTCAGCCGTTTATAGAGGAAAATTTTGCAGTGGCTGCTGGCAGGGAGAATACGGCCATCGCCGGGTTTTCCATGGGAGGAAGGGTGGCGCTTCATCTGGGAATGACATTGCAGGAAACTTTTGGCTGTATTGGTGCATTCTGTCCGGCGCCAGGAATATTTCCGTATACACAGATGGGCGTCACAGAGGAAGGATTGTTCACGGAAGAGGGCTTTGACCTGGAAAGTGAGTACAGGGACCAGACATTTATTATGATCGTGGCAGGAAAATCGGATACACTGGTTGGCCCTTATCCGGAATCTTATCATAATGTTTTACAAAAGAATGGCGTGGAACATATCTGGTATAAGAAAACAGGCGGACATGATATGAATGTCAGTGGACAGGGGTTGTATCATTTTCTGGCAGGCATTTTCTAAACGGAAATAATAAATCCTTGAAAAGAACATTTGTTTGTGATATACTATATCCCATGGCTGCCGGAAAAGGCAGCAGATGTGAGGAACCAGGAGGGGATTTGGAACAGATGAGTGAGAGTTATAGTGGAAGTGATATCGTTATACTGGAAGGGCTGGAAGCAGTTCGGAAACGACCGGGCATGTATATCGGAAGTACAGGAACAAGAGGACTTCACCACATGATATGGGAGATACTGGATAATGGAATAGATGAACATCTGGCAGGGTTTTGTGATGAACTTCACCTGACATTAAAGAAGGATGGCGGAGTTGTGGTTGAGGATAATGGGCGGGGTGTGCCTGTGGATCTCCATCCGGCAAAGAAGATTCCTACAGCACGTGTAGTTTACACGATCCTCCATGCAGGAGGAAAGTTCAGCAGTGATGTATATAAGGTGTCAGGTGGTCTCCATGGCGTGGGGGCTTCTGTCGTCAATGCCCTGTCAAAGCATATGATCGTTGAGATCCGCCGGGATGGGAAGATCTATCAGGATGAGTATGTAAATGGCGGAAGGCCTGTGACAAACCTGGAGAAGGGGATGCTGCCGGTTACGGGAAAATGTGCAAAGGCGAATACCGGGACGAAGGTTACTTTTTATCCGGATGATACCATCTTTGAGACGGTTGAGTTCAAACCAGAGACTATCCGTAAGAAGCTGCGGGAGATTGCTTATCTGAACAAGAACCTCAAGATCGTTTTCCGGGACGAGCATACAGGAGAAGAATCCACTTATCTGGAAGAGTTTGGGATACAGAGTTATGTAAGATATATAAACCGGGATGCAGCAGTTCTCCATGATGATGTCATCTATATAGAGGGAAAGAGCGGTGATATCGAGGTGGAAGTCGCATTTCAGTACACGCAGAATTACAGTGAGCAGATTAATTCGTACTGCAACCGTATTAATGTGGCGGACGGCGGTACGCTGGTTACCGGATTCAAGACAGCTCTCACACGGGTGATGAACCAGTATGCCAGAGAACTGAACTTTCTGAAAAATAATGAAGATAATTTTGATGGCAAAGATATCCGGAATGGGATCGTGGCGATCGTGTCCATCAAGCATCCTGACCCGCAGTTTGAGAGCCAGACCAAAAATAAGCTGGGGAACACCGATGCCAAGGCTGCCGTGGATGAGGTGTTCAGTGCTGAGGTACAGAGATACCTGGATAAAAATGTAGAAGTACTGCGCCGCATCCTGGAAAATGTACACAAGTCCTTTAAGGCGCGGACGGCAAGTGACAAAGCGCGCAAATCTGTTATGAAACAGCTTCTTGATGTGGATACCAAGAGCAAGCTCGCTGCGTGTTCTTCAAGAAAACCAGAGGAATGTGAGATTTATATCGTGGAGGGGGATTCTGCAGGCGGCACGGTAAAGACAGCACGCAACCGCAGGACACAGGCAGTGCTGCCTCTTCGGGGAAAGATACTGAATGTAGAGAAAGCGCCACTGGAAAAGATTTTGGTAAACAATGAGATCAAGACTATGATCGCCGCCTTTGGCTGTGGTATCGGAGATAATTTTGATATCAATAAGCTTCGCTATGACAAGATCATCATATTGACAGATGCCGATGTGGACGGGGCACATATCAGTACCCTTCTGTTGACATTTTTCTACCGTTTTATGCCAGAACTGATCTATCAGGGCAAAGTATACCGTGGACTGCCGCCTCTGTACAGGGTGTCTTATGAAGATGCGAAGGCAAAGAAGAAAAAGCAGAAAGTATCAGAATATCTGTTCAATGATTTTGAACTGGAGAAGTTCAGGAAGACAGGGCAGAAAATACTGGAACTGCAGAGATATAAAGGCCTGGGCGAGATGGATGATACACAGTTGTGGGAGACAACGCTGGACCCGGACAGCCGGATTCTTGCGCAGGTGTCCATCAGCGACACCGTGGAGGCAGATGAGATCACAGATGTGCTCATGGGCAGCAATGTACCGCCCCGACGCCAGTTTATCATGCAGGAAGCAAGATATGCAAATCTTGATATATAAGCAGACAGGGAGGAAGACATGAGCGCAAACGCAGAGAACATTATTCAGTTAGATTTTTCGGAAGAAATGAAGACTTCATACCGTGATTATGCCATGAGCGTCATTATCGCCCGTGCTGTGCCAGACGTGAGAGATGGCATGAAGCCGGTGCAGAGAAGAATACTGTATGCCATGAAGGAACTTTCCTTATCGCCGGATAAACCTCACAGGAAGAGCGCCCGTATCGTGGGTGATACGATGGGTAAATACCATCCTCATGGGGACAGTTCCATCTATGATGCACTGGTACATATGACAGAAGACTATTCCCTGAATGTCCCTTTGGTAGATGGCCATGGAAATTTCGGCTCCATTGATGGGGATGGCGCTGCGGCAATGCGTTATACTGAGGCAAGGCTTTCTCCGGCAGCTATGACTATGCTGGATAATCTGGATAAGGGCCTTGTTGACTTTATCCCTAATTTTGATGACAGTGAGAAAGAACCTGTGGTACTTCCTGCGATGATCCCCAATCTTCTCATCAATGGAACGACAGGTATCGCAGTTGGCATGGCAACCAATATCCCGCCTCACAATGCGGGAGAGGTCATTGATGCAGTCATTGCTTATATGGACCGGCCGGGGATCTCCATTGACAAACTGATGGACTATGTGCCAGCACCGGATTTCCCAACGGGAGGCACCATTATCAATGAGGCTGATATGCGGGACATCTATGAGACGGGGGAAGGAAGGATACGGCTTCGTGCCAGAACTGAGATCGAGAAAGGGGATAATGGGAGAAAAAACATCATCATTACTGAGATCCCCTATACTATATCCGGAAATAAGGCGAAATTAGTGGAAAATCTTTCATCGCTGGCGAGAGAGAAGGTATTTGATGAGATCTATGATGTCAGGGATGAATCATCAAAAGAGGGAATCCGTATCGTCATAGAAGTAAAGAAAGACAGGGATATCGAAAACCTGCTGAACGGTCTCTATAAAAAGACGCAGATGGAGGATACTTATGGTGTCAATCTCCTTGCCATCAAGCCGACAGGCAGCGGCAATGGAGAACCAAAAGTATTTAATCTCAAGTCCATGATCGAAGAGTTTGTCCTTTTTCAGGAAGAACTGTACACAAGAGAATACCGCTACCTGCATGAGAGGGCGAAGAAACGCCTGGAGATCGTGGAAGGGCTTATGAAGGCCACAGATGTCATCGATCTTATCATAGAGATCCTGCGGGGTTCTTCTTCTGTGAAACAGGCGAAGACATGTCTGATCCAGGGGGTGACAGAGGGCATTCAGTTTAAAAGCGCTGCCTCTGAAAAACAGGCAAAGACACTTTTCTTCACAGAACCGCAGGCAGATGCCATACTGGCTATGCAGCTTAGTAAGCTGATTGGCCTGGAGATCCTCAAACTCCATGAGGAAAATGATACCCTTCTTGCCAATATAGCGGAATATGAGAAAATCCTTTCCGATGTGAGGGAATTGTATAAGGTAATAAAAAAACGGCTTCGGGAATACAAGAAAAAATTTGCCACAGCCCGTAAGACTATGCTTACGGACACAACCGCCAAAGCGTATGTGGAAAAAGTGGTGGAGGAGGATCTGTATATCTGCATTGACCGGTTTGGTTATACAAAAGCGGTGGATGCGGCGGCATTTGGCAGGGCGGCGGAGGAAGCAAGGCAGGAATTCTCCCAGATCGTGAAGATGAAAAACACAGACCGGCTCTGTATTTTTACAAAAGCGGGAATGATGTATCAGGTAAAGGCAGATAAGATACCCCGCTGTAAAATGAAAGATAAGGGAACGCTGATACACTCTCTCTGCAAGATGGATAATCAGGATGAGGCGCTTTTATATATAAGTTTTGAAACTCTTTTTGAATCTATGCTTATGTTTACCACAAAGAGTGGGTATATTAAACTTGTATCTGGTGTGCAGTTTGAGACAGCACGCCTTCAGATCGCATCGACAAAACTGGATGCCGGAGATGAACTGGCAGGGGTATCTATGCTGTCAGCAGCAGAGATCCTTGCGGATACACAGAAGGTGATTCTCCTGACAGATAAGGGATTGTCCCTCGGTTTTCCTGTCAGTGAGGTCAGTGAATTTAAGAAGACCAGCCGGGGAGTAAAGGCGATTACCTTGGATAAAGATGATTTTCTCGCATATGCCACAGTGGTAGAACAATCGGCGGAGACATTTGTATATGAGGGGAAGATACTGAATGCCAGACGCGTCCGCAACCGCAAAAGGGCGGCAAAGGGACAGAATGCAGCATTGGATATGTAGCATGGCGGCATCCATTTGAACCTGGCATTGGGCCCGCATGATGATACAAGGCAAAAAGAAAAATGAAAAAAGGCTAAGATATCCTGCTAATTGTCCGATAAATATAGTAAGACAGAGGATGATGCGGAGCATGACCACTCTGTTTCCAATATATTTCGTTGGAGGAATGGAGGTAAGATTATGAGGATTGATGCTTATACACAAGTAAGTCAACTCTATAAAACCAACAAGACCAAAAGAGACATGAAGTCCGAGAGGAAAGATAGCAGAGATTCTCTGGAAATTTCTGATTTCGGCAGCGCTTACCAGATTGCCAAACAGGCAGCAGAGCAGGGAGAACCGGTACGCGCTGAACGTATAAAGGAGATTCAGGAACAGATGGCCGCAGGAACGTACAATGTCTCAATTGAGGATGTTGCTGACAGACTGGCTGACCAACTGCTTGCCTGATGAAGGAGATTCAATGGATGATTCTGACTGACAGGAGGAAGAACGTTTGGCTAGTTTGATGGAAGAGCTGATTACGACTCTGGATGCAGAAGAGATTTTGTACAGACAGTTGATTCCCATAGAAGAGGATAAGACAAGAGCGATCATTGCTAATGATCTGGAATCACTTCAAGATATTACAGTCCGGGAACATGACCTGGTGGATCAGACATCAGCTATGGAACAAAAAAGAGAACGGATCGCAGTGGATATTGCTACCGTTCTTGGCAAAGATCCAAAGACGATTACATTAGAGCAGATCGCTGAAGCGTTGAAGAATCAGCCGGAAGATCAGAAGAAACTGCAGGTCATACATGACCGTCTGAAGAAGACAGTCGCGCGGCTGCAGGAACTGAATGAACAAAATAAGCTTTTGTTAAAAGAAGCAATGGAAATGGTAGAATTTAATATGAATGTGATAAGAAGTACACGGATGTCTTCGGGAAGCAGCAACTATTCCAGCAGTGCCGCAGAGGTAGAGGGAATGGCGCCACAGCATGGAATATTTGATGCAAAGCAGTAACGAGATAGACATCCGTGTATCTCTGTATTTATCTTATAGGAAATTCCGCTATGTGCGGAGCAAGAATCGCCATAGCGAATTTATTCGCTTTGCAATTCTTGGAGCGTTGCGTTTTTCAGTCAACGCTTTTTTACAGGAAAGGAAGGGGTTATCTATATGTCAAACTTACTGGCGAGTTTTAATGCCGGAGTGTCGGGGCTTCGGTCGGCACAGGCTTCGCTGAATACAACATCACACAACATTGCGAATGCACATACGCCCGGATATACCAGGCAGCAGACTGTTGTGACTGATTCTTTTTACCAGAACACCCTTGGTGCACATAATAACATGCTGCAGGTAGGCATGGGGACTGTCATTGTTGACACGCGCCAGATCCGGAATACATTTTTGGATGCCCGTTACAGGCTGGAATTTGGACGTCAGGGCTTTTACGAAGAGAACCAGAAAGCTTCGCTGGAAGTGGAAGACATGCTTGGCGAGCTGGAGGGTGAGCAGTTCAAGGTGGGGCTGACTGGCCTGTGGGAGGCATTTGAAGAACTCTCAAAGGATCCGGGTGATATTGTCAAAAAAGATGAGATGATAGCGGCAGCAGAGCTTTTCATACAGCGTGCCCAGGTGCTGCGGGGGCAGCTTAATACATACCAGACAAGTCTCAATTCTGAGGTAATGAGGCAGGTTGATGCCATCAATGATCTGGTATCCCAGGTAGATGAACTGAATAAAGTGATCCGCCGTTATGAGGCGGGCGGGGAAACTGCCAATGACTACCGTGACAAGCGGAATCAGTGCCTGGATGAATTGAGCCATTATATTAATTTTGAAACAAATGAAGAAAAAGACGGTGTGATCACTATTTATTCAGAAGGCGCTTTTCTTCTGGATTCACACAGACAGAATTTCCTTGCAGTGGAATATGATACCACAGAATCCAAACAGCATCAGACCTCCCGGCTGTTGAAGCCTGTATGGGAAAGTGGCGGGGATTATTTTCAGGAAAGCACATTGAAATATTCCAACAAATTTAAGACAGATGTTGGATCTTTACGGGGGATCCTGGTGGCACGGGGCTGTTATGCTGCGAACTATACAGATACCCCGGTCAAACCGGAACGGGAAGACTTTGCCACACAGCAGGATTATGAGAAAGCGATGAGTACATTTGAGACAGAGCTTGAGAAATACAATAGTTTCACAGGCGCTTCTGTTATCATGACAACCCAGAGCCAGATGGATATCCTGATGCATGAGGTTGTAACAAGGGTAAACAATATGCTCTGCCCGAATACAGATTATACACTTCCCGCGGATGTCACACTGCCGGATGGTACCGTATTAGCGGCAGGCACGACGGTACAGGTATTGGATGAAGATAAGGCAATGCTGGGGGATGACGCAGATAATACAATGGGAACGGAACTTTTCTCCCGCAGGGGAGTGGATCGTTATACAGAGATTCAGGTAGGGACAGATGCGGATGGAAACCCGATCACAAAGAAGATGTATAATGAAGAAGTGGAATCCGATATCTATTCTCTGTATACATCCAGCCAGTTGGTGATCAATCCGGATCTGCTCAAAGATTCTTCCAAGCTGCCGGTTATGTTTAATCCAAACACAGGCGCAGGTAAGGGGTATGCGAATGACAATATCCGGGCCATCGCTGATATCCAGACGGAGAAGATCGGGACCCTTGACCCGAATTCCCTTGCAGATTATGACGCATTTGACTTCTATGACCAGATCGTAATCGAACTGGGTGTCCAGGGAGATGTATGGGGGGGGATCATTGAGAACCAGGAGGCCACAGTGACCAGCGTGGATGGGGAAAGGCATAATGTTATGAGCGTGTCAACAGAGGAAGAATTGTCTGACCTGATTAAATTTCAGAGATGCTATGATGCATCCTCAAGGTATATAACAACAGTGGCGGAAATGTTAGAATATTTGATAGAACGTTTAGGTTAGGAGGCAGATGATATGGCATCAACTTTTGGAAGCTTAGAGATTGCAAAGTCCGGTATGATGGCTTATAACAACAAACTGCAGACAGTGGCACACAATGTGGCGAATATCGAGACGCCGGGTTATTCTAAACAGGTTGTCAACATCACGTCCGTGGTGGGAAGAAGAACTTCCTTTGCTGTTCAGGGATATGGTGTTGAATCAGTGAGCATCACCCGTTCCCGCGATGAGTACTTCGATACAAAATATCAGGTGACACAGGCGAAGCTTGTGAAATATGAGACACAGTCCTATTATCTGAATTCCCTGCAGGATGCGATCTGCGGTGATGTGACAGCAGACAATAAATCGCGTATTCTGGATGCTTTTGATGATTTCTATGCAGCGATGAGTAATCTTAGGGGTAAGCCGAATGACAGTACTGTCCGCAGGCAGGTGGTTACTGTGGCACAGACATATACAGAATTTGTAAATGGTATGGCGACGCAGCTGCAGCAGCTACAGAAGGAAGCCAATATTGCTGTCAAGACATGTGTGGAACAGATTAATGCGTATGCAGAGAGGATCACATCTCTGAATAAGCAGATTGACACCATTGAAGTGTATGGCGGGACGGCGAACGACCTTCGGGATCAGAGGAGCCTGCTGATTGATGAACTGTCCAAGATCTGCAATGTGGAAGTGGTGGAAGAAGAGGCGCCGGATGGTGTAGGGGCTCCTCAGTATTGTGTCTATATAAATGGTGGTATGCTGGTAGATACTTACCGTTCAAATAGGCTGGAGGTAGTCCAGAAAGACACCTATAGCAATATCAATGATATACAGGGATGCTATAATATTAAGTGGGGAGACGGGGCAGATTTTCCACTGCACAATTCCCTGCTGGGCGGTGAGCTGCAGGCACTGTTGGAGATGAGGGATGGCAATAATGCCACTGCCTTGGAAGGTAAGATCACGAAACTTGAAAATCTTCCGGATGATGAAGGCGGCAATCTGAAACTCACCCTGGAAGATACAAACTGCAATGATGTACGGACGCTGAATATTCCGTCAGCAGATGGAGAGATCGTTGTCAGCGGGCGTGTTTTTGCCTATGACAGTTTCGAAGTAAAGGTAGGGGCAGATGGTAAGTTTACTTATGAATTTACCTTGAATACAAAGGCAAAAGTGGCAGATTCGATGGCACTGAAAAATGCCATGGATAATGGCTATACCGTTGCCACTGCAGAACATGTGGATGCCAAGGGGATTCCCTATTATATGGCTCAGTTGAACGAATTTGTCCGCACATTTTCCCAGGAATTCAATACAGTTCAGAATGAAGGGCTGGATTTGAATGATGAGAAAGGAATTGATTTCTTCAGTGCTAATATACCAGCTACAGGAGAGAATTATGGCTCCATGGAAGAGCGGCCGGATGGCGGGTACGATCCCTCTTTCTCCTCCTCGGTACCGAGACAGGATGCGGATGGGAAAACAGTCGGTTCTTATTACTATATGACAGCATTGAATCTGTGTGTGGCAGATGAGATGATTAAGGAGCCGGGAAAGATAGCCGGAAAACTTCCCTATGCGGATGGAAGCGATACAGGAAATGACCAGGGAAATAATATTGAACGTCTGACGAAGCTCAAAGACAAAGCGTCTATGTTTACCCATGGTGCACCAGATGATTTTATACGGACTCTGACGGCTTCTCTTGGAGTCAATGCCAGGAAGGCGATCAGTCTGGCAGAGAGCCAGAGCAACCTGCTCTATGCCATTGATACGAACCGCAAATCCGTATCTGGCGTAGATGAGGATGAGGAAGGTTCTAATATGATAATATTTAACCACATGCTGACTTGTCAGTACAAAGTTTTATCTGTTTTAAATGAAGTGCTGGATAAACTCATCAACGGAACAGCAGTATAAATCATCGAGAATCAAATAAGGAGGACTTTGGTATGAGAGTGACCAATTCAATGATGCGCAATAATTCTATGCTGAATATGCAGAAGAATAAAAAAGCCTATAATAAATACCTGATGCAGTACAATACCCAGAAGAAGATCCAGCGCCCCTCTGATGATCCGACCATAGCATCAAGGGCTTTGAAATACCGTACTACCCTTGTAGAGATCAATCAGTATCAGAAGAACATCGAAGATGCTACTGCATGGATGGATTCTACCGAATCTATCCTGATAGATGTGGATAAAGTGCTGACACAGATGCGGGATTATTTTACCGAGGCAGCTACTGGCACTGTCAATGCGAAAGACCGTGCAGATATCGTGACGAATATCAAACAGTATGCTTATTATATCTATGAACAGGATGCCAACAGTGATTATGCCGGGCGTTATCTGTTTACAGGATACCGTACTGATATACCGTTGCTTTTTGATGAAGCGCAGAATAATGAAACCTACACCATTACAGAGAAAATGGATGTTGATGATATAAGACAATATAAATATGTATATGGCGGTCCGGAATATGCTGCAGGTACAACAGCAGACCAGTATGCCCAGCAGGCACCCGAGTTTGCTTCGACACACAGGATATTGGTCTCTTATGATAACTGTGATGCGTCGAATATAAAGAAACTCACTTATAAAGATGAAAATGGTAATGAACAGGACATTACATCGAAGGTCACGATGAAGAAGATTGAGGATGATACGAAATTTAACGAGCATCTTCATCCGGGGGCGGATGAGATTTTCTATATTCCTGAGACAGGAGAACTGATATTTGGAGATGATGTGTACGAAGATGTGCGTTCAGGCTCTGACCTGACAGCAGAATATGACAAGACACAGTTTGAGGCGAATGATATCCGTCCGGAACATTATTTTAGATGTTCTGTAGTAGACAATGCGACAAAGGAGACTACCTTGTACACCAATGCCGGAAGCCAGAAACTGAACTATCAGATCAATTTCAGTCAGGTCCTGGCGGTAAATACTGAGGCATGCAATGCGATTGATACATCCATAGGACGCTGTGTCGAAGATATAACGAATCTCTGTAATCAGATGGATATCATGGAGCGGAATCTTGCTTCGGCAGAGAAAAGGATCGCAGAATGCGACGAGGGTGATACAGCGACCCTTGCCAGCCTGAATGAATTGAAAGAGAAACTTTCTACCCAGATCCAGCTGCAGACCACGGTACTTACAAATGCCCTGTCAGCCGGTATTACCACATGCCAGGAGGCGCAGGAAAAACTTAATGTAGCCTTGGCGGACCATGGCGCACGGGATAACCGTAAGACATTGTCAAAAAATAAACTGGAAATGCAGGAGATTGATACAGAAGAAGCAAAATCAGATAATGAGAATGCGGATCTGGGTGAAGCATATATTAACTTTACAGAAGCAGACCTTTTATATCAGGCTGTTCTGGGGGCAACCTCGAAGATATTGGGACAGTCCCTGCTGAACTTCATATAAAGAGGTCTGGTTGAAAGATTAGATTTCAGAGAACTGCTGTTCAGCAGTTCTCTGCTCCGCATAAATTGGCAGAAGGAGGAAAAATATGCTGGTTAAGACAAAATTTTTTGGAGAGGTGGATTTGCCGGAAGAGAAGATCCTTACCTTTGACAGAGGCATCATCGGTCTGCCGGATTATAAACGGTATACGATCTTATATGATTGTGAGAAAGAGGGGACGAACATTTCCTGGCTTCAGAGCGTGGAGGAACCTACATTGGCGCTGCCGGTGATCAAGCCATGGCTGGTGAAAGAGGATTATAACCCGATGGTAGAGGATGAACTATTAAATTCCCTGGGTGAACTGACAGAAGAGAATCTTGTGGTTCTCCTGACCATGACAGTTCCATCCGATGTGAAAGAGATGACAGTGAACCTGAAAGCCCCCATTGTGATCAATGCAGATTCAAGAAAGGGAACGCAGGTTATTGTTGAAAATCAGGATTATGAGGTGAAGTATAAAGTGTACGGGATCCTCTGCCAGAAACAGGAGGGTTGATCATATGCTGGCTTTATCAAGAAAGTTAAATCAGTCTATCATTGTAAATGATAATATTGAGATCACTGTGCTGGAGATTAAAGGAGATCAGATAAAGATCGGTATTGATGCGCCCAAGACAGTACCAATCTACCGCAAGGAGATCTATACGCAGATCAAGGATTCCAATGCGGAGGCCATGAGTACAGCGACACCGGAAGTACTTTCCCAGCTTGCCAATTTTTCCGGTAAGGGTTAATTTTACAGGGCAGGATGCCGATATTCTTTGTAAAGCAACAAAATATCTTGATAAAAAGACACATGGAGGTGTTACGTATGGAATTAGAAACGATTTCTAAAGCTGCTGCGAACTATAATGGTACGCAGGAGGCAGCAAAAGTTTCTGTGGAGAAGGAACAGCCGGAAACTATGGTCGCTGCTTCACAGAAGGCTGCAGAGCATGTTGCCCAGAAGGTGGCCGAGTCAGGGATGACAGGACAGGATAAGGGGCGGGATGCAGAAAAGAAAGAACGCGCGGCAAGCGAATCTTCTATTGAGGATGCAGTGAAAAATGCAAACCGCAAGATGGAACATACCCGTTGTGAATATTCATACCACAAAGAGACAAACCGGGTATCGATTAAAGTGATCAACGATGATACCGATGAGGTGATTCGTGAGATCCCGCCGGAGAAATCCCTCAAGATGCTTCAGAAGATGTGGGAGATGGCAGGGATCCTTGTAGATGAGAAGAGATAGGAGGGGTATATATGCCGATTCGTATGAGCGGCCTTATGTCTGGTATGGACACAGAGGCGATTGTAAAAGAACTGATGTCTGCGCAGAGCCTAAAAAAGACAAAAGTAGTACAGGCAAAGACTAAGTTAGAGTGGAAACAGACAAAGTGGGCAGATCTCAATACAAAACTTACAAATCTATATAATAACTTTGTGACAAAGATGCAGTTGTCTACTGCATATAAGACAAAGAAAGCAACTGTGTCGGATGATTCCAAGGCGAAGGTTTCTGCCAACACCAATGCGGTAAATGGAAATTATACAATGGAAGTTAAGAATATTGCTACTTCCCAGTATCTGACAGGCGCTGTCCTTGGTGCAAAGTCAGGAAGTGCCAAGTTATCAGAATTGGATCCGAGCCTTGAAGGAGAAGAGATTACCATTAAGAACGGTTCTAAGACAAAGAAATTTGTTGTGGATAAAAATACTACGATCAACGATTTTACAAAGACACTTCGGGAGGCAGGACTGAATGCAAGCTATGATACAGATCAGAAGCGCTTGTTTATCAGCAGTAAAGAAACAGGGCTGAGCAATGCATTTTCTATTACGGGAGCTGCCTTTACTGTAGATGAAACCAGTAAAAAGGCTGCTCTTCTGGATGCTGTTGATTATAATAATATGAATGCCGCCAATAAAAAGATTGTGGACCAGGCTGTGAAGAGCCTGCAGACATCAGGTGCAGGGACAGATAAATACAATGCTGCCTTGGATTCACTGGCTAAGGTTTCTTATGAACATAAAAATGAAGTTGCTAAGCAGAATGCAACGACATATGTGAAAGCAGGATTATATGGCGCTAAGTATCAGGAATTGGTAGATGCCGGAACAGACGCAGCGCAGGCAGACAAAGAGGCAGCGGCATGGGCAAATCAGCAGATTGGTGAAGATGCCTCCAAATTAGATATTGACAGATATGTATTTGACGGCATTGCCCAGAGTGATCTGGATGCCCTGAGTCCAGAAGCAATGGCGAAATATTATAAAAATGGAGCTGCTGAGTCTCCTGCTATGCAGGGAGTGGATCAGACCACAGTCCGTGCTGCCCTGGACACTGCAGCAACAGATTATGCTTCTGTGACAAACCGGACAGATACTTCGGCTGGAGGAGCTGCCCTTCGGGCATTGGGAATCACCAGCATATCGGTAGCAGCGGACGGAACAGTGACAAAAGGGACAGAACCGGCGGGAATGAAACTCATTGAGGCTTCAGACAGTGAGATTATCTTGAATGGAGCAAAACTTACTTCTACTACTGCTACGGTATCTGCAAATGGCCTGAGCATTGAACTGGTAGGAAAGACCAAAGAAGATGAACCGATCACATTCTCTGTGTCGAATGACGTAGATGGTATTTATGACTCCATTAAGGGATTCCTGAAAGAATATAATGAAGTCATGAAAGAGATGAATACCTTATATGGTGCCGAATCATCAAAGGGTTATGAGCCTTTGACAAGTGAGGAAAAAGAGGCGATGACAGAGGAGGATGTAAAGCTTTGGGAAGATAAGATCAAGGATTCCCTTCTTCGCCGTGATTCCACATTGAATGGAATCATACAGGGAATGCGGAGTGCCATGATGAGTACGGTGTCCTATGAAGGCAAGAATTATGCCTTGTCCAGTTTTGGCATTATGACATCTACGGATTACCATGAAGGCGGCCTGCTGCACATATATGGAGATCCGGATGATTCTGTGTATTCGAGTCAGGATGATAAGCTGAAGAAAGCGATTGAAGATAACCCGGATGCTTTAATTGCTACTTTGACAGATGTTTTTGGCAATCTGCGCAAGGTAATGTCAGATAAGATGGCAGGTACTAAGAACAGCAGTGCCCTGACTTTCTATGATGATATCAAGATGAAGAACGATGTCAAGGAATATGAAAAAGATATCAAGAGTTGGGAAGATAAACTGGCTGAGATTGAAGAGTCTTATTATAAGAAATTCACAGCGATGGAGACTGCGCTTGCCAAGCTGCAGTCACAGCAGAGTTCCCTGGCTGGTCTCTTTGGCAACTGATAAATGAATTTGTTGTTTGTTAATAGAACGGAGGAAAATAGTATATGGATCCAAAGGCAATGAATGCCTACCAGAGAAATGCCATAATGACAGCCTCCCCGGCAGAACTTACGCTTATGCTTTATGATGGAGCGATCAAATTCTGTAATATTGCACTGACTGCGATTGAAGAAAAGAATGTACAGAAAGCCCATACTAATATCAAGAAAGCAGAAGCTATCATAACAGAATTACGTGCCTCCCTTGACCGGAAATATCCGGTCTGGGAGGATTTTGAGCGTGTATATGAATATATATATAAGAATCTGCTGGAGGCGAATATGAGGAAAGAAAAGGAGCCGCTGGAAGAGGCGCTTGGCCGTATCCGTGAGATGCGGGATACATGGAAAGAAGTAATGCGTTTGAACAAAACAGGTATATAGGAACAGATGGGATGTGGTCATGTGGAGAAAAAACTAGAAAACAGTGTCTATGTCAGCATGATGGCAGATTCGCTGAAGAAAAAAGAAAATATATTGGAGTTTTTGTATAAGAAGACAGAAGAGCAGGAGACGATATTGAAGTCAGAAGACCCGGATCTGGATCAGTTTCAGCAGACAATAGATGAAAAGGGGATGCAGATCGCACAGCTGGATCAACTGGATCAGGGATTTGATACTCTGTTTCGGATGGTGGAAAAGGAAATACAGGCAAACCGGGAGAACTACAAAGAGGATATTCTGGAAATGCAGGGACGGATCCGCAGGGTATCCGATCTTGGTATGAAGATACAGGTGCTGGAGCGCCAGAACAGTGAGCGGTTAAAAGGGTTTCTTTCAAAAAAGAAAGGTGAGATCCGGGAAGCGCGTATCAATGGCAGGACAGCATCCAGCTATTATCAAAACATGGCGAATGCCCATAAAGCGGATCAGTCTTATTACCTGAATGAAATGAAATAATAAAAAAAATAATTTTTTTCAATTTAGTGTAAAGTTTTATCCATATGCTCCGATATATATAATGTCAGAAAGATAATAACTAAAGCAGATGGCAGATTTCACTGCCGGGCCCGCATGGGGAATGTGCCATTGCTTTAGATATTATAAATAAAAAAATAAATCGGCAGGGAAGCCGATACAAATTCAAGGAGGAATGAATTATGATAGTACAGCATAATCTTACATCTATGAATGCCAACAGACAGTTGGGAATTGTAGGAAATAATCTTTCAAAATCTACAGAGAAGTTGGCAAGTGGTTACAAAATCAACCGTGCAGCAGATGATGCAGCAGGCCTGGCAATTTCTGAGAAGATGAGAGCTCAGGTTC
Organism: uncultured Clostridia bacterium; assembly: GCA_947643415.1. Taxonomy (GTDB): domain Bacteria; phylum Bacillota; class Clostridia; order Lachnospirales; family Lachnospiraceae; genus Eubacterium_F. The sequence continues at coordinate 10,900 of CANRWA010000039.1, read as the reverse complement.
GTGGTCTGAACAGAGCATCTGACAATGCTCAGGATGGTATCTCTCTTATCCAGACAGCTGAGGGTGCTATGGATCAGCAGCATGCAATTCTTCAGAGAGTTCGTGAGTTGGTAGTTCAGGCTGGTAACAGCGGTGTTCTGGAGTCCACAAAAGAGAACGATTATCAGAAGATTCAGGATGAGATTGATCAGTTGAAGACAGAGTTCGAGAGAATTAAGACAGATACTGAGTTCAACAAGAAAACATTGCTGGATGGCAGCTATTCTAAACAGTGGCTGCAGGTTGGTGCTAATGATGGTCAGGGTATTGAAGTATCCATCAAGGCAGCTACATGGCAGTCAGTTAATGTATTGAATGGTGCAGCAGGTGGAAAAGATGCTACAATGCTTGCTACTGTTGACAGCATGCTGAAATTTGTATCTACTGAGCGTTCTAAATTGGGTGCTTACCAGAACCGTCTGGAGTACACAATCAAAGTAGATGACAATACTGCTGAGAACCTTCAGTCCGCTGAATCCCGTCTGCGTGATACAGATATGGCTGATGAGATGACCAGATTCGCCAAGGAGAGCATCCTTCAGCAGGCAGCTACTTCAATGCTTGCTCAGGCAAATCAGGCAAATCAGGGAGTGCTTTCACTTCTCGGGTAATCGCTCTGAGTGCATGGAGATTTGGAAAAGTTGTACAATGCATAGTAGAAAGGATATCCCGGTATTTATATCGGGGTATCCTTTTTCGTTTATCAGGAAAGCCCATCCCATGCAGAGCAAAAAACATGAAGTGTTTTTCAGATGGCTGCGTTTTCGGCTAGCCATTTTTCGCTATAAAATTTTTTGTTATTGGAGGAACACCATGGAATTTCCAGATTCTTATTTTGAAGATGAAGTACGTGATGGTTTTTATGTGCCAAGTATGATGAAACGAGCCTGGGCAGCACATCTAGAGGTGCTTGAGGCAGTCAGGGTGGTATGTGAGAAACATCAGCTTACCTGTTTTGCGGAATGGGGAACATTGCTGGGGACGATCCGGCATGGAGGGATCATCCCATGGGATGATGACATTGACATCTGTATGAAGAGGAAGGATTATGAAAAGTTTCTTGGGATTGCAGAAAAAGAGCTGCCAGAGGGATTTTGGCTTATGAATTACCGGACTCATGATACAGATAATATGGTGACGAAGATCATCAATTATCCAATTTCTCTTCTTCAGGAAAAAGATTTACCGCGGTTTCATGGATATCCTTATATTGTGAGTATTGATCTTTTTGCCATGGATTTTTTGCCCAGGGACAAAAAAGAGCAGGATATGTTATGGGATTTGTCGCAATTAGTGGCACAGATCAACTATCGTATCGATGAGAATGAACTAGATACAGAAGAGGTACAATATGCGATTCAGGGAGTTGAGAGGATCTGTGGAGTTTCCTTTGACAGGACAAAACCTATGAAACGTCAGCTAGTCAGGACTATGGAAGATGTGGCAGCCCGCTTTCAGGAGGAGAACTGTGATGAGATATCCTCCATTACTTATTATATGAAATCCAAGACATACCGATTTCCTAAATCCTACTATGCTCAGACCATCAAAGTACCTTTTGAAAACACAGAGATCACAGTTCCTGTGGAATATGGTAAAGTGTTGTATAAAAAATATGGCAGCTATATGGCGCCAGTCCGAGAATTTGATTCTCATGAATATCCTTCTTATAAGATAATTCACCAGCAGGTAAAAGATAAAATGAAGATAGAGCCTTTCCAATACAAGTTCTCAAGAGAAGAGATGGAAGAATCAGAGAGGGAGCGCCTTCCTAAGGAAACATTACAGAAAAAGGTGCAGGATTTTTTGCCTCTCTTTCAGGAGGCACATGAACAGATCCGGCAGATGGCCGAAGAGGGACAAACTGATGTCGCGGCACAACTTCTTGGTGAATGCCAGAATGTGGCGATTCAGCTTGGCACGATGATAGAAAGTGAATGTGGTGAAGGCCATGCGACAGTTCGTGTACTAGAGAGATATTGTGAGGAAGTATTCCGGCTGCATGAGAGTATAAGTGCTGTCAATGCCATAGAAGATTCTGCCGATGAGACAGTGATCCAGAATGTTTTTGCCGGATTAACCGCATTTGAAAATACTTTGGCTGAGAGCATCAGCCATGATATAAGAGAAAAAAGAGAAGTTGTATTTGTGCCATACAAAGTTTCTTATTGGAATGCGATGGAGAGTGTATGGCAGGCGGCGATGGAAGAGGAAGATACAGAGGTGTATGTTATTCCGGCACCCTATTATTATAAAGATGATTATGGCAATACGAAGAAGGATGAACCGCATTATGAGACCGATTACCCCAGGGGAGTTCAGATCACTTCCTATGAGGAATACAATTTTGAGATTCATCATCCAGATAGGATCATAATACAATGCCCTTACGATGAATACAGTTATGGACTGACGATCCACCCCTTCTTTTATGCCAGAAACCTGAAGAAATATACAGACAAGCTTGTGTATATCCCACCTTTTGTGATGGATGAGATACAGGAAAAGGATGAGAGGGGACGTGTGACTCTGCGGTATTTTTGTAATATGCCTGGAGTTGTCTATGCAGACCAGGTAATCGTACAGTCAGAACAGATGAAAGATGTGTATGTGGAACTGCTGACAGAGTTTGCGGGAAAGGAGACAAAGGAAATGTGGGAAGATAAGATCGTGGGACTTGGTTCTCCGGTTCAGGATCAAGAAGGAAAGGATCCTTTTTTGAAAATGAATCCCGACAGCAGCATTCCGGAAGAATGGCGTCAGAAGATATATCGCCCGGATGGAAGCCGGAAAAAAGTGATTCTCTATGCCACAAGCGTATATGTACTTTTTAGCTTTGGTGATCAGGCAATTGACAAGATGAGGGAAGTATTTCAGATCTTCCGTGAAAACCAGGAGGAGTTTGTGATGTGGTGGCGTCCGGATCCGAAAGTGAGAGAGGTGCTGCGTAAAACAAAGCCAGGTATTCTGCAGAAGTACCGCGATCTCTTACAGGAATATAAGGAAACCAGATTAGGGATTTATGATGATTCTACAGATATAGAACGCGCTGCCAGCTTATGTGATATTTATTATGGAGATGCCGGAAGCACAGCTAATATGTGCCGGGTAAAGAAAAAAACAGTGATGCTTCAGAATGTTACCATACACAGTACAGCTTTGTGAAAGTACTTGGGACAACCCATTGGAGGTATGCTATGGAATTTCCAGATTCTTATTTTGAAGATGAAGTAAGGGAAGGTTTTTATATATCCAGTCTGATGAAGCGGGCATGGGCGGCGCAGATGGAAGTATTGGAGATATTCCAGGGAATCTGCCATAAGCATAATATCCGGTATTTTGCTGAATGGGGGACGCTGCTCGGAGCAGTTCGCCATGGAGGGAGGATTCCCTGGGATGATGATATTGACCTCTGTATGCTAAGGGCGGATTATGACCGGTTCCGTTCAGTGGCGGATCAGGAGTTATCCAATGGATGCTGGTTTATGGATTACCGATGGTCAGATGACTTTGATCATCCGATCGGCAGAATCATCAATTCCCAGGTTCTTGTGCTCGAGGGGGAGATGTTGGAAAAATATCATGGGTTTCCCTATGTAGCAGGTCTTGACATATATTGTCTGGATGAACTTCCGTCTGACCCGGAGGAGGAAGAAGAATATTTTGAACTGGTGCGGTATTTGTATACACTGATTAATGAGATCCGTCTGGATAAAGAGGGAGTGCTGCAAGCGGATCCGGCAGAATTGGAAAACCATATTCAGCATGCAGAGAAGCTTTGTGGCATTACATTTGACCGGGGCAGACCGATAAAACAACAATTGTATGCCCTTCTGGAAAAGAAGGTAGCGCCCCGATATGCAGGAACCGGGGCAGGGGAGGTCACAAATCTGGCATTGTGGAGACGGAACCGTGAGTACCGTTTTCCCAGAGAAAGCTATGAAGAGGGGGTAGCGGTGCCTTATGAAGATACAGAGATCGTTGTGCCCGTGGGATATGGAGATCTTCTCAGGAAAAAATATGGGGCAGGCTGGATGAATCCGATTCGTACGGGGAGCGCCCATGAATATCCTTCCTATGCAGAACAACAGAAATTTCTGGAAGAAGAAAGTGCCGGGCAGTTATTTGAATATCGGTTTTCGCAAAAAGAAATGGAAGAGACAGAGATGGCACGTCTGCCGAAAGAGACATTGCAGGCTAAAATAATGGGATTTCTTCCTCTCTTTCACGAGGCACATGAAGAGGTCAGGAGTTTCATCAGAAAGGGAGCAGTGGACCAGGTACCTGGCATTCTTGGTGAATGTCAAAATGTAGCCATTGAGATTGGCACATTGATCGAGGAAGAGAGAGGAGAAGGGACAGACACAGTGGGGGTGCTGGAGAAGTATTGTGAGACAATCTTTCTGCTGCATCAGAATGTACAGGAACAGCCGCAAGATACAGATACAGACCATTCATTAGAAGAGCTTTTGGGAGAACTTTCTGTATTTGAGGAGTGTCTTTCGGGCAGCGCAGAAAAGGAACTGAAAGCGAGAGAGGAAATCGTTTTTGTGCCATATAAGCCTTCCTTATGGGGGGCTATGGAAAGTGTATGGCAGGCAGCAACAGCCGATAAAGACATTTCTGTTGTCGTTATCCCAGCACCATACTATTACAAAGATCATTATGGAAGGGTAAGATCAGAAGAACCTCATTATGAGACAGGCTATCCGGAAAATGTGGCCATCACTTCTTATGAAGAATATAATTTTGAGAACCACCATCCGGACAAGATCGTGATCCAGTGCCCCTACGATGAGTATAATTATGGAATGACGATACACCCATTTTTTTATGCAAGGAACCTGAAAAAATATACCGAGAAACTGGTCTATATTCCACCCTTTGTGATGGATGAGATCGGACCGGAAGATGACCGTGCGAAAGAGATGCTGAAATCTTTCTGTAATATGCCGGGGGTTGTCCATGCAGATACTGTGGTCGTGCAGTCAGAACAGATGAAAGAAGTATATGTAGAATTACTGACTGAGTTTGCAGGGGAAGATACAAGGGCTATCTGGGAGAAAAAGATCCTGGGGCTGGGTTCGCCGCTGTATGATATGGAATATAAAGAATATTGGAGGTAAGTATGGATAGGGAATTATTATCAGGGATAAAGCGGAATATATTATTGAATCCTGGACCATCCACCACCACAGATACGGTGAAGATGGCACAGATCGTTCCGGATATATGCCCACGTGAAAAGGAATTCACAGAACTTATGGCAAATCTGCGGCGTGATCTGCTGCGTGTCGTTCATGCGGATCCACAGAAATATACAACAGTACTTTTCTGTGGATCGGGCACCATGAATATTGATGTCTGCCTGAATTCCCTGCTGCCAGCGAACAAGAAGATCCTGGTGGTCAATAATGGTGCATATAGTTCACGGGCAGTTGAGATCTGTGAATACTATGGCCTGCCCCACATAGATTTGAAGTTTCCGGAAGACCAGTTACCGGATCTGGATGTGATTGAAGAGGTACTTACAGACAACCCGGATATCGCACTGGTGCATACTACCCACAATGAGACTGGTACAGGGATATTGAATCCGGTTCGCGAGATAGGAGAGCTGGTTCACAGACATGATGCCGTATTTACTGTAGATACCACATCCACACTGGCCATGCGTCCCATTGATATGGAACGTGAGAATATTGATTTTTGCATGGCATCAGCACAGAAGGGGCTGATGGCAATGACTGGCTTATCTTTCATTATAGGAAACAGATCGCTTATTGAGGCATCCAGCGAATATCCAAGACGTTCTTATTATTGTAATCTGTATCTGCAGTACCATATATTCGAGACGACAGGGGAAATGCATTTTACGCCTCCTGTACAGACTGTCTATGCAGCCGTGCAGGGTCTGGAAGAATATTTTCGGGAGGGCGAGGATGCGAAATGGGCGCGTCATACAAGGGTATTTGAGGCAATTCACAGAGGACTCGGACGGCTTGGGTTTAAAGACCTGATCCGTCGGGAGTGGCAGGCAGGTCTGGTGGTCTCCATACTTTATCCGGATGATCCAAACTGGGATTTTGAAAAGGTTCATGATTATTGTTACGAACGTGGTTATACGATCTATCCGGGAAAGATATCGGATATGGACACATTCCGCTTATGTGCCCTGGGAGCCATTGATGAACAGGATATCGAAAAATTCTTTGTTGTTTTGGAACAGGCCTTGGAGCAGATGGGAGTAGCAGTACCTGTTCAGTATGGAGGGTGAGAATGGAAATAGCGATTTTAATGGCGGCAGGAATGGGAATGAGGATGCGGCCTCTCACAGAGAAGATTCCAAAACCATTGGTAGCGGTAAATGGCGTACCAATGATTGAGACTGTGATACAAGGCCTGCAGAAGAGAAAGGTAGAACAGATCTATGTAGTGGTTGGCTATCTGGGAGACCAGTTTGCTTACCTTAAAGAGAAATATGACAATATCTCGATTATTGAAAATACTGAATATCAGACAGTAAATAATATCTCATCCCTTTATGCAGTGGGAGAGGTACTGGGGAGTGCGGACTGTTTTATCTGCGAAGCAGATTTAGTGCTTTCTGATATGGACATACTGGGAGCGTCCCTGAATTCGTCCTGTTATTATGGTAAAATGGTTCGGGGATATTCGGATGACTGGGTGTTTGATATGGAGGGAGACTATATTTCGCGTGTAGGAAAAGGCGGGACAGACACCTGGAATATGGTGGGGATCTCGTATTTGAAAGAGAAAGACGCCAAAATTCTTTATGACGCGATCCGGCAGGCATATGACAGAGGCGGTTATGAGGACCTATTTTGGGATGAGGTCGTAAATGATAATCTTGACAAATTAAGACTAGTGGTATATCCTATATCACAGGGTCAGATTGTGGAGATTGATTCCATAGAGGAATTGTGTGAGATAGATCCCACTTATCAGAGGTATGCAGGGGAGGGGCGGAAATGAAGGCAGAAACATTTCTCAATGTGATCGGTTCAGATTTTTATACAGGAGTTCCAGACTCACAGCTAAAGGCTCTCTGCGATTATCTGATGGATACTTACGGGATCGATGGGAAACGCCATATCATTGGTGCGAATGAGGGAAATTGTACGGCACTGGCAGCGGGTTATCATCTGGCAACCGGCCGGGTTCCATTGGTTTATCTGCAGAATTCAGGAGAGGGAAATATCATTAACCCGGTGGCGTCTCTTCTAAGTGAAGAAGTGTATGGCATTCCCATAATATTTGTTGTTGGCTGGCGCGGTGAACCAGGAGTTAAGGATGAGCCGCAGCACATCTATCAGGGCAAGGTGACTCGAAAGCTGCTGGATGATATGGGCATTTCTTCCTTTGTCATTGATCCAGGGGTGACAGAAGATCACCTGCGTTCTGTTATGGCAGATTTCAGGAAATATCTGGAATGTGGGAAAAGTGTGGCATTTGTAGTCAGGAAGGGAGCTCTGACCTATGACAGAGAGGTGAAGTATGAGAATCCTTATACGCTGCGCAGGGAAGAGATCATCGAACATATTGTGAAAGCCAGCAGGGGAGATGTAGTGGTAGCGACCACTGGCAAGGCAGGCAGGGAGTTATTTGAGATCCGCGAGAGAAATGGGGAGAGCCATGAGACAGATTTCCTCACGGTGGGGTCTATGGGGCACAGCTCGTCTATCGCGCTTGGCATCGCATTGAATAAGCCAGAGAGGAAGGTGTGGTGTGTTGACGGAGATGGTGCTGTGCTTATGCATATGGGCTCCCTGGCAATCCTGGGCAGCCATAGACCGTCCAACATGGTCCATATTGTGATCAATAATGGAGCGCACGAAAGCGTAGGAGGGATGCCTACAGTAGCGGATGAAATAGATCTTGCCGGGGTAGCAAAAGCATGTGGATATCCATATGTAGCAACTCTGTCTGCTGACAATGAACAGGATCTTGTAAATAAACTTGACAGGGAATTAGAGGGGGCAGCAGAAAGAGACAAGTTGTCCTTTATTGAGATAAAAGCAGCGATCGGGACACGGGAGGATCTGGGAAGACCGACTACGACACCAGTAGAAAACAAGGTGAATTTTATGAAATACCTGCAGGATTCTTTATAAGTAAAGATTCCTCACAGAAAGGAGAAAAGAGATATTATGAAAACGGTGTATACCTGTTTTTGTACAGATGTAATTCACGAAGGGCATATGAATATAATTAACTGTGCCAGACAATATGGGGAAGTGGTGGTTGGCGTCTTGAGTGACCAGGCAATGATCCGGTATAACCGTTTTCCAACTGTAGATTTTGAACAGCGGCTTCAGATCGTGAAAGATATTCCGGGGGTTGAGCGTGTCATCGTTCAGCATGACATCATGTATGATGAGGTTTTCCGCGAGATTAATCCGGATTATGTCGTTCATGGGGATAATTGGAAATCAGGTCCGACATCATCGATTCGCAAAAATGTTCTGAAACTCCTTGAAAAAAACGGTGGGGAACTGATCGAACCAGTATATACCTATAATGAGTCTGTAAAGAGGATTGACGACAAGCTCAGGGAGAAGCTGGCGATGCCAGAATTTCGCAGGAAACGGCTGCGGCAGATGATCGATATCCGTTCCCTGGTAAAGGCGATTGAAGTGCACAATGGCCTGACTGGCCTTATCGCAGAGAAGACGATTGTAGGAAATGAGGGGGAATTTGACCAGTTTGATGCCATGTGGATCTCTTCTTTATGTGACTCCACCGCAAAGGGGAAACCGGATATTGAACTGGTGGATGCCACTTCCCGTTACCGGACTATTGATGATGTTATGGAAGTAACAACAAAACCCGTTATATTTGATGGTGATACCGGCGGGCTGGCGGAACATTTTGTATATATGGTGAGGACACTGGAACGGATGGGAGTTTCGGCTGTCATAATCGAAGATAAAACAGGTCTAAAGAAAAACTCCCTGTTTGGGACAGAGGTAAATCAGACACAGGCGTCAATAGAAGAGTTCAGTGAGAAGATATCAGCCGGGAAAAAAGTGCAGTTGACGGATGATTTTATGATCATTGCCAGAATAGAGAGCCTGATCCTGGAACAGGGTATGGAGGATGCCCTGAACAGGGCGCATGCTTATGTGGCAGCGGGGGCAGACGGTATTATGATCCACAGCAGGAGGAAAGAGCCGGATGAAATTCTGGAGTTTTGTGACAGGTTTAGGGAAGATGACAAAGAGACCCCTATTGTCGTTGTCCCTTCTTCCTTTAATGTAGTTACAGAAGAGGAATTAAAGAAGCATGGAGTCAATATTGTGATCTATGCCAACCAACTTATGCGGAGTGCTTTCCCTGCCATGGTGCAGACGGCGAGGGATATATTGAAGTATCATCGGGCGAAGGAGGTTGATTCAAGACTGATGCCCATTAGTCAGATCATTACGTTGATTGATGAATTGTAGGAAATGAATTGCTGTGATTATATAATATTTAATAGTAAGGAACAAGAAACATTATGGTGAAAAAGGGGATCACCATAATGTTTCTTGTTGTCCAGGGGGCTATCGTATATTTTCCCAGATTGTTTTTCCAATTTGATTGTCTGTATCTGTTTTTTGGGGAGAATCTGAAGTTGATAATTTTAGAAAAACATCTAAAGACAACATTGGATTGTTTAGAGTTTCATAATATATTGTTTGGCCTTTATATATCTTAATATTCTTTTCCTTGTAAAATTGCATAAGCTGATCTGTTTCAATTGAGGCAGAGAATATTTTTTCGGGTATATTTTCTGCTTTTACGGATAAAGTTCCATCCAGTGTCTGATTTACAACCATACCATTGTCAAGCCTGGTATAGAGAGGATACTGCTGGTCATAAATCTCGAAAGTATCATTCTGTACATTGATCATAATACTTTTTTTATGATTAGTGGCAGGAAAAATAATTTGTCCGTTATTGTAGCAGGCTTCCCATATATATCCAGTATGCTGTTTTAAATTGTCAGGTAAAGGGAATTTTTTAATTTTTTCTTTGCCATCCCATTTAACGATATCACTGCCTGATCGTGGTGCAATCCAGAAGTTATGGCCATCCCATGCTATTCCGGAATATACAAAGTTATCATCTCCTATTTTGATCCATTGATGTTTAAATGTTTCCATATTAAATTTCAAAACAAAATTATCAAGACAAGACGCAAGATACAGGGTATTATCTAATCTGGCACCATGAGCACGAAAATAATAATAGTTGATTTCTGCATGCCTGGCTTTTACTTCCTCATATGGTTTTTCAATATATTCGCAAGAGTTATTTTCTAAGTCCAGACATAGGATGGCAGGATAACTGCCGCCAATTAAAAATAATTTATTATTATATTCATAAACCTGATAAATTCCTCCAGATCCCCAATGATCATATCCTTTTATGGGATAACTATTCCAGTATTTGGAGATAAAATCATAAATCCATATTTTGTTTGTTTTATTTGGCGATATTATTAATTTGTTATTCCATACAGACATGTATCCTGGTAAATAGCTCTCCAAGATATTTCTCTCTGGGATTACATCAATCAATTCAATCTTTCCATCCTGCAGATCAACACTAAATAGAAGATTGTGGGATCTTGTTATACAATATAGCTTTCCTTTCCAGTATGTACACCTGTGTACAAGTAAATTTGTCATATTATTTGTCATTTTAATATTCCTTTTTTGATTTTTTTCACTTCAAGTGTTATGGCTTTATTTTTAATTCTACTTATATATCGGCAGATTGTCAAGGAAATTCATAAAAGTCGGGTCTTCGACACTTGTAAACTAAATAAATCTTCACAAACCGCATAACAGTG
>CANRWA010000038.1 GCA_947643415.1 uncultured Clostridia bacterium | reverse complement strand
GGGCTATCCCATCCACCATTACTGATTCCACATAGTAACCTTCCTTTGCCTTCCAAGTGACTACATGGTTCTCGCCATTTTTTATTGATGTGATCTTTCCTGTAATCGTTCCATTGGTGGCTTCTGTTGTAATCTGCCGATAAGGACTGCACACTACCTTTACATAATGGTCTGCCGTAATATTACTGAATGTGTGGCTGTCACCATCTGTTTTTTTCACAGTCTGGGCTATCCCATCCACCATTACTGATTCCACATAGTAACCTTCCTTTGCCTTCCAGGTAACTGTGTGGCTGGAACAGATGGGAAGGCTTGCTACCTGTTCTGTAATGGTTCCATTTTCAATTTCTGTCATGACCTGAAAATGAGGATTGATATTGACAGAAACCTCATTGGATGTTTTCACGATGCCGTCTATATTTACGGATCCAGTATTTCTTGCTGTGGCAACACTTTTTGTACTGTTTACTGCTTTCGCTTTGATCTCAAGTGTCAGGGTTTTACCATCATAAAATGCTTCTGAATCAAGAATGTTGCCCTTCAGTGAATACGTTACCACCCCTGTTAAAGGATTATACTGTAATGTGCCAAGGTTGTTGGTTACATCTGTACCATTTACCAGCACCCTGGCTGACTGATATGCCGCCTGTGGCGGAAGGATATCTGTAAACTGAAAAGAATGGTATTTGGTAAAGGTATTGCCATAAAAAGTACTGACCTTTTGGCTGACTGCCCATGTTATCTCCTCCCCAGGCTCGTATACCCTGGAATTGTCCACTGATTTCACTGGGCACCTCAAATTTTCATCATCATATGCAGAATACACATTAAGTTCTGTACCACAGTTATTTTCCCCGAATTCACACGTAAATGTCCCCTTAACTACTGGGGCAAACAGCCCTGCTTTCAGCCAACTGTCATCCCCTTGCGCCCCCTGTACTCCAATGGCATATGCATGCATGCCATTGATTACCATTATTCCCCCTGTCTGATGGGCTCTGTAGGCATAAATATCACCAGTAAACCCTCGGATGCCCTCCCAGCTCTCTGGCTGCCTGATATAAGGCATGACAGCATCTATATCACTGACCCCCTGGTAAAACGGCAGGTTTACTACAGACCCGGTATCAGCGTATGTTATAGTTACTGTTACCCGCAGCTTAACACTTCCGGCAGAATCCCCAAAAATCCCAGTAGTATCCGATTTGAGTTCAAGAATCCTCATATATCCCTCAATATCATGTATCCCATGATTAATTACTGCTTCCTGTGTGAAATCCAGCGAATCCACATGGATTTGTGCATTTAACCTCCACCCACCAATAGAACCAACATTTCTGAAATAAATATCAAGAAAATTTTCGAGATGTATATCCTGTTCATGGTATGGGACGTAAAAGTTCATAAATGGCACACCTTCTAACACACCATCAAATCCTTTCGTTAAACCATCCACCCCATTCCATCTTGCCGATGAATATGTGTAGGAGCTTAAATTTAAATGCCTGCTGGCTTTGACTGCACTCAGGTCACTATTGGGAATGATATGTGTAGAAGCCATAGCCGTTCCCCCTTTCATGCAAACGCAAGTCAGGACCACTGCCAAAAATAGCAGGATCTTTCCTGCTGCCCCTCCCTTCTTTCCCCTCTCTGGGATTCTTTTATTTTTTATTATGCACATTAATATATACCTCCTGTTTTAGCCTGTTTGCTTTTTTGTTTTTTTCTTTTTTGCAGTTTTCTTTTTAGCTGCTTCCTGCTTTTTCTTTACTGCCCTCTGTTGTTTTTTCAGTTTATCTGCCTGCCTTTTTTCTTCTGCCCTTTTCATGTCAGAAACATCCTGTTCAGACAGGGAAGTCTCTGTCAGTGTAATGGCACAGCTTTTCAGGTTATAGCCCATCTTCCAAACACTGCCGTCCGAAGCCAGCAGCCAGGATATTACCTGCCATGTATCATTGGTATTCTGGTAATCCAGCCGCCGTACGGAGTGGATCTTCTTTTTCCCCAGCTCCGTGGTAAGCTGTGAAACCAGTTTCTTATAGGCTTCATCACTCATAAAACCGGATAACGAAGAGATCCCTTCTGTTTCCAGACGGTAATGCTTCTCCTGTTCCGAATTTCCAGTATCTGAGGTCTCTTCCAGATACTGCTCTCCCACATCTTCCTTATTTGTCTCTTCCGCTGCTCCCTCAGAAACAGCAGTCCCGCTGGGAGAAGATGCAGTAACGGCAGTCCCAGAAATGCTTTCCATGTGGTTTCCTATGCGGATTCCTGCCCGGATACTGCAAATGATCAGTAATGTAAACAGAAATAGCATCATGCCGAAAGCCAGAAGGCACGGCCCTCCTTTGCCTTTATCTCTCTGATTCCAGTAAATGCATCTGATCTTTTTTAACATGCTAAACCTCCTTATTCTGTTTTGTTCCATTTTTTGAATCTGCGGAAATAGGTAAAGTTTGTATAAGGGCTTATCAGCACCCCGGAGCTGTTTCCTGTCAACGAGTGCCCATTTTCGGATGTGCAGTGGAGCCACACTTTTGTCCCATTCTTTAACTTACCGCAATAGATACCTACATGGTTTGCCCCTCCAGTGGGTGCTGTTGCGCTTTTCAGCCCAATGTCTCCTGGCTGTAATCCATCTGCCTTTATCGTCTCAAATTTTTTCGAGTCAATAAAAGTCCTTGTTGTGGATTCATAAGGGATTCCCGTATATCCAGCTTTATGGAAACTCCATGCCACAAAGGAAGAGCAGTCAAGCACAGTGGGATGGTCCCTTCCGTCATCCTGTCTTGGCGGGTCCAGCATTCCATAAGTAACGGTATCAGTCAGGCTGGCACCCTTTTCAATTACTTTCCACACTGCCGCATCCGCTTTATTATTCTCTCTTAATTCTTTGATCAGCTTGGATGCTTCTGCATTGGTAACCGTTGTTTCCTCATTGGGAACATAGTACCGCAGCACATGGGGGACATATTCCGGGTCGCCATAACGGGGCAGCCCCAGGCTGGCGCACATGTTCTGGGAAAAAAGTTCCGCATTTTCAAGGGAATAACCATTGTAGTAGTTAAGCGCCCATTCTATGTAACCATTTCCGTAGTTATATCCTTGAAGGGCTAAGGAAATGGCTGGTATGTCATCCGGGCTTTCTGTCTTACTTTTTTTCAGGCAGTCACAGATCTCATGAACCCCGCAGTCAATGCTTTCCTCTGCCGTGTCTATGGGCGGGCTTGTATTGTGGTAGGACTGCTCTGCCTGCATGACATCCACGCCACGGCCGCCGCTCTCCTGTTCCATTACGGCCAGACACAGGTCAACATAATCATCAATCCCATACTTTTCACAGTATTCTGACACCAGTTCCCGGTAACTTTCTGTCTGGACTGACACCTGGCACTGGTGTGTCCTGGTATCCTCTTCCATTTCCAGCAGGATACCGCAAACAAGGAAAATGACTATAATGAGAAGAAGAAGTACTATGGCAGCAATCCAGTAAAGGGGGTTTGCCAGCCATTTCATTCCTTTCAGAACTCTTTTCCTGCGGCGGATCTTTTTATAGAATGATTTTATCTTTTGTACCGCCTTTTCTGCCATCTTCCGGATCGCATGTTTTTTTGCCTGTTTCTGTGCCAGGCTGCTATGGTTCCAGTACCTCCCCTTCCCCACTCCTTCAAAAGAAAGGACAGAGGCCGCCCTCACCCCTGTCCATATCCTGTTTTCCTGATTTTCTGCCTCCGTATCCTGTTGTCTTTCCTCCTCTCCTGTGCTGCCCAGCATCCTTTCCAGGGCAGTTGCTGTATAAGCCTGCAGCCTGGCTTTCTGGTTTCTTCCCGGCTGGTACTGGTGCCGGGGGTCCGACAGGTCTTTTGTTCTCTTCTTTTCTTTTTCTTTTTTCGTTCTGGCGTCTTTCTTCTTTTTCTCTTTCTTTTTTCCCTCCCTCTGTTCTCTGCGCTTTGCGGCTTCCTCTGCCCGTTTTAAAAGTTTTTTCTGATTTTCCTTGTTTAAAGACAAAAATCTTTTTTTTGCCACTTCACTTAGTTTTCCTATTATGGAAAGCTCTTTTTCTGAAAACCTCCCCGGTCGTATTTTCTTCTGCACCTGCCATCACCTGTCCTTTTGTCCGGCCATCTCATGGAAGTCAGTATTAAACAACTGGTACAGGCCTGACCCTTTATCTACCGTGTTGTCAAAGGGCACGATCTTTTTGCCAAAGCGGATCAGACCACAGCCTTTTTTTGCACCGTTGACGTACCCTGCCTGTTTGTCAGACAACTGGAAAATGTCACTGACATCTTCCTTGTCCATGACGCCCTGGTCAAGGAGCAAGGTAAATTCACTGTTTGACACCATAGTCTTGATCTCTTTGTTATCGGTAGCTTCCAGAATGTTCTGGGTCATTCCGGTACAGATCCCTCCCCGCTTCCTGACCTCCCGCCACATCCTTTTTATAGCAGACAGGGAATATTCCTCTCCCCACAGTTCATGGATCTCATCCACATAGACCCAGGTAGCCACATCCCTGGACTGGTTGTATTTGATCCGGGAAGTAATGCTCTCGATCATAACGAGCATTGCCATGGACCGCATCCTTTTCCCCAGCTCTGAAAATCCATAGACAGTAAAACGGTTCTCTGGGGATACGGACTGCTGTCTGGAAAAAATATCGAGAGTGCCCTCAGCGAATACTTCCAGATGTTCATAAAGTTCTTCTGCATCCGGGTTTGCGCTGTCTTCCCGGATCGTCCCCCTCATGATGGAAATAGTTGGGCTGTTGTGCCCGGAAAACCCTTTCTTTTCCTTTCTTTTTGCCTGCTCATATTCTTTAAAATATTCCTCGTACATGGTCCTTACCGCCCGGTCGATCACAGCGATATGTTTGCTGGTCAATGGTGCTGGTTTTAATGCCTGCTCACAGATGGCATAGGCAAATTCAGCTTTTTCAGCAATAAAACGGTCTTTATCCGGTATTAACTCCGGTACATGGAACGGATTGATATAATAGACATTCTCCTGGCTCTGTGACAAGTTGTAATAAGCCCCGTTCCATTCACTGGCAATCCCTTCATATTCTCCCATGGGATCAATGATGATAATATCATCTTCTGTGAAAGCATATACCTGTCCCATCTCCGTTTTTTCATCAAAAGATTTCCCGGAACCGGGAACTCCGAATACCATGCCATTCCCGTTTTTCAGTTCCTTGCGGTTGCCAAGGACAAGGTTTTTCGTTACCTCATTCACACCATAACAAAAGCCTCCTTCATCCTGGATCTCCTGCACATTGAAGGGGGCAAAGATAGAAAGGGAATCTGTCTTGATGGTGCGCATGGTATCCACAAACCTCGCCCCGGTAGGGAGTGTGGTATTCATGGCATCCAACTGGTTATAGGAATGGGGCACGATATCCATGTTATAGGTCTGGCCGATAATCTTTATCTTCTCCTTCCGCTCCTTTAATTCTTCCTCAGACCCTGCCTGGATCAGGATGGTAAATCCCACATAAAAAAGACGCTCATCAAAAGAGTGGAGGTCATCTAACATTTCTTCCAGCTCTTTCTGCTGCGTCCTCTTTTCATAAGAAATATTGCTCGAATAGTCCCCGGCGTTGTTCTTTGCCTCCTGCTGGCGTATGATCCCCATTTCGTTATTCATGTATTTTTTCATAACCAAATTGTATGCACTGGCATTGTCCAACGGCTCAATATCCAGGGTGACCATGACAGGGAATGCCACAGTAGTCAGTTCATTCATAAACTTATCCGACAGCCCGCTGGCATATTTGCGCACAAACATGGCACAGGCGCATTTCCCGGATTCAAATTCAAGGAATTCCTTATGTTCTTTCAGCGAAACATTGATAATGTCATTCCGCCAGTCACGTTTTAGCGAAAGGTACTCATTCCAGTCAAAACCAAATTCCTCTTCCTCTCCCATACGGTAAAACCCATGCAATGCCCGCAGGCGTTCACAGGCATCCAGCGGCACAAGCCCGCTGCCAAAGCTGCGGAAAAACTGTACAATAGAGTATTCTATGGTATTAAAATAATTCCTTGCTGATTCAAAGTCCGTCTCCCTGCAGGTGACTACATAATACCGGGACTGTTCAATCCCATTCCTGCCCTCCTCCAGCCGTTTTCCAACCAGCCTGCGGTATTCCTCAGCCAATGGTTCATACTCTTTCCGGGAAGCCTTGTGGAGGATGGATTCCCGAAGCCTGCTGTTATCAGCATAGTGGTTGCTCACTATGATCTTATAACTGACATTCATGGAATTCAGAAGTTTCTTAAATTTTTTATCCGTCTGTTCCTTTTCATCCTCATCTTGTGTAGAGAAGTTAATGTCCTCAAAAAGATATACCCTGTCAAACAGGTGCCTTTCTTTTTTTGAACCCAATGGCTTATTGGGTTTTTCCAGTTCAAAGATCCCATTCTGGGCGATCCGGTATATGGGAATCGTATCCTGAATACAGTAAGGGGTCTTGTAAACCCTCTCTGTCATCTGCCTGCTGGCCTTACCGTATCTTGCCATGTGCTGCCACACTCCTTTCCTGTCTCTGCTGTGTCCTGTTTTCTTCTTCCTGAAGCTTCTGACGCTGTTCCTCTATCAGCCTTTCTGCCCCTTCCCTGTCACCATAATCCATGTTCATATCATAGAGCTGCTTTTTTTCCTCCGGCATGCCCTGGTAGATTTCTTCCCGCGATGGGATTTGTCTGCGGCGGAGTATATCAAGATGTTCCTGCAGTTCCTGATTGGTCAGCCCATCCCTTACTGGTTCAAATGTGGAATAGTCACCAGACCACCGGGCAAGCCGTTCTTCTGCCGAGACACGCAGATCCAGTTCCATCTTGGCCACTTCATCCAGCAGATTATGGTCTATCCTGTCAATCTTTTCATGATACATGGGGTCTGTACGTTTTTTCTGCCGTTCCCCGATCTCCACGGCTTTGTCTACCATTTGGCGGTATTCAGCGGTTGCGCTGCCAGGCTTGTAGTCGGAAAAACTGTTTGCATCATTGGCACGGCGGGCAGCCTCCTCATTGATTGTATAGTAAACCGTTTTGCTCTCTGGGGCCGCCTGCCCCTTCGCACTGTATTCCTGCATATCCTTGACGGTGTTTGTAGGGTCGGGCGGATCTGCGGCGTATGGCTCGTAACCGTTAGCTGCATATTCTTCTACGGTCATTCCTGCGGCTGCGGCTTCCTGTGCAATTTCCTCCCTGACATGTTCCGTGTAGGCTGCCAGCTCCTTGTCAAACTCTTTCAGCTGAGGAACAGGTGGCAGGTTATATTTGCCTTGGTTAACAAGCCTCCGGCACTCGGAAACATACGCTTTCATGGCCGTGTGGTAGGCGGTTTCTTCAGGTGTCATGTTCCCGCCTTCCTGCAATGCTTCCATAGCGGCCCGCTCCATGTTGGAGAGATTATTGTGCAGTTTCAGGTAGGGGACAAACTCTTGCAGGAGCATTTTCCGATATGCTTTGTCCGCTTCCAGTGCTTCCCTGCCCTCGTTGCGTAAAACATAATTGTCCCATTTTTCATTATTCTCATAATGGGCGTGATAGCTTTCGATATGGTCTATGAGTGTGCCGTCCCCATCCCCTAAATCCTGCCGTCCGATATAATTGTCAGGCTGCCCGTCCATTACAAAGTCAATGCGGAACTTGGTCTTATAATAGCCTTCCTCGGCAACGGTGGCTCTGTCAAGGCTTTCTATGAGGGTGTTTGCTTCAGAAAGGCTCATTGTGTCGCCGTCATGGAAATGGCTGTGTTCGCTCCAAAGAATAGTGACAACTGGCTCTAGGCTTTGCCTCAATCTTTCCCGGATTTCCTTCATCTCCATAGAATCATATTTGGGATCCGCATAAGAACTGACATCCATCCCTGCCTCCAGTCCTTTCTGGATCTCTTTCATTTGATCAAAATTATATTTAGGATCTGCATAAATACTGGCATCCAATCCTTTTACGAGTCCCCACCGGATCTGAAACATCTGATCCCACGTTAAGTCTGGATTGTCATATAAACTGACATCCAATCCTGCCTCCAGCCCTTTCCGGATTTCTTTCATCTGCAATGCATTCAAATCCGGGGCGGCATATCTGCCAGCATCCACCCCATTCTTCAGCCCATAATAAATTTGCAGCATTTGTGCGGTGCTAAATCTGGTATCCGCATAGACCGTAACATCCAGTCCCAGTTTCTTCCCATCCTGGATGACTGCTTCTTGGCTGGGATTAAATTGCCCTGCTTCCTCCATTCTCTCTGAACTGGTCTTTCCTGGCAGTTCCCTTTCCTTTTCCCGGACCTGTTCAAATACGCCTTTTTCCATAAGGTAGTCCGAGATCTTCTCTGCATCATTGATTGCCCGGAACAGTTCATTTGGTTCCTTTTTCAGTATCTGGATCCAGTTCTGGATATAGGCTTTATGGTTATCAAAACTGCTGTCTGCCCCTGGCAGTCCCAAAGCCTGCGCCGTAAAGGCAGAGGCAATCTCTGCCCTCAGTTCTTCCCTGGCATACTCTGGCGAACCAAAGGTGCCCTGCATATCACGGTTCAGGCGGCTGCTGTGCCCAGTGGCGTGCCCTGCCTCATGCAGGAAGGTAGCCATATAGGAATACTCGTTTTCAAAAAGGCTTATTTCCGGCATATGGACAGAATCCGTGGATGGCCGGTAATAGGCTTTGGAACCCCCTTCATAAAAAGATAGGGACATATTTTTAAGGAGAATCTCCCTCTGTGCCATCAATGTATCTTCATCCAATATATTATGTGGGATAACCTGTTCCGGGATTCCTTCTATCTGCTGGGCATTGAACACCACGCTTACCCGGTCCATAGGCTTTACCCGTTTTATAAATTCGTCCGGTTCCAGCTCATTTCTCAGGTTCTCCATTTCCATCCAGTCCAGGCGCTTTTTCTTTTCTGTATCATACCAGGACCAGAATTCAATCCGTGTTCCTTTCTCTCCTTTCCGGATCCGCCAGCCCTGTTCCTGTGCCTGTTTAAATGTGCACCATCGGTTATCCTTATACCCCATCTCTTCCTGCATATACATAAGCCAGAGTACATTGGCACCCCTGTAATTATTTCCGGTAACAGCGTTACAGGGCCTTACGCCTAGTTCTGCCCACTTTTTACGCCAGGGGATGGTCTCCTGTTCCAGGGAAGCAACAAACGCCTTTATCATATCTTCCCTCATCTTATTCACGGTACTCACCCCCATCCCAGTCATAAACGGTTTCTTCTGCTGCTCTTTCCCCGGACATTTCCTCTGGTTCCCCAAAGAAAGCCCCCATTTGGTCTGCAAAATTTCTCTCTGTGCTTCGTCTCTGGTATGGCATGGTTTCCGTCTGCCTTTCTGGTATCATCTCTTCTGTCTCCTTTCTTCTATACGGATCAGTATGCTTTCGATCCCTTTTGCCTCTGGCTCTGGTTTTATGCTACCCTCTTTTTCTCCCTGCCTGCTGCACCAGGTCAGCGGCTTCTGTTTCTTTAGCCGGAATGCTTTTTTTATTATGGCAGGGAGCGTCATCCCATTGCGGGAATAGAACCCACACAGCCCGATCACGGCAAGTACTGGGATGCATACCGTGATGGCAATGTTTACATTGACATGGTAAACAAAGACCATGGCAGCCACACCGCCAGCACCAGCGAGAAAAGCAGCAGCACCATAAACTACTTCCCGCAGGCTCAGGCCTTTGTAAAAATCATTCTTGATCCCACCGATATCCTGGTTGATCTCCTTATTCATTTTTTTCACCCCCTTTATAGACCGAATGCTTTCTGCATCATGGTTTCTGCCCCTTTTACAGCACTTGTGACAGCCCCCATTTTCAGGCAGTATTCCACCAGCACCATCACAGCATTGTCACTCTTTATGGCAATGGTGCCGATAAAAGTAGTGCCAAGAACGATGGCCATGGCAATCAGCAGTGCTTCCAGCACATATCCAAAAAATGTACGGATATAGGAATACCCTACCTGGGATAACTGCCCGCCTGCCGCCAGCGTAGACAGGGCAAGGCCGCAGAAAGGAGCTGTCATGTAAATTTTCAGTACCCGCTTTTAAACGGGCTGGACGACCATAAAGGCGCACACGCTGGTATAGATAAAGAAGAGGAATTAGGTTAAAAAGGCATCAAAACCGCCGCCATCCGCACCGGATACCTGTTCGTAAATCTCTTTCCCATCAAAGTAGAACCCAAATTTTTTTACTCCCAGCACTGCCCCTGTCAGGTCTGTCCCCCATTTCAGGAAATCCGGGATCCACTGGAAAGCAAAGGTCACTGCATTGATGACTATAACCAGGCGGATGAACAGTTTCACCGTCCGGTCAAATGTCATTTCTGTATGGAGGTCTGTGCTTTCCCGGCAGAAGCCATATAAAAAGAACAGGGTGACAAGCACTCCTGCCAGGACATTCATTATGGTATATACACTGGTAACATCCGCCCATGTGTCTCTGTAGGTGCCTGTCGTGGGATTTTTCAGCATAGCCCCGGTTGCCATTTTAATAATGTCATTCCATATGTAGCCTGCATAATCATAAAATCCTTCCCCACGTAAGATATCTATCAAGTCAGACATGCTGCCGCCTCCTTTACACTGCCCCCAGCAGTTTCAGTATGGCGGGAACTGCAATCATAATAAGGGCCCCGATTACTTTCTTGATTGCTATGGACTGCCGGGTGGTATCATGGGCAGAGTAAGCGGCCCCAAAATCAAGCAGCCCGATTGCCAGGAAAATAACGCCCACGCCTGCCACACAGGCAAGTATAAGTGTTGTCAGGATGTTAATGCCATTCGTTACCTCCGTTACCCCGGTAGTCTCTTCTTTGGCAAAGGCGGTCATGGCGTTCCCCAAAATGACAGCCGGGGCAAATGCCCCGGCCAGTTTTATCCTCTGTTTTACAGTAAAATTCCTTATTTTTTTCTTCATTCCCTCAGATCCTTTCTTTTAATACATCTTCGTTTCCATTTTCTTTCTGTTCTTCCATGGCTGCTATGGTTCCTTCCATGCATCATCTGGCCCCCTTTCCCTTACTCCTGCCACAAGCAGCCGGGCATCTTTCCCCTCGCCAGTCCGGCAGGTCGACAGCATGATAAACTGCCTGCTGTGGAAAAATTCTTTGTCACTGGCCAGTTTCATTTTCTTTTTCAGCTCCTCCCCTGCCTCTGTCCGGTAAAGGCTCTGTGCCAGGATGCCCCCTGCCATCTTTCTGTATTCTTTTCCATTAAAAACATCCGTAAAAGAATACAGGAGGGAGGACGTGTCCGTCGCTACGACAGACACGATCTGGTATGTCCTCTTCCCCTCTCCTGTTACCAGCACAAGGGATGGATGCCTGTTGTAAAACCCCTCCTCTCTGTATGCCTGCAGGAATCCGAAAAGACGCCCCCCATTGATGTTATGCCCATAGATGATCAGGTTGTCCCCGTCCAGGCGGCATCTGGCATCCAGGAATGGTGTGCCATAAAAGCTGTAATTCCCTTCAAAGTCCCGGTGCAGGTAATACTCGCTGTCTCCTTCCCTCTGCATCACCGGATAGGAAAAGGAAGTGTCCGGAATGGACAAAAAACCCAGCAGGTCATGGTTTTGCCTGGCCAGTAATATGCTGGGTGTGCTGCCATTTCCCTGTATCTTCTTTATTTCTTCAAATTTTTTTTCCTGTCTCACCTCCATCTGGTAATCCTTACAGAAATAAACCGCTATGGTAACGGCAGAAACCATCAGAAAAAGAAGGAGTGCCCCCCTTCCTTTCCTGGATCTCTTATTAATATTTCTTTTCATAAGCCTTTACTTCTTTCCTGTTTTATGTTTCCTGCGTCTCACTGCCACAACTGCCAGGATAGCCGCTGCCATTCCAATAGAAATACCTAATAGGGCTGTTGGCGTGCTGCCGCCAGTCTGTGGCACTTTCGGTGCCGGGATCTTTTCATCCGTTATGGATACTTTCTGCACTTCGCCTGTATCCTTTACCGTATATCTGACAGCCTTTGCCAGTCTGTAACCCTCTGGCGCTTCCACTTCCTTGATGGTATAGGTTTCCCCCACTGCCAGCTTTCCGGTAATGTCATATCCCTCTTCTTTGGATGTAAAGCCCATAACCTTTTTATTTTTGCTGTCATAGACTTCGAATTGTGCACCCGGTAGTCCCTGTCTGGTATCCTCTGCCAATTTAATAAGACGGATCTTTGTGGTATCATCCTTCATGTGGATACTCTGCACTTCCCCAGTATCCCCTATAGTGAACTCAATGCTGTCCGCTGTCACATATCCGTCGGCTGGCCGTTTCTCCGTCAGAATGTAGGTTTTACCTGCTGTCAGCTTCTGCTCTATGATGTGTTTTTCCTCTGTGGACGTCCATGCATCCATCACCGTACCCGAATCCTTATCTGTAATCTCCAGTTCACAGCCTGGTATCTCCCCTGAGCCTGCAAGTTCCGTTTTGGAGATCTCCACTTTGGTTATGTCATCCACCATGTGGATGATGTTGTCAGTCTGCGGTTCCGCGTCCTGTCCATTTACAAGGACTGCCAGTGTTTTACCTCCTTCACCCTGCACTAGACGGAACACTATGCTGTCTGCTGTCACATACCCGTCTGCCGGCCTGGTCTCTGTCAATGTGTAAGTGCTGTCATGGAAAAGCCCTTTGACCTGTAGGCTGCCTTTTTCATCCAGGGCAGCGGACACATTACAATATCCCATTTCCTCCAGTTTTTCATTCAGCCGGATGGATTCCTTATCCCCCGATGTCCAGCCCACAATGGCATTGCCATCTGCATCCGTAATCTGCAGCCCACATCCTGCCAGTTCTTCACTGTTTGTAATGGACATCTTGCTGAACACTGCTTCTGTCTGTATATTTTCTGCCTTTACTTCTGCTTCAATGGTTTTTGTTTCCTGGTCCTTATATTCAAGGTGTACCGGGTACTCTGTCCCCTCCAGGTAATAACTGCCGGATACTTCCTGTTCTTTCAGGTAATAGTCGCCGGAATTCAATGGGTCTGGTTCTGTCTCTTCTCCGCCGCTGGCGGCAGCACTGGATATGGCCCCGCCTGAGGCAGATCCATCTTCTTCCGGCCGTCTGTATCCTTCCGACATCAACGGCAGGCCTGTACTGTACAGTGCCTTTCCTTCCCTGTCTGTGGACATGGTTCCTAACTGTGTGCCTGCTTCCACGATCTTCCTGCCATCTGCATTATAAATGGCATCCCTCGTATAAATTCCGAATACAGCTCCTGATACCCCTGTTTTGGTCTGTGCATCCGTCTTGACAAGCCGGATCTGTGGGACTGCCCTCTGATTCTTCACGTTCAACCTCCCTGTTCCGTCTGTAGCATCGGTGGCATTAAGGACCGCCTCCGTATCCTTATTGTCCCAG
Source organism: uncultured Clostridia bacterium (assembly GCA_947643415.1). GTDB lineage: Bacteria > Bacillota > Clostridia > Lachnospirales > Lachnospiraceae > Eubacterium_F. Next base: position 20,158 of record CANRWA010000038.1, on the reverse strand, counting down.
TTGAACTCCACCTTCCAGTCTTTTTCCGGAAGGATGTAGCCATACAGGGGTTTCTTTTCTGTGATGCGGTACTTGCCCAGGGGAAGATTCACTGTCACAACACCGTTCTGGTCCATTTCATATCTGGTAAGCCCGCCACATTCCGATTCAAAAACAGCTCCTTCCCCGGTGGTGATGGTCCCTACCAGGTCTCCCTTTTCAAACCAGTAAGTTCCCTGGTTATCCTGGGTCTCAATATCATCATCCGCATAGATTTCAAAGACAACGCCTTTCAGTTGTTTTTCCTCATAAATAAACTGTCCATCCTCATAATCTGCCAACTGTTCCCCGGTCTTTTTCAGGGACAGCATTCCATACGCTTCATGGTTTGTATAAGTCAGTTCCACAGTGCTGTAAGTGTTGCCGTCTTTGTCGGTCTCAGTCTTGTAGTTTTCTGCCTTGCTGCTGATCTCCACCTCAATATATGGTGTGGAAATATGGTATCCTGTGGCAGCATCTGTCTCGTAAATCCGGTAGGTGCCGGATTCCAGCGGCTGGACTGTCATGATCTGCCCGGTTTCATCCGTGACAAACCGGTCTACTGTCACTTTTTTGTTGCCATTGCTGTATTCCTGGGTGACCAGGGTTTCTTTCCCGTCCACAACCTTGTAGATTTGGTAGGCAGTCCCTGCTTTCAGGACGTCTTTTTTTGTGTTGCCGTCTTTCTTGATGATACGGAGATAAGCTTTGAACTGCTCGTTGCCCATGTAGAATATGTAAGGTTCTCTGTGGCCTGATTCTTTTATTGCTGCCGTGAAGTCCTCCACTTTTTCTGTATCTGCCCCGCCGGTGCCGGCTTGGTGGACTGTATAATCGCCATAGTATAATTCCTTTGTGCAGGCATAGCCGTCTTCATCAATGGTAATGGTGTCCCTTTCATAATCGTCACAGGCTTCATAGCTGCCTTTTTTTGTCAGGTATACCTGGAAAACCGCACCCACTTCCGGTCGGATTGGCCCTGTCTGGCCATTCGATATAAATTTGCGGATGGCTATTTTCCCTTTGACAGGCGCCTCTTCCACCTCAACCGTTTTGACCGCCGGGGTGAGTTCAACCGGGGGAAGCTCCGTGCCATTTACCAGAATGGGATAAGTTTTTTCATTCAACAGGTATCCCTCCGGTGCCCTGGTTTCTTTCAGGTAATAGGTAATTCCTGCCCGGAGGTAATCTGTTTCCAGTTCCCCATTTTTTGTCACATATTCCGCTGCTGTTTTCTTTTTTCCGTCTGCCCCGTAAACCGTTGCTTTCTGTGTACAGGATGCATCACTGTAGAGCTGGAATACCGCCCCATCCAGGGTGGCAGCCCCATGTGCTTTTCCGTCCCTGCTGTAATCATCTTTTTTCACGACACGTACTGTCGCTTTTTTGTAGCTGTTTACCACTTCAATATTATGGCTCTGGATATCCGGCAGTTCACCGCCTTCCCACTCCATGGTGGAATCTGCCTTCCCCAGGGTCAGTGTAACGCCTTTTGCATATGCCGGGTCTGGCGCCATGTTGGCACTGGCAGTATCAATCTCTTTTATGATGTAGCTGTTGTGGATCTTATCTTTCATTTTCTCTAGCTCTGCCGTATATTTCTGGTAGGCGCCATCTGCGGAAAGGTCATCCCCATATAGCCAGCCTTTGTCATCCCACTCATCCTTTTTCTTCTTTTTATCTTCCGCTGACATGGCATCCAGTTCATCCCCATCCAGGTAATAATAATACTGGGACTGGAGCTGGTACACATAGCGGATGGAAAACTGTCCCCCGGCGTCGGTCGTCTGTTCCAGGGTAAAGTTATTGATGTCCTCATCCAGGTCTGCAGTCCCGGTGTCATTGACCTTGTACTGGTACAGGTCATCCAGGTTGAGCGCTTCCACGCTGAATTTCACGCCGGCCACCGGGTTCCCCTCTTCATCCTTTTTGTTCATGGTGAGTTTCTGGCGGTAGGATGTCCTCCCACAGGCACGCTTTGGTTTTGGTTCCAGCGGTTTGTTTCCTGATTTCACCACCAGCAGCTTCTGGCGGTGCGACCCGGAACCACTGTAGCCCCACTCTGTTACTTTGACAGAGAAGGTACCGCTTTTTTCAAAGATTTCCGTGTAAAGCTCCCCTGCCGTTTTCGAGCTGAAATACCTGGTGTTGCTCTTTACTTTGCTGATCACAGCTTTCAGTTTTGTTCCGGATGTGTCGCCTTCCTCCACCGCCCAGAACAGTGCCTGTGCCATAATGAATGCTTTGTTGCTCTGGCCCTGAGTCTGGTCAAACCAGTAGCCAATATGTGCCTTTAACCCTTTTTTCCCGGAATCGCTGCTGTTATAGGTAGCATCGCTGGACTGGTAGGCATCCCCGGTATGACAGGTATAGCCAAGGTTCATACAGAATGCCGTATCATCCCCGATCTCCATCTTCCACCAGTTGCCGGATTTGGTTTTATTTCCAATGCTGACACTTCCATGTTCCCCCAGGTTATCCAGGGATACCGACTTGGTAGCTGCTTTGACAGGCTGGGTTTCCGACTGTGGGAAAAGTCCTATGACAAGAGCTGCCAGCAAAAGTAAAGCTGCTGTTTTCCTAAACTTCTGTTTCATTGTCTTAAAATCCTTTCTGTGTGTAGTTACACACCAAATACAAAAGGGACGTACCGGATCATCTGGTACATCCCTGACGTCAGTTGCCTGATTTCCTTCCTCGTATCCGGAGGGGCGCGGGAAACATTCATTCCTTCCATCTCCTTTCCTTATTTCCTGGCATAAAAAAAGCCCCCCAGCTTAACACTGAAAGACTTTTTAATTTGTTTCATATATATTTTAAACTGGCATATTACGATTTCTTAAAATCACGCCAGTTGTCCATGGCATCTGCAGTCCAACCAGAAAATACAGCTATATATGCATGCCCATACTTAACAATAGCGCCGCTCTGCCAGCGTTCACTTATCATATTTCTGTAGTGTCCCGGGCTTTCTTTCCATTCATTAACTGCTTCCTTTGCATCCGTCCAACTCCCAGCCAAATTTTCAGTTATATCCAGCTTGCCCTCTTGCAAGAAACCCTCCGTTGGATATAAATCCCCAAAATAGCTTGCATAATCCCTATCCGCATTTTTATGGTCATCAAATCCACTTGTCTTAAGCCGGTATAACCCTGCCTCATACAGTTCATCTGACCACTGCAGCGACTCTGCCCCGGCCTCCCTGCGGTATTTATTCTGCAGTGCAAATGCTTTCTTTGCTTCTGCTTTTCCCCTGGCACTTTTTGCAATATCCAAGTCAGTAGTGACCGTTACCTTATATTTATATGTATGGTATTTTTTGCCTGTGCTGTAAATTTTAACAGTAACCGTTGTTGTCCCTTTTTTCTTCCCGTCTATTTGGATGTATTTCCCCATTACTTTATCCTTTTTCAGTTTTGCCCTGACAATTCCCTTTTTACTGTATTTAATTTTGGCTTTGGCCACTTTTTTATAAAAGTAACAGTGGTTATTTCCTTCCTTAAGCGTTACTTTCTTTGTTTTTACCTTTGCTTCTACAGATGGGCTGTGGAATGCCAGTACAGCAAACAATAAGAACACAACACCGATAATGATTATTTTTCCTTTCTTCATATCCATTTCCCCTTTCCTGCCAGGATTGGGAGAACCCAACTTCCTGTTACCCCAGCATAAGAATGTAAATATTCTGCAGAAACGCTTTCTGTCTCTCTGCATTCCTTTACAATTATAGTTTATCACTTCCACCCATGTACTGCAACAACATTTCAGGTACGCTTTTTTCTGATCCTATCATTCCGCTATGGCGGATCATTTATCAAGATCATCCAGTACAAGATTAACTATATAACCATTCAGTCTTGTTTTATCTTTTCCTCATAACACTTTAATTTCTTTTCATAAAATCCCAAGTCCACTTTCATTTTCACACATTCTTTCTTAAAAAAGTCCACCCATGAATATAATATCTTCCTTTTTACAAAATAAAGAATACCTTTTCTTGTTCTTTTCTCCGTGTTATGTATATAGTCAACCAAATGATCCAGGTGCACCACTGGCTTTTCAGTTTTCCCAATATCATCATCCATATACAATCGTTCTCTATCATTTACTAATACTAAAACAGGCTTACAATTCTTTTTAAAAATATGACGGATAAGTGCTTTTTGCCAAAATATATCACATTCTTTTTCTACCAATTTTCTTACTGTCTCTACCTGCCTTCCCAGTTGCTCAAAAGGAGAGGCGATTCTTTTACTGGGTTCTGATGGATATAGCAGATAAAAATTCTGAAATTTATCAATCCCTATGTCATTTTTCCAATTCTTACATTCTAGAATATAAATATTCTGTGGAGTTATAAGTAAATAATCTATCTGTGCATTTATTTTATACTCATTTACTGAAAAGTCAAAATAAAGGCAATAAAGCACATACATATCCAGCCCACAATATTTTAATTTCTTTTGTACGCTCTGTTCTCCCCTGTATCCTCGTTCACATTTATCAATTCTTTGTTTAATGTCTCTACCAAATCCTTTGCTCCAGCCTCTGAAACAGTTTTACAAAATTCATTTAATTTCCACTTCTCATATTCTGCAAATGGCTTATTCCTGTCTCGGAAAAATGTTTCATTTATAGTTTTTACAAAGGTAACTCCCTTATTTTTAAAATTATTCATTTGTTTCTCCATATTAATTTTTTATTAGTAGTTCACATTTTATTCCCATGTTACCTGAAGTTTTTTCTTATTTTTGGCACAGTCTGAAAGATACAGGTTGATCAATGTCTGGTACGGAATCCCTGAAGTCTCTGCCTGTTCTTTAAAATAATCAAGTGTATCTGCATCCACTCTTATTGTTATCTGTTTCTTTAGTTTTTTCATATGTGTGTCTTTTTCCACTTGTGTATACCCATTTTTCTCTTCTATCATTATTTCACCCCTCTTTTAAATTATCATTAACTGCTTTATAAATATATTATAACTTGATTGTAGTTATTTATCAACATTATTTAATTTGTATTAATATAATAATTTATTTTATAATTATATTTTATTTCAATTTTGTAAATATGAACTCAATCTAACACTGCAGTTTCCTTATTTCCAGGCAGAAAAGCCCTACAGTTTATGCTGAAAGGCTTTTCCATATATAATAAAATCGTTTGTCCATAATCATAATTTGACCTTTAAAGCAATATCCCTACTTTAAATATCATAAAGATCTTCATATGTAATACATTCATACTGTGGATCAGTTGATAAAACTAACTCTTCATACTGAGCATAGTCAAAATATACATAATCATTTGAACAAAATGCTATACCCCACTTTAACTGTAAATCATCTTCGATGGGAATACCTTTTATTTTTAATTTACTCATTTTCTCTATGAGCTGCTCATCATCAGCTACACATGAAGAAAAAGGACTATCTGGTTCATCAAACAAATACCAATTGCCCTGTATTGCCCCACAATAATCACAATGATTTGCAAAGCATGCACCTGTCATCTTTGAATATCCTGTCCAAACAGAATAATTTTCCATTATGTATCTTAAAAGTTTGGGTGGTATTTCATCTGGTGTATCCACCCAGCCAACACGCAGCTCATTTCCTGGATCTATATAAGTCTCAATATATTCATTTTGGAAATCATCTTCCTGTAAGGTGATGAAAACTGCTTCGGCTATCCCTAATCCAATAACTTTTGTTAGATGTCCACATTTCCAACATTTGCGAACACCCTCAATAATATAAATATAGCCTGTGGCAATAACTGCTTCCTCTGAATCTCCCAAAATCCATTTTGAAAAATCAGCATACCTTTCCCATTTTGCATCAATATACCATCTTTTTACTTTTTGATTCCATTTAGCACCTAAAACCTTCACCTCATCCTTCTCTCTATAAGGTACATTTAAATACAAACGCATCTTTTTCTCTTCTCCTTTATATTCGGTATCAATTTCTGGTATATTTACCTGTTTGTATTTATTTTTAAAGATAACTCTATAACAATTTGTTCTTCATAATGAATCTTTATATTTTTTCTCTGCTTCTGATTCTTCTGGAATCGAATTTATTGTCTCATTTGGCAAAATCAGTCTTATCAAAAAATACATGCACCTTATACTGCAGAAAATGAACGCTGTTACAGAAAATATCCAGAAATAGAACAAAATCATTTTTATTAGTATTCTTGTGTCAAAACGAAAAAAATTTAGTGTATTTACTGCAATTAAAATAAAGCCACTGACAATGCTTTCGATACAATATGATCTCAGCAGTCTGCCTCCATTTACAATTACTTTATCAATATAATTTCCCTTTGTGCGTAATGATAAAACAACAGGAAATATTGCTGCTATAAACCCCAATAATATGGAACACATTGTTGAAGTTGAGTCTAATGCATTATCAAACCCATTACTTTGGGATAAGTCTTTTCCAAAGTAAAACCATAGGGTTGTAACACTAAGGGCAATCAAATATGGATGTGCCCTTTCAAAAAATTTTGTCAAATAATTCCCTCCCTATCTTTCAAATGTTAGAAGTAGTTCTTTGATTTAGCCTTTAAATATTCTTTTATCATTTCTGGAAAAAGTTTATCTAAGTGCAAACGTTCTCTTTTTCCTATCTTATATTCCAGTATAGAACATAATTTGTTTTCTACAAGATCCACATATTCTATTTCTCCTGTAAGTTGATCAGATACAGATACTTGTGCAGATTTTACACTCACGGTTCTATTTATAATATCATCAATTACCCTTTGTGATTCAGCCGGAGATAATTCTGCATTTCTTTTTCTGCCTACGCCCAGTTTAAAACTATATGTTGAACAACCAAAACCATCAGCGGTGTCACAAATAGTTTTTAAGGCAGAACTTTTAATTTTATCTTTTTCATGTAAATTTTCACAAGATATTAATATGGACCTTACTCTTTTATTTTTTAATTCTTTACGTGTCAAATTCCTAGTAATTGGAACAAAGCCAACAATCGTATTATCTGAATTCTTTGTTTCGTTTACAAATTCCGTTATCCTGTTTATTGTCAATGACATTCTATTAGATTGTACCATAAAAACATTACTAGTTCTATCATACAATACATACATATCTTCTCCTATATACTCATTTTCCTCTAAGTCTAAATCTTCCTGCTCTTTTCCTTCAGCCACTTTTGAGGGGAGATTTTCACCACGCATATTAACAAAACATACGCCATGCAGATCATTACTTTTATCGTATTTGTGACCATCAACCCTTGCCATAATCGAACTTAATGAAATAGTTTCATAGATTTTACCATCATTCTCAAAGTTAATAATCCAATCTGCAAAATTGAATGCCCCGCTCTTTTTACCATCTTCAAATAGGAAAGGTCTAAAATAATAAAACTTTAATGTCCTTTTATCGTTCATATGTATCTTCTCCTTTAAAATTTAATAAAATAATAATATCACACTTTATTTATTTCTACAAGAAAATACATAATAAAAAGTATTTAATATGTTTTAACATTACCTTGCCTTACAACCTATAATACTCATCTCCTATTCCTTTTGTATCTTGGTCATATTATCTTCCTGCCAATAATTCCATTTTTGAATTTACACCCTTTGAAATTACATATATCTTACTAGAATTCCAACAATATTAAACAACAAAATACCTGCTAACAGAATAACATTATATGTCTCTTTTTGACTGCTTTTATTATACTGATACAGATTGATAATGTTAATCGGTATACAACAAATGCATAATATGTTTAAAATGTAATTAATCTCTTTAATCACCAGCTCCTCCTCTTCCAAATTTGCTAGAGTTCAATCATTTTCTTTATATCCGGTCATTTTTTCCCCCCTCTAATGTCTTAAAAACACCTAAAAACCGTGCTGCGAAAAACTCGTCTATTACGCTGTATATCTCCTCTAACGCTCCTTCATCCGTTATCCCACACTCCTCTAACTGTTCATGGAACTCTTTGTCTTTGAGACGCATCCTGTCACCTCAATTTCCAGTAATTCAGGATTATCAAAAATATTTCCAATGACTTCGGGTGTTCTATATCCGTTTTCTTTGCAATTATCATATTGCCACAACGGAAAAAACAATCCTTTGCTCAAGACATTTTCTGTATTTAAAATTTCAACTCCCCACTGGTGTTTATCGTTCCATAAAATACGGACAATGTTATCTCCGTCTCGGCAAATATCTCCCCCGAAGATCTTCGTTCCATTCTTGTCCTGTAATCCCGTGTACCGACAGATAGTTTCTGGATCTACCTCTATAAATCCACAATCCCGTGTTTCTATCTCTGTTATGCGACCATCAACACAATTATAACTCGGTAAACCATATACCACCTCCCCATTGTCCATCCGTTTTGCTTTGTATAATATTTCACTCATTCAACTTACTCCTTTCATTTTTCGCTTTCTGGTTTCTCGCAACGCTCAAATTTAATCACCCATACCCATGGGTTGGCATCCCAGCCATACAGAGGAAGGTCCTTTTTCTTTTTTATGGTGGAATTCCAAAGCTCATCATAGGGATCCCCGATCTGTAACCCCTCTGCGACTACCCCATCATCATCTATGTCCTGTAGGCGTTCTACCCTTATTTCTTTGACTTTTAGCCAGATGCGGGCTGCTACCTTTGGCATGTGGATGGACGGTTTCCATCCTGTTGCGCCTACTCCAATATTTACTGGATAATCTGGATCGTCTGCCTTATATATGTACCTGTGGGAATACCTGCCATTTGGCAGGTCTGGTTTCCCCACCGTTAATGCTTCCATGTGTGATTCATAAAAACATGTTTCCCGGACATATAGGATATCCCCTGGCTGGTACTGTGGGTTTATGTAGCGCGACGGATCAAAGGTCATTTCTTCTTCGTCTACCTTTTCTAGATACCTCTCCCCAGTGCCCATGTTGGTCATAACGATAAACCCGCTTTCATCCTGCTTGTACCTTAGCTTTATTAAGCGCCTTGTCTCAGTTTTCTTTCCTGCCAGTATTGCCTGGACCATTTCTGTGATAAATAATATTGGTTTTGCTTTACTCATTTTTGCTCCTTTCTCTCGCACATGACCGAAACATCATCAACAACATTTCTGATACTGGTCTTTCCCGGTTTTTTCTCTTTGCTTTCTTAACCGATTTAAGCGTCCTCCATTTATCGTTAATTGGGACAAGTACACCCACATAATGCGGAATTTCATTCTTTACTTTCTCAAACACATCTTCCGGCATGACATAGTAATTAAGATCGCCTAAGAAGTTGTGACCATTCTTTGAATGAAAATCCTCAACAGAAGATTTGACCTCGTAGCAGTAGAAATCACCCTTTTCAATGCCAGATACCGTATTGTTGACTGGCTTAAACTTCATAAAATCCACCCGTACCATATCGCTTGTGGCATAGCCAAACGTGACTTCCCTCGCCCAGTAAATTCTAGGGTCACTGTGGGGATTTATGTATTTTTCTACTGCCAATGACAGCATTTGCGTAATCTCTGATCTGTTACTCATTCCCTGTCTCCTCCTTACCACCATTCCAGGCCACTATCAATCTCCCTGTAATGCCACCAGTTGCCATCCACATATTTGATACAGAGGATTTCGTTTTCATCCCTCCACCACCGTATGGGTTCTCCGTGTGTCCATTTTCCGCACTGCTGGCTGTGTATTTGAAAATAACTATCCACCTTTTCCATGTCACGCTGGGTATCCACATGAATGGCTTTCAGGTATTTGACCTGTTCCGGGCACACCCCTGTATCTTCGTATGCCTTCAATGTGTCCCGCAGTTCTGCCATAGCCCACAGATTACGGTAGAGGAGGGCTATAAGCCCCTCTGGATCCCCTTCGCCAAACTGCATTAAGTCGATCATAGTGTCGTCTTTGAGAAGTTCCTGGCTTGCCAGTGTGCCATCTTTATTTTCTTTCCAAAATCCATGTTTTACCATGATATCCCGGATAAAGTCCCTTGCGCTGAGATCCTTGTCATAATCCCTGTACATGGCTTCTCTGTTTTTTACATAGCAGCAGTTATGGGCTAGTTCAACCATATTCATATCTTTTGTATCCTTGTTTACTGTCAGTCTCTTCATACAATCCACTCCTTCCTCTGTCCATCATGTTGTGCCATCTGAAGGTGAAACTTCCGCATAGTCCCCCAGTGTCATCTGTACTGGTTTCTGGCTTTCTTTTTTCAACCTTTCCCTCCGCTGGCTTTCCAGTTCCAAGATCCGTTCCCTGCCCAGCCATTTATCCGCATGTACCCTGTCCAGTGAAAACTCCTCCAGATTGCCGTAGCCTGCCTCAAGTATCTTTTTCTCCAGTTTTTCTATCTTCTTTTGTTTTAATGCCGCCCTCGCCTGCTTCTTTTTCTCTGCAGACTCCTTTTCCCAGTCCGGGTCAAAGGCTATGCTGATCCCTGCCCTTATGTCCTCCAGATCCTGAATTAAATCCCTGCTCGGTTTTGATTCAGCACGGATATTCAGTATTTCAAAGTCCCATGACGGGTCCAGCATCCGCTCCCGTGAATGTCCCCAGTAATACTTATCCCTGATCTTCCCGGACTCTATTTTGACAAAAGCCTCACATATATCAATACTGCATGGTTTTTTAAAATACCGTACTGCTTTCCGTATATTTGTCCACGGCGTTCCATCGAGCATGGAAATCTGATCCCCCCTCCTCTGGTAAATTCCGCTTGTTTTTACATCATAGTACACATTTCCCCGTTTCCTGCTCAGCTTTTTATTCAGGACCGGGCAGTATCCATTTTTTGAGCAGCACATGGCTGCACAAATCCCCGGGTCATACCGCAGGTGCCATTCCCTTGTCCGTTCATCATAATACATGTGGTTCTGGCACACCCTGCCATTATGGGTGCCAGCATATTCTTTATATTTCCGTCCCTTCTCTTCCCGGCGCTCTTTGTCTGCCTTTTCTATGCTGTTTTCGAAATCATAGGGTAACTCTGTCCTGTGGCACGCGCAAAGGCACTGGATGCATAACCCGCCACCCCGTATGCCGTGAAGCCTGCTGTCATTGTCCGGGCATTCTGCCCTGTCAAAAGGGCACCGGATAACAGGGTTCCCGTTTTCATGGCTCCAGTCCGTTCCTGCGAAACCCATGCTGTCTATCACGTTCCTTCCCAGTACCAGCCTGCCGCATCCGGTCTGGTATACGATCCCATCGGAATACCAGCGTTTATACTCAAATCCGCCAGACATGTTGTTGAGCGGGTCATCGCCGGGAAGCCTGCTTGCATCAATCTGGACATAATCTGGAAAATTACTAACCGTATAGCCTTCCTTTAACAGCCTTTTTGTCAGTCTGTTATATTCTTTCATCATCCACCTACAGCCCCTGGCAGGGGCGCATACCGAAAAAATCTTCCATCTGCTCCCTGAATCCGTCCTCATCCATGTCATATATTTCACAGAAACACTTTTCACAGGTATTTTTTGCCTTAAATGTCTTTGTAAGCCGGATATCCCAGCTGTTCATTTCACTTCCGCATCCATGGCACTGAATGGATTTTTTCATCGCACTGCCTCCCCATATAATCTAATACTGTTATCTGGTTGTCTTTATAATTCATCCACAATGTTTCCGTCCGTTTATGGCCTGCCTCAGCCAGTGTTTCTTTCTGTACCTTCCTCCATCCCTTTAGGTACTGGTTGTATGTCTCATTATCGTAGCCGCTTATCATTACCGGACCTGGATGTTCAAGAAGTGCAGTTAACAGCTCAACGTGGTCCTGTTTATCCATCTCATACTTATATAGGTGGCTTTTCCGCGTGCCGGGGTAATAAGGCGGATCAGCATAAATGAATACGTCTGGGGTATTGTATCTCTGAATAAGTTCAACCGCCGGAAGGTTCTCTATCTGTACTCCCCTCAGCCTTTCCACAGCTATATCCATGATATGGGGCAGTTCCGCCCATGCCCTGGCCGGATTGGGGCTGTTCGACTGCTGGCCGCTCTTGAATCCATTGTGATACAACTGGCTGTTTCCAAAGCCCTGCCAGCACCGGACTGTGTATCTTCTTGCCTGTTCTACCGCATCCTCTGTCTGCTTAAAGGCATTTTTATATTCGTCCCTCCCAAACGGTGTCAGCCTGATCTTTTTTATAAGTTCATCCGGTCTGTCCCTCAGCACCTGGAAGAAATTTATGATTTCTCCATCCAGATCATTTATGGTCTCGATATGGCAGCGTTCTTTGTTCAGTAGCACCGCAGCGCTCCCGGCAAAGACCTCCAGATATACATTATGCCTTGGCATATAACTGATGATCCAGTCTGCCACCCTATTCTTTGCACCCGGATATTTTAATACTTGTCTCATCTTCACAAAAGGAAACCGCATATGCGTTGCTCCGGCCGGAGTTTCCGTCTCCTTTCTGTTCTGCTAATTAATGCCTGCTTTTCTTTTCCCTTTCCTGCCCTGCCAATATCTCCCCCGCCTCTTTGACCTGTCCAAGGTCAATACAGTAGTCAAATGCCTGCTTCTGTTCTTCTGGCAGGTTTTGGTATATTATTTCCCCATCATTTACTGCCATCCCTTTCTCCTTCCGTGCATCATTTATCCTCCTGCTTTTTCTCGTACAGCTCATGGGTACCATCAAGAACCTCCTTTTCCTCTTCGCTTTCAAAATACCATCCATACGCTTCCAGCGCTTCATATCCTTTCATCAATGCCTGCCCTCTTTCAGAATTGAAAGTCAAGTCATAATGAAAGGGTTCATGGATGTTTTCCATGGATTTATGCAAAATAATGAGCATCTGATGCAGTATGCTGAGTTTTTCTGCTTTGCTTCTGGCTTCCTGTATCTCTTCGTCCGTACATTCATATTCTTCTTTGGTAAGAAAGAACCTTCTAAGGGTGGATCCATATACGCTCGTTCCGATCGCTAATAAGGCCTGCCATATCAGCCGTATTTCTTTTTCTTCCTCTTTTACTGCCTCAATTTTGCCGGAAATAATGTTCTGGATAAACTCCTTTCTCCGGGAAGAGCTTTCTTTGAGGACTGCCTTTATTTGCCGCTTTGCCTTAGACCTTCTCTTTTCTTCTTTCTCACGGGGCGACAGCTCCCTTTTTTCCTTTGGTGCTTTTATAATCACCTTAAGTATCCCGTAGTAAACAAGATAATACATCTGTTCTTTCCTTTTTGGCAGCCGTATCTGTTTGGGGGCATCCTTATCCAATTCAAACTCTTTAACGGTTTTCCATTTGCCAGACCATATCTCGTTCTCTGCCTCTTTTGGTGCTTTTTCCACACCTGATTTTTTCAGCATGGCACTAATTTTCTTTGCATTTTCCGTTCTTTTTTCTTCTGCCACTGCGCTTTGCACCCGGATTACCAGTTCCCTTGCATTGCTGGATTCTTTCAAAACCTTATTCCGCTTTTTTACATCTTTGATCTTTTCCAGTTCGTATAGATTTTTGATTGATAGCTGAAAGCCGTCGTCAGCCTCCTTTTTCTGGAGTTCCTTCTGGTCCAGTTTTGCAATGTTCAGCCGGTGGCGGACAGTTGCCTTGCTGAATCCGGTCTTTTCCACAATCTGCTCTTCGGTATCCCCCAAATCAAGCATCATCTGGAATCCCTGTGCCTGCTCGTAAATTGTGAGGCCGTTCCTCTGCATATTTTCTTCCAGCATTGTAGAAACCTGTTCTTTTTTCTCCATGCCCTCAACAACCATGCAGGGCACTGTTTCAAGTCCTGCTGCTTTTGCCGCTGCGCATCTCCTGTGCCCGATAACCAGCGTGTATCCTCCGTCAAGCCATTCGCCGGAATGAATGGTATTCATCTTATCCCTTAATTTTTCCGTAGGGTTTTCTTTGTATTGTGCTGCCATTTCAGACCATTCCTCACCTGTAATATAGTGCCCTGGGATGACTGTCAGGTTCTGCATTACACCTTTCTTCCTGATTGACTCTGCCAGCTCCGATAAATCCCCTAAATCTTTCCTTGGGTTGTCCGGATGCTGGTAAATTTCTTTTATCTCGATATTTACAATTCCTTCACTCATAGCTTTGGTCTCCTTTCAATAAAAATTGCGATCACAATCTTCATGAATGCTTTCATCCCTTCCCCCAGTCAGAACATCTTTGATATGGATTCCATTGTTTTTTCATCCAAAATATCATCATCTGGTTCACTATTCCGGTTTTCCTGCATTTCACTTTCCACTTCTGCCAATTCCGGAGCAGAGATTTTTTCTTCTGATACATCTTTCTCCTCCTGGCCCGCTTTCAGGATGTTACTGCCAAGTGTATCCCTGATTGTCTCCATGATCAGTTCCCGGAGATCTTCTGCTGTCTGCAGGTCGAGCCGGGGACCTTTGTGGAACTGCAGGACTGCCTTTCTGATGTACCAGGACATGTTCCCCTTTTTTTCCAGTATATCGTATACTTCCCTGTCCTCTTTGTTCGCAAGGTTAAGCACTATGTTAATGCGTTTCAGTTTTTCACCCTTTTTAGCCATATTCAGTCACCCTCCTTTTTTCCATAAAAATCGTATTGTACCTGGTTACTAATGTCCAGTTCCTTCTGTTCTTTCGCCAGATACAGTACTGTCAGGAGATATGCCTGCTGGTTCCGGATCCTTGTAGTCTGTGATTCATATTTCCCCAGAGCATACCGGATATCAAATGAATCCAGTTTCAGCAGCTTGCCCTTGACTACCGGGGCAGGCTTATCCTCCCCCCGGATGCGGATTGTTTTCTGCCTGGAATTCAGGGCATCATACAGGATTTCCATTACCGCATCGGCCTGTGTCCCTGAGACACCATACAACTCCAAGTCATCATAATCAAACCATGCTTTCACAAATTCCATGGGATATTCTTCCCCCTGGTCTTCTGGAAATCCCCGCAGGAATTCCCATTTCAGTTTCTGCATCTCTTGATATTCCAGTACACTGCCGGAAACCCCTGCTTTTTCTTTCCCCCTGCTGCTGATTTCCCTGGCCTTCCGCAGAAATTCCCCTGCTCTGTCTGTCCTGTCCGAAGGGCATAGGTTTCCCTCCCTGCCATGTCCTTCCCTGACTGACAGACATGGACTGTTTGTATCATTTTCTGTATTCTCTGTAGTATTCTTTGTATATGGTGACGGATCTGTCACTACCCTGGTAACATTTTCGTCACCAGGGGTTGTCTCTTTCCCCTGTTCTGGCTGCACCCTGTGGACATTTTCGTCACTAGGGGGTAACGGTTCCCTGTTTTCCGCTGTTTCGTTGGGGTTCTTCCTGTTACATTCTTCCTTGTCTTTGCCTTCCCCGTTATCTACTGGCTGGACTGTATCCGGATAAGTGAGCGCATACAGCACAGAAGGAACCAGTTCTATGTACATGACATTGTTAACTGTGATGCCATTTTCATAAGTGACTGTGCGGAAATGACGGCAGATCACCCCCAGTTCTTCCAGCCGTTTCAAAGCATCCCGGATCACCCGCTTGCTTTCCCCGAACTCTTCCCCTAACTGGTCATAGGTTTTATAGAGAAGGTCATCCCTGAATTTTTTCTTCATGGTTATATCCTGGGTATCTTCATCCACAATCTCTGTGGCACGGTACCAGTACACAAGGTCTGAAAGGATATCCCTTGCCAGGGGATACGGTTTCCCGTTTGCTTTGGTAATGGTCTTTCTCCAGATCCGCGGGGTAATATCCCCCTGGAAGTTGATCTTGGATACCGCATCCACGATTTTGTTACCTGTTGTCAGTTGTCCCATTACGGCATACACCCCTCTACTTTTTTAGCCTGTTAAATGTCAGCACTTCATATCCTCTGGCATTACAGTAAATATCATCTATGACTGTCAGTTGCCTGCTGGCATTCCCATAATAATTCTTTACAACCGTGGCACCGCCCCCACACAGGATCAGGCTGGAGCTGCCTGTCTTACCCTCCAGGACTTTCATGACTTCCCTTACATGGTTCTGGACCAGGTCTTTTACAAACTGGCTCTTTTTTTCTTCTATGGAACACTTTTCTTTCCGGAAAATGCACTGGATATCCTCTTCATCTATATCCTCCTGGTATTTCTGCAGGTAATATTTGCTGATGCTGCCTGCCCAGTCAAGGGTTCCTTTTTTATCAATGGAAAAACACAGGTCATAGAATGGATTGCCCCTCCGGAATGTAATAACATCTATGGTCCGGAAACCAATATCTGCCACCGTTACCGTTTTATCCTTATATTTCTCAACTTCCTGTGCCATAACCGGAAGTCCCTGCAGGTAAACAAACACATCTTTTATCCCCACATGGTATTTCTCTCCTTCATAGGAAAAATTCAGGTTCTTGTTCCTTAACAGATATTTCTTAAAATCTTCTTTTTGTTCTGAAAAGAAAGAATAGGGCAGTCCTACAGACAGCATGATATTATTTGCTGAATGGGTTTTATTGTTTTTCAGTTCCTTTGCCATCCCTACCAGGGTGAGGTTATAATAATCATCCGTCAGTGTCTTATCTGTCATCTGCTCTCCCCGGATCTGCCCTGCTACATATACCCGGTGGCTACTTTCAAGAATGTCCTTATCAAACGGCGGCCGGAAGGGAACCTCCTCAATGCCGCTTTTAAAAATGCTGCTGGCACTCTTGATATACCCATAACCGTGGTCTATGCCTATAATAGTGTTATCTCCCAGTTTTTTCATCTTCCATTTACCTTTCCCTTTCCCTCCGGTATGGCCAGAAGGATCTGTCCTGCCATGCCAGTGTTCCTTTTTGTTTCCTGCTTCCGTTCTGTTCCTTTTTCCATAAAAGTGGACTGCAGTGCCAGTTGGTAATTTGACAGGTCCGAATGATACCGATCCAACATATCCTGCAGTGCCTGCTTCCGGATCCCCAACAGTTTTCTGTGGGAAATATCCATATCTGCCTCGATCCACTCCCACTTTTCCTTGTCCACATAAAGGCGGTGCAGGACATCTTTACTGAAAGGATCCAGGCTGTCATAAACAAGACCGAGCCGGTGGTATTCTTCCCTTTTCTCCATAAGCATTTGGTATTTTACTGACAGTTCATCCCTGTGGTTCTGCAGCATTCTCTGCGTATCTGACAACAGGTCGGAAAGATCCCTCTTCCTCCCTGACCCGGAACCGCCTGTTTCATCATAATGGATTCCCTCCTGCATTGTTTTGTAGATCTCCGCCACAATACCGGAATTCTGGTCATCAAGACCAGAAATGTCCCTCCGGATCTCCACCATCTGCCTGGCCAGTTCCACCTCAAGTCCAGGATGGGTGATATAATACTGGACTTCTTCCAGGGTAATATTACGCCTGGTTTCCTTTTCCATGCCCATATCTGTTCCCCTTTTCATCCTATATAAAAGGCAGGCCTGAATCATCCGGGATACTGCTGAAATCTTCTGCACCTGCCAAATTCTGCCCTGTACCACTGTTTTGGTCAGTAGTTCTGTCAGAACTGCTTTTCCTTTCTGCAAATTCCAATTCATCACACAGTATCTGGATGCTGTATACCTTCTCACCATTTTTATTGGTGTAATTATTATTCTGTACGTGCCCAACCAGCAGCATCCTTGATGCTTTCTTGAAATATTTCTCCACAAACTCTGCCTGTTTCCCAAATGCGACACAATGGAAGAAGTCTGCACTGTCCTCCCCTTCCTTTACATATTTACGGTTTACGGCAAGGTCAAACCTCGCCACAGTAAGTGGTTTCTCCCCCTGGGTATAACGGATCTCCGGATCCCTTGTAAGGTTACCAAGTAAAATAATTTTGTTCATAGCCTGTTTCCTCCCTTTCTTCTTTTATTTACAAATAGAATCAATAACTTCATAATCTCTGACATATGTCAATATGTAGTCAGCGGACTGCATATTTCTCGTTCCTCTTCTGTAGTTTTTCTGTATCCCAGAATATGTTACCGTTTGGTTTTAACCGAAAGGCAATCGTCTGCCCTGGTTCTCTGGCAATTTTCCGTAAAATATCAGCAGAAAATCCCATTTTTTTTAATTCTGATGTAGTCATAACTGGTTTTGGATATTTCATTTTTTCACCTTCTTTCTTTGTTGATATATTTCTTTACAAAATGATATATCTTTTCTTTTTACTTGAATTACTCCCCTTTACTTTCATTTGAAAATTTTGTCAATGGTACGTTTAATGCATTGCAAATAATAAAATATTCTGTTGCTTTAATTTCCCTTTTCTCATTTAACATTGGGCTAAGCACATTCATTGGAATTCCTGTTTTTTCAGATATGTGAGTGTACTTTATCCCATTACGATCTAAATATCCTTTTATTCTTGTTCCCAGCATAAAATAATCACCTCTTTTCAACTTTTCTGTTGTTAAACAGATTGTCTGTTTAATTGTAAATTAACACAGTGATTCTGTTTTGTCAATATTTTTTTCAGAAATATTGTATTTTTTTATTGATTAAACATATTACTTGTGATATATTAATGATGAAAGGAGATTTTCAATGGTTAATAGAGATGAAATAAAAAAGACTATTACAAAAAACATAGTTAAATACAGAAAAAAAGCGGGCATTTCACAAAAAGAACTGGCAAAACGATTAAATGTATTGCCATCTCGAATATCAAACTGGGAGCAAGGATCAAACTGCCCAACAACAGAAATTCTGTTTGAACTTTGCAAAATATTAGGCGTTACAATTAATGATATTTATGGTATATATCCCGAATCTGAAATGATTCTTTCATATGATGAACAAGAATATATCAAAAAATATCGTTTTATTTCTGAGTATTCTCGTGAAGGGGCTCAAGCGGTTGCTGTTATATTAGATAAAGAATATTCCATAGCAAACCAATTAAGAGAACAGAAAGAATATATCATCGAATTAGAGAATCTCTCTCAGGAAGAACACCAACGCAACACCAAAACCCGCCTAATCAACTACTACTACCGTCTTGCATCCGCTGGAACAGGACAGATCATCTTTGATTCGCCACCAACCAAGCGTATTGAAATTCCTGATATTCCAAAGTACGAACACGTTGATTATGCCATTGGAGTAAATGGTGTCAGTATGGAACCTACCTATAAAGATAACGACACTCTCCTGATTGAAATGACAGATGAAGTTGATAAAGGAGAAATCGGCATTTTTTCTGTAGATAACAATTGTTATGTGAAAAAACGGGGAAATAAGGAATTGATCTCCTTGAATTCAGACTCTCCTAATATTCCCTTGAATGAATCTGCCAGATGTATGGGAAGAGTAATAGATAAATTGAATGAGATTAAATAACTTAGAAAGTGAGGACTGTTTATGTCAACATTGGAAAAAGCTATGAATTTATTGCAGACAATGCCAGAAAACAAAATCGAAGCAGTATATATGTATATGCGTTTCATAGATAGCCAGATTGAATCTAGCGATTTCCTTACTACTGAAAAAAAAGGAGCACTTTCAATTGTGGGGATAGCACAGCAGTATGCCAATCCTGAACTCATACCAATGGAAAAGGAGGCGTTTGCCAATGCAATGGCAGAAAAACATGCAATTGATTGACGCCAATGTTCTTATAAGATGTATATTAAACGACTGTCCTGAAATGACCGAAAAAGCTATTGAAGTTATTGATGCGGGTGCATATACTAAGCCTGAAGTACTTGCTGAAGTTGTGTATGTGCTTCAAAAGGTCTATTCCATACAGCGCCCACAAATCAAAAATATGATAACAGATATTCTGGAGGTTGTTTACTGTAAGGAAAAACATTGCATCCTTTTTGCTATCAACATGTATTCTTCTATTTCCCTTGACTTTGTGGACTGCTTGTTAATTGCATATAACAAGATTAAACATGAAAATATTTTCAGTTTTGATAAAAAACTAAATAAATATTTGGCATAAATCATTCTCATCGTTTAAGTGGAAGAGAAGGTAAAGTATAAAAACTCCCTCCTGCGCCAACAGGAGGGAAATAAGATATTAACCAGAAATGATATAATATCCAAAACCATTTTCATTATATCACTCCTGGTTAAAATCTGCAACTTTTAATCAGGGTATTTTTTTACGCATTTTTAGAAAGGACGATGATTATGGCGGGTCTTCGACACTTGTAAACTAAATAAATCTTCACAAACCGCATAACAGTGGG
>CANRWA010000037.1 GCA_947643415.1 uncultured Clostridia bacterium | reverse complement strand
AGCCTGTTTCAAGGCTTGGCAATACTTTTTTCAATTTCAATGTGTTAAACTCCCGCATTCGGTCCAGTCATTCTTATGTGCACGGGACAATGTATTGTATATCACGTATCTTGATGACCACGCCTCCATCCACCTGCTGCACTTTAATGCATCCCCACCCCATAGAAGAACAGGTTATAAAAACGAACTGGATTTCTCTCCTTCCATATGATACAATATTACCATCAAAAGATAAAAAAGGAGATCACTTATGAAAAAGTTTCTACAGGAGTTCAAGGACTTCGCGCTGCGTGGAAATGTTATGGATCTGGCGATCGGTGTCATCATCGGGGCAGCTTTTCAGGCAATAATAAACTCACTTGTAAAAGACATCATCTCCCCATTGATCGGTCTGATTGCCAATACGGACCTCAGCGCCCTGCAGTTCAGTATCCTTGATGTACCAATCCGGTATGGCTCTTTTTTAACCGCAGTCATCAATTTTGTCATTATGGCATTCGCCATCTTTCTTTTGATCAAGACTATGAATATGATCGCCTCTCTTGGAAAAAAGGGTAAAGAGAAAGAACCAGAAGAGCCGACAACAAAAACCTGTCCCTACTGTATGGGCGAAATGGATATCAAAGCAACAAGATGCCCACACTGTACATCTGAACTGGCAGTACTAACAAGTGAAATGCCAGAGGAGTGATCCTCTGGCATAATTTTTTCTAATCTCTATCGCTGCACACCGCCTTATTTCTCTGCAGCTCAACGTGCGAGCATCTTCTCTGTTGTGAGCATATCAATCCCATAATCACGAAACATCTCATATGCTTCACTCAATTCATTTACTGTCCAGGCATTCACGATCCTTCCGCCTCTGTGCATGTATGCGACAGCAGATTTAGTCAAAAGATTGTATCTTGCATCCAGGTCAATCTTGTTTTTGACACACCATTCCAGCTCTTCTGTTCCAATCTCAACTACTTTATTTCTCTCTTCTGCTCCATAGATATATTGGAGCTGCCCTTCCTTCAACACACCAAGGCTCTGCAGAAATAACAGATTATCCTGATACATACTGATAAATATGGTTCTGTCCAGAAGCCCATACTCATCTACCATACTTACAATTTCGTCTATATCATCTAATTGGTAAGCCTCTTTTAACTCAATCACCGGGTGGACGGATGCACTCCTTGCCATAACAGACAGATACTGTTCCAGAGAAGGAACCTTAAGTCCCGGATAGGAACCAATTTTACTCCCAGATATGATCGGGAAATCCTGAATCTCCCTCCATGTCAGCATGGAAACTTCTGTACCATAGCCACACATACGGTTCAGCGTAGCATCATGCATGATCACATAACGCCCGTCCCATGTCTTCCGCACGTCACACTCCACTCCCCAAAATCCACTCTCCACCGCAAGGCGGAATGCTGCCAGGGTATTCTCCGGGGCTTTCGTACTATATCCCCTATGAGCGATCATTTTCCTGTTTCTTACTTCCAATTCGTATACCTCAACCTTTACACTTGCAGAAGACCTCCCATCCGCTGCTTTCGCCTCCAGCACAGTCGTACCCGGTTTTATGCCGGTAACTGTACCAGATTTTGAAATCCTGGCAACACTCGGATTGCTGCTGATATAATTCACACTTCGGTTCGTTGCATTACTGGGTTTTACATGCGCATCAATTTCCACTGTCCCGCCTACATTCACACGCAGGGGAGAAATCTCTGTCTCAAGTGCCACAGACTGGCTGGGAACCTGTACTTTCACTTTGCATACAGCCTTCTTCTTCGTTCCATCCGTGCTGGCTGCTGTAATCACTGCCTCCCCTTCCCGATGTGCCTTTATAAGCCCCTCTTTGCTCACGCTTGCTACCTTCTTATTAGATGATGTAAATCTTAACTTCGCATACGTGGCATTCACCGGCTGCACAGATACCGGCAGAACAGCCTGGGTTTTGACATCCATCATCATGTTCGTAGCTGCCACTGCTACTTTCTTTACCTTCTGCCCAACCTGTACTTTTATCTTTGCTTTCTTTTTGGCATTGCTTTTTACTTTAACTGAAATGTAAGCTGTCCCATATTTTTTTCCTTTAATTACACCTCTACTGCTTACTGAGACCACCGATTTGTCAGAAGACTTCCATTTCAAGTACTTTTGTGGAACCTTAGACGGTTTTACCTGAAGCTTCAGTTTTTTCTTCTCCTTCCTATTGATCAGGAGACCCTTTGAAGCATCTTTTATTTTTATTGAATTGACCTTCACTTGCTTTTTTGCCTGAACCACATCCATCTGTACACTGATCCCCAGGACAAACAGTGCCATCCATACCCCGAATGCCAATATACTGGCTTTATCTCTTCTTTTTCCCATTTCCCATACACTCCTGTTACATATGATAATCCAATAACATTCTGCCACTTTACCCCACAAATGTCAATATGGCAGTGAGAAAATCCATGATTCCTTTATTCATAATTTCAATCTTACCAGACTGGCTCAACGGTGGGACCAAATTAGCACCATTGCGCCAACTCATAGTACTCCAATGTATAATGTTCTCCATTCCTATGATCTATTTTATCTTCAGCAGCAACATAAGCAAATCCCAGCGACTGACATAATAATCTGGACACATTATTTCCACTCCGGCAGGAGCAAATCATTTTATCTGCCTTTTTCTCTTCAAACACATAGCGGATCAGGCATTGCAGCAACTGTTTTCCATAACCTTTTCCTGTGAAGCCAGGTCCAATTACAATCCCACTATCTTCCCAGACACCTTTTTCAACCTCAGTAACTCCTGCCCATCCAATTGCCTGACTGCTCTTCTTTTCATAAATCAGCCATGCATCATGCGTTCGCTGAAATTCTATCATCTTCCTTGCATTTTCTCTGGCATGTTCTTCATCATAAATCGGGTTCCACAACATATATTTTGCACTTTCTTTTTGTGACAAAACATTCTGTAAAAGGTCTTTCCAATCTGTAAACACACCTTTCTTTATGACGAGGTCCATCGTTTCCATAAAATACCTCCCCATCTGAATACATTTATGTTCCATCTTTATTCCCGCGAGGGTCAACGGCGCCCTGGTAATCACCTGCTGTCCACTCTATTAAAAATAACTGTTTGTTCCTTCATTGAAATTTTACCAACCTCATAGCCATATTCCACTAATTCTCTTTTGTATTTCAGAAATGAATGGTCTATCGGTATTCCTGCAACATTCTGAATTTCATCAAATGTAAGTGCAAAAGATTCACTGCCATTCTTTTGCACATATTCCCATAAGGAATTATATTTGCTCATTACGATTACCCCCTTACACTTTCCTTATAACAAGTCCTACAATAGACAGATACTGTCCAATTCCCTTTGCAAAAAACTTCTCGTCATGTAATGCAAATTCATGTTTAGATATAAACCAATCACTCCATGCCGCATCAAAACTCTCTAAATCGAAATCCATCACAACTTCAAACTCATCACTCTGACCAATATGATTCAACCACCATTCCCTGCTATGAAACAAATTAAATTCACTCTCTTCACCCTCCAGCCATTCAAGTACAACTTCTGGTTTTTTACTACGTATCTCTTCCTTTAATCCCGGCATTGCAATAATTGCCACACCGTTAGGTTTTAGTAACGGCAAAATCTTTTGTTCAAAGAAGTGCGGTTGTGTAGCAACATAATGTAATGAATCTATGCTTACAACAGCATCGAAATATTCCTCCGCAAAGGGTAAATCATTGGCATCTGCATGAATGGGAATTATCTTTTCTGAAACCTGCCATTCGTTGAAATGAATATTATTCTCTGTTGCACTAATCCATAAATCAGTTGCAAAAACATAAACATCCGATTCTTTCGCAAGAAATAAGCTTGTTAATCCTTTTCCACAACCTAAGTCTAATACCCTCATTCCACACTCAAGTGGATACTTCTCAAGCATTTCCTCAAGTAATCTCACACTATTCGGTCCCATCAAATATTCTTTACTAAAGAGTTCTTTATATTTATCAGATTTTTTCACCTTAATTCCTCCTCCAACTTTGAATTTCGAAATGATTCCCAGTTTTTAATCAAAGTTCTCCAAGGTTTTGCCGTTCCGCCTTCATTTTATGCTTTTCATACTCTGCCTGTAGTTCTGCCCACGAAAGCAACGCCTTCTCTTTTATTTTATCACAAAACCGCCTTTTTGCATATTTCAAGAATATTTCAGAATGGCAGCAGTCCATTATGAACCCTGCCTAAACAATCCTTATTCCGCTTTTAATTCTCTTTTATATTTGTAAAATGTATTCCTTGCAAGCCCTATCTGTTCCTTTGCAAGTGACATAAGATATTTATTCACACCCTCTAAGATAAAATCAACATATACCCCTGTCATTGAAATATTGCTCTCTAATACTTTCTTATATGTACTTGTGTTGATATGCGGCTCTTTCAGTAATACAAGCTCTATACCCTTATTATATAATTCTTCATACAGACAAAAGCCCTCGTCCTTGATATAAGACAAATCCTCTATCATTTCATAATATTTTCTTTATCCTGTCCTTTTCGCCTTTAGGTATGACAAAGTTTATCCTGTCGTAATGCTCTTTGATATGCCAGTTCTTATACGCTGTTCGATCCATGAAAACACCGCCTTTTTCTATCGTAAATCCTTTTACGATTATAACCGCATTATACAAAAGTCTTACGCAAGACACAAAATTTTTATGCTCTCGTATGTGTGCTGCTTGTGTGCTATGTGTGTGCTATGCTTCAAAATTCAACACTTTTTATCACAATTTCAGAAAACTTTAGGCATAAAGAAAACCCTTGAAAATACTGGACTTTCAAGGGTTCTATAAAATCTCTTATTCTGCTTGTAATTATCTCTTACTAAACTGTGGTGCCCTACGGGCTTTTTTCAGACCATACTTCTTTCTTTCCTTCATACGTGAATCACGGGTAAGGTATCCCGCCTTCTTGAGGATCGGTCTGAAATCTTCATCTGCCTTATTCAATGCACGGGCGATTCCATGACGGATCGCACCTGCCTGACCGGTAAACCCACCACCACGCACATTTACCTTTACATCATATTTATCTGCTGTATTTGTTGCCTCCAGCGGCTGGCGAACGATGATCTTAAGAGTCTCAAGACCAAAATAATCATCCATATCTTTTTTATTGATTGTCACTTTACCAGTACCCGGTGTAATATATACACGGGCAACACTGGATTTTCTTCTTCCTGTTCCATAAAATGTTGAACTAGCCAATGTTATTTCTCCTTTCTAAAACCCTCTTAAATTTCCATAGCTTCCGGTTTCTGTGCCTCATGTTTATGCTCTGGTCCTGCATACACATGAAGTTTCTTGAGCATCTGACGGCCAAGCGGTCCTTTTGGAAGCATGCCTTTCACTGCGTGAGTAATAACAAATTCCGGTTTCTTCTGAAGCACTTCCTTCAGAGTTGCCTCTTTCATACCACCGACATATTCAGAGTGGTGATAATATTTCTTCTGATCCAGCTTCTTGCCTGTTGTCTTAACTTTTTCAGCATTGACTACGATCACATAATCACCCGTGTCAATGTGAGGTGTATAGATAGGTTTCTTCTTTCCTCTTAATACATTTGCTACCTCGGATGCAAGACGACCCAAAGTCTTTCCCTCGGCGTCTACTACATACCATTTTCTTTCCACCGTGGATGGATTTGCCATAAAACTTTTCATCCTGGAGATCCTCCTTAATTCTGTCTGCCAGTGCATCAGTCTCTGTCCGTAAGACTGAAACCAGCTTCTGTTTTCATTTCTTTTATGTTAAAAATACCTTACCGGGGCATTGGATCGGTATTTTTCACGCCACAGTATCATATTATATAATATTCTGTTTTTCCTGTCAATACCTAATTCCTTTCAGCATCAGCCCCCGTGCCGGGGCAGTAGGGCCGGCCTTGCTGCGCTCCCCGGTTATAAGTGCCTGCTCCACCGATGCCACACTCCTTCTCCCCTGCCCTACTTCGATCAATGTCCCTGCAATAATGCGTACCATATTATAGAGAAAGCCATTTCCACTGACACGGATAATGATCTCTCTTCCCTCATCATTCTCCGATACATCCCGCTCTTCTATCTCTGCCTCATATATGGTCCTCTCCTTACTCTTTACCTGGCTTCCCGCAGAGCAAAATGCGGAAAAATCATGAGGACCCACAAATTTCCCCGCCGCCTCCCGCATAGCACAGATATCCAGAGCCTGAAAGACATGATAGGTATATCTCCTCCTTACCGGATCTTCCATCTTTGTATTCAGAACCGTATACTCATAAGTCTTTACACTTTCGTGGTATCGCGGATGAAAATCATCTGCCACCTGTTCGGATCTTTGTACCCGGATATCCTCCGGCAAATGATGATTCAGGGCAATGGCGATCTTCTCCGGCGGAATTTTCGTTTCGGTATCAAATACTGCCACATTGCCCATGGCATGGACACCGGAATCTGTCCGGCTGGCACCGATCACCTCTGTCTCCTCGTTCAGAAGCCGGTGTAGTGCTTTCGTCAATTCCCCTTCCACTGTCATGGCATTATTCTGGATCTGCCAGCCACAATAGCCTGTTCCATCGTAAGCGATGATAAGACGTATCCTTTTCATAATGATCCCCTTATTCCCTTATATCCTGATGTAACTGGTAACGGCAATAACCAGCACAAAATACAACACAAGAAATCCATACACCACATAGTCCACAGAACGGTATTTCAGCGGTTTCATTTTTGTCCTGCCAGTCCCGCCATGATAGCAGCGGGATTCCATCGCCATGGCAAGGTCATAGGCACGCCGCACCGAAGAGACAAGCAGCGGCACAAGAATAGATACCATTGCTTTCATCCTTTTCCACAGATTCCCCTCCTCAAAGTCGGCCCCCCTGGCACTCTGGGCATTGATGATACGGTTTGCCTCATCGAGAAGTATCGGTATGAACCGCAGTGCCAGTGACATCATCATGGCAAAGTCGTGTACAGGAACACGCAGTGCCTCCAGCGGCTTTAACAATGACTCTATCGCATCAGTGAGCTGATTCGGCGTCGTCGTATATGTCAGCATAGAAGATCCGATAATAAGATAGATCAGCCTCATGGACATAAACAGGCCTTTACGAAGCCCCTGCCAGGTGATGGTGATAAATTTCCACTGAAAAGCAATGTCACCCCTGGTCCAGAAAATATTAAAGAAGGCGGTGAAAAGCAATAGTATAAGGATTGGCTTCAAGCCTTTTATAATATAAGAAAAAGGGACTCTGGACATCATGATCACTGTCAGAAGAAAGAGCGACACCACGATATATCCGGTAAAACTGCTGAATACAAACAATGAAATAAGGTAAACCAGCACTGCCACTACCTTGACCCGCGGATCTAACCGATGCACTGGCGATTCCACTGGATAAAATTGTCCGATCGTAATATCCCGTAACATAGATTCAGATTTCCTTTCCTGCAGCGCTGAGAATACTCTTCACTGCCTGCTCCACTGTGATGGCATTGCAAGGCAGGCAAATGCCCTGTCGTGCCAGCCCTTCCATTACATAAGTGACCTGGGGCGCCATCAGACCGATGCGTTCCAACTCCCTGTAATGGGAAAACACCTCTTCTGCCTTTCCATCATACTGCACAGTTCCCTCATTCATCACGATCAGGCGGTCCACATATTTCGCCATATCCTCCATGCTGTGTGAGGCTATGATCACTGTGATGCCACGTTGTCTATGAAGTCTGTCCACCAAATCGAGGATTTCATCCCGCCCCTGTGGATCAAGCCCTGCTGTGGGTTCATCCAGAATCAGAACTTCCGGTTCCATCGCCAGGACTCCGGCAATCGCCACACGCCGTTTCTGTCCGCCAGACAATTCCAGAGGTGATACATCAAGAAGCTCTTCTCCGATCCCAACCTGTTTCAGTGCCTCAAAGGCATGGAGATCCGTCTGCAGAGAATCCATCCCAATATTCCGTGGCCCAAACTTCACATCTTCGATCACGGTACTCTCGAACAACTGATGCTCTGGATACTGAAAGACAAGCCCAACCTTACTTCTCAGTTTTTTCAGGGAAAAATCTTTCGCAAAGATGTCCTCACCATTGAAATAGATACTTCCTGCAGAAGGCTTGAGTATTCCGTTAAAATGCTGGATCAGTGTGGATTTTCCGGAACCGGTATGACCGATGAGTCCGATGAACTCTCCCTCACGGATCTTAATATTGACATCGTGCAGTGCTCTTTTTTCGCAGGCTGTACCTTTGCTGTAAATATGCTCCAGTTCATTTACTATGATCATATGGCAGCCTCCTAACCTTGTATGCAGTCAGTGACTGCCTCCACAAGCTCCTGTACCGTAAGGATATCCTTCGGTATCCGCATTCCTTTTTTTCTCAACTCATGGGCGAGGAGTGTCACCTGGGGAACATCCAAATGGCAGCTCTTCATTGTGTCTACCTGAGAGAAGATCTCCCGTGGGGTTCCTTCCATTAACACACGCCCTCTATCCATAACGATCACCTTGTCGGCTTCCACCACTTCCTCCATATGATGGGTGATCCAAAGTACTGTTATGTCTTCTTTTTGATTTAACTCCTTCACTGCCTGAAGGACTTCCCTTCTTCCCATAGGATCCAGCATTGCCGTCGCCTCATCCAGTACGATGCACTTAGGCTTCATGGCAAGAATGCCGGCAATGGCAACTCTCTGTTTCTGGCCACCTGACAAATTATTGGGGGATTCTTTCCTTGCGTGCAGCATGCCTACCTTGGACAGTGCCGTCTCCACCCGGCGCCATATTTCTTTTGTCGGTATGCCAAGATTCTCTGGTCCAAATCCTACGTCCTCTTCCACTACATTATAGACGATCTGGTTATCCGGGTTCTGAAATACCATTCCTACTCTCTGCCGGATCTCCCATATCATCTCTGATTCGGAAGTGTCAATATGGTCAACATAGATGCTCCCTGTCTCTGGAACCAGCAGTGCATTGATATGCTTTGCCATGGTAGATTTGCCAGAACCATTATGTCCCAGTATTGCCACAAATTCCCCTGGCCTCACCTGGAACGAAACATCATTGATAGCAGTTTCCACTGCGACCACATTGTCTGCATCATCCCGTCTGATATATTCATAAGTAACATGTTCTGCACGAATCACTGCCGCCTGCCCCCTTCTGTCACCTGGCTCCGAACTACATACAATGAATTTCTATTGCAAAAAGGACTGCCTTTACTGACAGTCCCTTACTTTTACTCTTATACTAACTCAATCACAACTTCCATAGCCGCATCGCCTTTACGTGGTCCGATCTTGATGATCCTTGTATAACCACCATTGCGGTCTGCATACTTCGGTGCAATCTCTTCAAAAAGAATGTTAGTAACATCAATCTCCTTCGTTCCTTTCTTCTTACCTGCTGTAGCAGTAGGAACTTCCTTAATGGGATAGAGTACCTTCTTCATCTGGCGTCTTGCATGAAGTCTGGATGGACTGTCTTTCTTTATTTCTTTATCTACCGTATCATATACTGTCACTTTCTTGCCATCTACAACTTCCTTTACCCTCTTGCCATCTTTATCCTTCTGAGGCACCTTTGCCTGAACAGTTACTACTTCATAATTATCTCTCTCCCGAACTGCCAGTGCGATCATATGTTCAGCGATCTTACGGATCTCTTTTGCTTTTGCTTCTGTCGTCACAATCTTGCCATGATACAGCAGATTGGTTACCTGATTTCTCAACAAAGCTTTTCTCTGGCTGGAAGTTCTTCCGAGTTTTCTATAGCCTGCCATTGTCTTTCCTCCTTGTTCATTCTATTATTCAGGTTCTCCCATACTGAGAGACAAACCAAGTTCCTTCAATTTAGCCAGCACTTCCTCTAGGGATTTGCGTCCTAAATTACGAACCTTCATCATATCTTCTGCAGTCTTATTCGTCAATTCTTCCACAGTATTGATACCCGCTCTCTTCAGGCAATTATATGAACGGACGGAAAGCTCCAGTTCGTCAATATTCATATCCATTACCTTCTGAGACTCATCTTCTTCCTTCTCTACAATAACCTCTGCCATTTTGGCTTTCTCAGACAGGTCAATAAAGGAATTCAGATGCTCACTCAATACTTTAGCAGCAAGACTGACTGCCTCATCCGGCTCCAGAGTACCATTTGTCAGCACATCCAATGTCAGCTTATCAAAATCTGTGATCTGTCCAACACGAGTATTTTCGACCTTAATGTTCACCCTTTCAATCGGGGTATAGATCGAATCGATCGGAATCACATCGATTGCCATGTCTTCCCGCTTATTTTTATCTGAACTCACATATCCACGACCGTTTGTCACTGTCATTTCAATGTAAAGCTTGCAGTCAGATCCACCATTCAGAGTGGCAATGACCTGATCCGAATTCACAATATCAAGATCAGCATCACACTTAATATCTGCTGCTGTCACAACACCTTCGCCATGAGCATCAATATACATTACTTTCGGAGTATTCAGGTCAGAGCTGTTATTCCTGATAGCAAGGTTCTTGATGTTCATAACGATCTCCGTCACGTCCTCTTTTACTCCAGGGACTGAGCTGAACTCATGTACCACACCATCAATCTTTATCTGGCTTACTGCTGTACCAGGCAAAGATGAAAGCATGATCCTTCTCAAAGAATTACCCAAAGTAGTTCCGTATCCTCTTTCAAGTGGTTCTACTACAAAACGTCCATATTTCTTATCTTCTGAAATCTCGGCAATTTCAATTCTCGGTTTCTCAAATTCAAACACTCCTGGACCCTCCTTTTGGGTTTACTTAATTACTTAGAGTACAACTCGACAATAAGCACATCATTTACCGGAACATCAATTTCTGCCCTTGTAGGGATCATCTTCACAGTTCCAGACAAAGTCTCCTGATTTGCTTCCAGCCATGCAGGAACCAATCTGCCGCCAGTCACCTCAAGGATATCCTTATATCTCTGCGCTCCTTTGAATTTTTCTTTGATCTCAATAACATCCCCAGTCTTTAACTGATAAGATGGGATATTTACATTTTTGCCATTTACCAGCACATGCTTGTGATCAACGATCTGTCTTGCCTCTTTTCGTGTTCTGGCAAATCCAAGACGGAACATAACATTATCCAGTCTCAGTTCCAAAAGAATCATCAGGTTATCACCTGTTGTGCCATATTTCAATTTCTGTGCCTTTGCAAAGTAATTACGGAAAGGTTTCTCAAGCACTCCATAAATAAACTTTGCCTTCTGTTTTTCTCTGAGCTGCTGTCCGTACTCGCTCAGTTTCTTTCCGGTTCTTGCGTTTCTTTTGGACTTCTTATCAATTCCCAGATACACCGGATCCAGATCCAAAGACCTACATCTTTTCAAAACAGGCGTCATATCTCTAGCCATTCTAAATTCCTCCTATATAAAATCAAATCTGATTACAGTCTGAAATTTGTACTCTTACACAAATTTCCTAAGCCAATTTATTGCGTAAGCCAATTTATTGCGTAAGCCAATTTATTGGCTTACTATACCCTTCTGCGTTTCGGCGGTCTGCATCCATTGTGTGGAACAGGCGTAACATCCTGAATGCTTGTTACTTCTATGCCGCATGCCTGAATGGCACGGATAGCGGCTTCTCTTCCTGAACCTGGTCCCTTAACCATTACCTCTACTGATTTCAGTCCGTGAGGCAGGGCAGCTTTGGCTGCTGTCTCTGCTGCCATCTGGGCAGCATATGGAGTAGATTTCTTGGATCCGCGAAATCCAAGTCCGCCTGCACTTGCCCAGGAAATAGCATTTCCTTCTAAATCTGTCAGCGTTACGATCGTATTATTAAAAGATGACTGAATATGTGCCTGTCCGCGGTCAATATTTTTCCTGACACGTTTTTTTGTCACTTTTTTTGCAACTTGTCTAGCCAATTGTCTTACCCTCCTATATTATTTCTTCTTGTTTGCTACAGTACGTTTTGGACCTTTACGGGTTCTTGCATTTGTCTTAGTCTTCTGTCCACGAACCGGAAGTCCCTTTCTGTGACGAATTCCCCTGTAACATCCAATTTCCTGTAATCTCTTGATATTCAGGGCAACTTCCCTGCGGAGATCACCCTCTACAGTCTGTGTACGGTCAATGACATCACGAATCTTGGATACATCATCGTCTGTCAGATCCTTACAACGGATATCCGGATCAACATTTGCCTCAGCCAGGATTCTTCTTGAGCTGGCAACACCGATGCCGTAAATATAGGTAAGACCTATTTCAACACGTTTTTCTCTTGGTAAATCTACACCGCTTATACGAGCCATGTGCGCTTTACACCTCCATTAAAATTATAGTTTGTTTGAGTAGGTGAAGAATGGCTTTGCCATTCCCCTTTCCTTTGTGAAGAATGGCAAAGCCATTCTTCTAAGTGTTTGCCCTGCAAACACTTTGCAGCCGCTTTAAATCACAACAACCCTGCGAAACAAGAACCGTCTTTCCCTCATATAATTACCTATTATATAGAAGAAACCCTGGCGGAGAATCTCACAGTGCTTACCGTTGTGATATCACAGTACCAGAAAGATTGCCAGCCGGACAATCTAATGACGGTTTTGGTACTGTAACACAGAAAGCAAGAACTTGAATTTATAAGCACGAAAATAACCAGAAGCAGGATCACTTCCGGTTTTCGATATATTCATTAGCCCTGTCTTTGCTTGTGTTTCGGATTCTCGCAGATAATTCTGACACGACCCTTTCTTTTAATGACCTTGCATTTTTCGCAAATCGGTTTTACTGATGATCTAACTTTCACAGTAATACCCTCCTTTCAAAAAAGTCCGCTTAAAAGTATAACATAGCACTTTCTAGAATGCAAGTGCTAATTAAATAAAAATTTGAGAATGCAAATTTTTTTACAACAATATATATAAACTGGTTATTTATCTCTCCATACGATTCTGCCTTTTGTCAGGTCATATGGGGATAGTTCCAATGTAACTTTGTCACCTGGCAGGATACGGATAAAATTCATACGAAGCTTTCCACTGATATGGGCCAGGACTTTGTGGCCATTTTCCAACTCCACCTGAAACATTGCATTTGGCAGTTTTTCAACTACTGTTCCCTCAATTTCAATAACATCTGATTTTGACATTTTTACCTCCATTCACACTTCTATAACAATGATAAGATTTCGGGATCACCTTCTGTGATCAAAACGGTATTTTCATAATGAGCGGATCTCGTACCATCCCGCGTAACAACCGTCCAGTCGTCTTCCAACATCCAGACCTCGTACTTTCCTGCATTCACCATTGGTTCGATGGCAAGTGTCATGCCCGGACGCAGTCTGATCCCTCTGCGGATCATTGGCTTATAATTCGGAATCTGCGGCTCCTCATGCATCTCTCTGCCGATCCCATGACCAACGAGGGCACGGACAACAGAGTAGCCGTTTTTCTCTACAAATCTCTGAATCGCAGCGGAGACCTGATAGAGATGATTGCCTGGCCTGGCATATTCGATTCCCCTGAAAAAACTCTCTTTCGTCACATCCATCAGGCGCTGCGACTCCGGATCGACTTTACCGACACCATGAGTCCTCGCAGCATCTGACTGATATCCCTGGTAGATCACCCCGGCATCCAGACTGACAATATCGCCTTCAAAGAGACGATGGTCCTTATTGGGAATCCCATGAACCACTTCATCATTGATGGATACACAGATGGATGCCGGATATCCCTGATATCCCTTGAAAGAGGGAATGCAGCCCGCTTCGCGGATCATCTCTTCCCCCTTCCGGTCAATATCCCAGGTAGTGATACCTGGTGCAATGATCTCGGCAAGCCTCTCATGAACCTCAGCGAGAATCTTTCCGGCATCACGCATTAACTGAATTTCCTGTTCGGATTTGATCGTCACTGCCATGGTTATTTTTCCAGGATTGTAACGATCGCCGCAAATACATCATTCAGATCCACTGTTCCGTCAACCTCTTTGAGGATCCCCTCTTTTGTATAATAATCGATCAGAGGCTGTGTCTGCTCATGATATACACTGAGTCTCTGCTGAACTGTCTCCGGTTTGTCATCATCGCGGAGAATCAGTTCACCGCCGCAGGCATCACAGACACCCTCTACTTTGGTGGGGTTATATTTGATGTGATAGGTTCCGCCACATTTCACACAGGCACGTCTGCCAGACATACGGTTCACGATGTTCTCATCCGGCACATCCACATCAATGGCATAATCCAGCTTTTCCCCGATCTTAGCCAAAGCTTCTGTCAGCGCTTCTGCCTGTGGAATGGTTCTTGGGAAACCATCCAGTACATAACCCTTTTTTGCATCGTCCTGAGCCAGACGGTCTACTACCAGATCTACTACCAGCTCATCCGGAACCAGAAGGCCCTTATCCATGTAACCCTTTGCTTTCTGTCCAAGTTCAGTGTTTTCCTTGATATTGGCACGGAAGATATCTCCGGTGGAAATATGAGGAATTCCATACTTTTCAGAAATCATCTTTGCCTGGGTACCTTTGCCGGCACCCGGAGCACCTAACATAACAATTTTCATACTATGCATCCTTTCTATTATATAAATATAAGCGATAAGAGACCTCCCACCAGTATGGTTCTGGCAGGCGGCCATCTATTTTTTCTGCCGCTTGGCACGGCATATTGATCAGTTTCCAAGGAATCCCTTGTAATGGCGGACCAGAACCAGAGACTCAATCTGTTTCAATGTCTCAATGACTACACCTACGACGATGATCAGAGATGTGCCACTAAATGAAACATCTGCTCCAAATGCACCTGAGAAAAAGATCGGAAGGACACAGACAATGACCATTCCAACTGCTCCCAGGAATACGATGCTGTTCAATACAGAAGTAAGATAATCTGTCGTTGGCTTTCCTGGACGGATGCCTGGGATAAATCCACCCTGCTTCTTCATATTGTTGGAGATCTCCAGTGGATTGAAAGTAACAGAGGTATAGAAATACGCAAAGAAGATCACCAATACAATATAGACAAGCAATCCCAATGTGTATTTGAACTCTCCCCAGCTTCCAATCTTGCACCAGTCACTCTGGTTACAAACCGTCAGGAGTTTCTGAAATACAGTCGCATTCGGACCAGTAGCCGGCTGAATGCCAGCAAAGCTTGCGATCACGACAGGAAGGGACATCATGGAACTGGCAAAGATAACAGGAATGACACCTGCCGTATTCACTTTCAAAGGAATGTGGGTAGACTGTCCGCCAGCCACTTTTCTTCCCTGGATCTTCTTTGCATACTGAACCGGAATCCTTCTCTCACCATCCTGCAGCCACACGATAAACACAAACATTGCCAGAATAATAGCCAGAATGATCACTCCCGCCACAATGGCATTGGTAAGATTGCCGGCACCGGCAATATAGGTTGTATACAGGTTAGACAGATCACTCGGAATACGGGCAACGATATTGATCAGCAGGATAATAGAGATACCATTTCCCACTCCCTTCTCCGTAATCTGCTCACCGAGCCACATCAGGAATGCAGCACCTGCTGTCAGTGCTACTACAGCAACGATCAGCGGTACATATCCGCCAGCCGTAAATAAATTCTGGTTGCGGAATCCAATGATAATGGCAACACCTTCGATCACTGCCAGCACGATTGACAGATATCTGGTGTACTCATTTATCTTCTTGCGTCCATCTTCTCCGTCCTTCTGCATTTCCTCAAGACGGGGAATGGCAATAGTCAGAAGCTGTAATATAATAGACGCTGTAATATATGGTGTAATGTTCAATGCAAAGATGGACATTCTTGAGAAAGATCCACCAGTCATGACATCCAGAAATCCCAATGCCTGATTGTTATCAAACATCTCCTGTATTACTTTCGCATCTACGCCCGGAACCGGGATATTACATCCGATCCGGACAATAATCAGGGCAAACAGGACATACAGAAGTTTCATGCGGATCTCTTTCGTCTTTAACGCATTCTGAATCGTTGTCAACATTAGATCACCTCTGCTTTTCCACCTGCGGCCTGAATCTTCTCAAGAGCACCTGCACTATAGGCATTTACTTTAACATCAAGCTTTTTGGTTAATTCTCCATTTCCAAGAATCTTAACTCCGTCTTTTGGATTCTTTACGATGCCTTTTTCGATAAGCGCAGCCACTGTTACCTCCGCACCATCCTCAAAAGCATTCAGAAGTTCCACATTGATCCCGACGATATCTTTACTATTGATGTTTGTAAATCCTCTCTTCGGTAATCTCATGTATAATGGTAACTGACCACCCTCGAAACCAGGTCTTGGAGCCCCTGAACGGGCCTTCTGTCCCTTGTGGCCTTTACCGGCAGTCTTACCATTTCCTGAACCATGGCCGCGGCCTCTTCTAAACGCATTGCTCTGCTTAGAACCATCGGCCGGTTTCAACTCTGATAAATTCATTCTCTTGCACCTCCTGATTAGATTTCTTCCACCTTGACCAAATGCCTGATCTGCTGAATCTGACCACGCGTTGCAGCGTTATCAGGCATTTCTACTGTTTTGTTTAACTTTCTGAGACCAAGAGCCTCTACTGTCTTCCTGTGCTTTGGAATAGCACCGATCGTAGATTTAACTAATGTGATTCTCAATTTATCTGCCATTTTTCTGCACCTCCTAGCCCAGAACTTCTTCTACGGAAATACCGCGGAGCTTTGCTACTTCTTCCGGAGTCTTCAGTTCTTTCAGCCCGGCGATGGTAGCAAGCACTACATTCTGCTTATTACGGGATCCGAGAGACTTTGTACGGATATTTTTGAATCCAGCCAACTCAAGTACGGCACGGGCAGGACCACCTGCGATAATACCAGTACCTTCCGGGGACTTCTTCATCAATACAGAAGCACTTCCGAATTTACCAATGAAATCATGCGGAATACTACGGTTCTCGTCAAGAGGTACTTTGATCAGAGACTTTGCAGCCGCCTCTTTCCCTTTACGGATCGCTTCCGGAATTTCTGTTGCCTTGCCTAAACCTGCACCAACGTGTCCGTTGCCGTCGCCTACAACGACAAGTGCCGTGAAACGCATATTACGACCGCCCTTAACAACCTTGGTTACACGTTTAATTGATACTACTTTATCTTCTAATTCAAACTGACTAGCATCAATAATCTCACGTTTCATGTGTTCTCCTCCTTATTAGAATTCCAGACCAGCTTCTCTAGCTGCGTCTGCCAATGCTTTCACTTTACCCTGATAAATATAACCGCCACGGTCAAATACTACTTTCTTAATACCATTATCCAGTGCCTTCTTAGCGATCACTTCACCAAGCTTACTGGCTGCTGTAATATCATTTGTTTTCTCCAGCCCATCTTTTACCTCTGCCTGAAGAGTGGATGCGGAAACGATCGTATTACCAGCAACATCATCAATAACCTGTGCATACATATGCTTATTACTACGGAACACAGACAAACGTGGTTTCTCAGGAGTACCAGACAAACGGCTGCGTATTCTTCTATGTTTATTTTTGCGAACTTCGCTTCTAACCTTCTTACTAACCATTCTTATTTACTCCTTTCTACTTCTTACCAGTCTTACCAACTTTACGCCGTATCACTTCATCCACATATTTGATACCCTTACCCTTATAAGGTTCCGGTGCTCTCTTCTCGCGGATCTCAGCAGCGTACTGGCCAACTTTTTCTTTATCAATTCCCTTTACGATGATAAGATTCTGTCCATCAACAGTGACTTCGATTCCCTCCGGATCTTCCATCTCTACCGGATGGGAATATCCAAGGGAAAGAACCAGTTTCTTACCCTGCTTTGCAGCACGGTAACCTACACCGTTTACTTCCAGTTTCTTCTCATATCCTTCTGTAACACCAACGATCATATTATAAATGAGCGTTCTTGTCAGGCCATGAAGGGATTTCATTTTCTTTATATCACTTGGACGGGTTACTGTGATTTCCTCGCCCTCTTTTGTAATGGTCATCTCTGCGGGTAATACTCTTTCCAGAGTCCCCTTTGGACCTTTTACCGTCACCTGATTATTTTCTGCAATATCTACAGTTACGCCTGCAGGTACCGCGATAGGCATTCTTCCAATTCGTGACATGCCGTTACCTCCTATTTCTTTTTTGGGGTATTACTTTTACCGTTTCATAACTCTCTTATCAAAACTTCTTTTGTCAAAGAAGTTTGCTTTGCAAACTTCAAATGGCTCGAGCTTGCTCGAGACAATGTTACCAGACGAAAGCAAGTACTTCCCCGCCTACGTTCTCTTTACGTGCCTGCTTATCTGTCATTACTCCTTTATTTGTAGAAATAATAGCGATTCCAAGGCCGCCAAGAACGGTTGGCAGCTCATCTGTACCAGCATACACACGAAGTCCCGGCTTAGAGATCCTCTTCAGGCCAGAAATGATCTTCTCATTCTTATCCCTGCCATATTTCAATGTCATATGAATGGATTTGAAACCATCTACTTCTACTACCTCAAAGTTTTTGATATATCCTTCCTTTAAAAGAATCTCAGCAATCGAAACCTTCATTTTGGAAGAAGGAATATCAACTGTATCATGTTTTGCAGTATTTGCATTACGGATTCTTGTAAGCATATCTGCAATAGGATCACTCATTGTCATTCTCGGTTTCCTCCTTTACCAACTCGCTTTTTTAACGCCAGGGATCTGACCCTTGTAAGCTAATTCACGGAAGCAGATTCTACAGATTCCGTATTTTCTCAGATATCCATGTGGACGTCCACAAATCTTGCAGCGAGTGTACGCTCTGGTAGAGAACTTAGGTTTACGCTGCTGCTTAATCTTCAAAGACTTTTTAGCCATGAAATAACCTCCTAACTATTTCTTAAACGGCATACCAAACTGTGCCAAGAGTTCACGTGCTTCTTCATCTGTCTGAGCGGTAGTGACAAAAATAATATCCATGCCCCTTACCTTATCTACCTTATCATACTCAATCTCAGGGAAGATCAACTGCTCTTTAATGCCAAGAGCGTAATTTCCACGACCATCAAAAGCATTTGGATTTACGCCACGGAAGTCACGTACCCGCGGAAGCGCAAGGTTGATCAGACGATCTGCAAATTCATACATCTTCTTGCCGCGGAGTGTAACCTTACATCCGATTGGCTGCCCCTCACGAAGCTTGAAATTCGCTACAGACTTCTTTGCCCTTGTTACAACAGCTTTCTGACCTGTGATGATCTCAAGGTCACTAATCGCTGTATCCAAAACCTTGGAGTTATCTTTTGCTTCACCAACGCCCATATTGATCACAATCTTCTCGAGCTTTGGTACCTGCATAACATTTTTATACTCAAACTTCTTCATCATCGCATCAACGATCTCGTTTAAATATGTCTCCTTTAATCTAGCCATCCTTAACAGTACCTCCTCTCCTTATTAATCAATAACAGCGCCTGTTTTTTTGGCATAACGGACTTTTTTCTTACCCTCTTCCACTTTGAAGCCAACACGGGTAACCTGGCCATCCACAACATACATTACATTCGATACATCGAAGAACGCTTCTTTATCCACGATGCCGCCTTTCATGTTGGACTGGTTTGGTTTCACGTGCATCTTTACCATATTGATGCCTTCCACCTTTACTTTGCCATCCTTCACTTCAAGGACTTTTCCTTCTTTACCTTTATCTACACCGGCAATAACGCGAACGGTATCACCTTTTTTAATCTTTGATGTTGCCACTTAGGGACACCTCCTTACAATACTTCTGGTGCTAAGGAAACAATCTTCATAAATTGTTTTTCTCTTAACTCTCTAGCTACCGGTCCAAAAATACGGGTTCCTCTCGGAGTCTTATCATCCTTGATGATAACTGCTGCATTCTCATCAAAGCGGATATAAGAACCATCTGGGCGGCGGATTTCTTTTACTGTACGCACTACAACTGCTTTCACAACATCACCCTTCTTCACAACTCCGCCTGGTGTTGCATCTTTGACCGTAGCAACGATGATATCGCCAACAGCCGCATATCTTCTAACA
Source organism: uncultured Clostridia bacterium (assembly GCA_947643415.1). Taxonomy (GTDB): domain Bacteria; phylum Bacillota; class Clostridia; order Lachnospirales; family Lachnospiraceae; genus Eubacterium_F. The sequence continues at coordinate 18,680 of CANRWA010000037.1, read as the reverse complement.
GAACCGCCAAGAACACGGATACACAGTAATTCTTTTGCTCCGGTGTTATCAGCAACCTTTAATCTGGTCTCCTGCTGTACCATAACAAATACTCCTTTCCTGAGTTTCAATTATTGAAGCCAAATAGTTTACCTGGCTGAAGCGAACGGTTTATCTCGCTTTTTCTATAATTTCAACAAGTCTCCATCTCTTGTCCTTGGACAGCGGTCTTGTCTCCATAACCTTAACTCTATCGCCAATGTTGCACTCATTATTCTCATCATGAGCCTTCAGTTTGTAAGTTCTCTTCACGATCTTTCCGTAGAGGGGATGTTTTACATTATCTACTACTGCTACTACGATGGTCTTATCCATCTTATTGCTCACAACTTTTCCTGTACGGGTCTTTCTAAGATTTCTATCCACAACAAAATCCTCCTTTCCTCAGCCTAATTTATTGCTTTCTGTTCTTTCGACATCGCTGTCTGGATACGAGCAATGTTTCTTCTGACTTCTTTGATTCTGCTTGTATTGTCAAGTTGGTTTGTTGCGTTCTGGAATCTAAGGTTAAACAGTTCCTTCTTGGCAGCGACTAACTCATCATTTAATTCAGCCAGTGACATACCTGCGATTCCACTCATAAATTCTTTATTCTTCACTGCCTGCACCTCCTTCTAAGTCTGCACGGGATACAATCTTACATTTGATCGGCAGCTTGTGCATAGCCAGTCTCAATGCTTCTCTGGCTGTATCTTCCGGCACACCGGCAATCTCAAACATTACACGACCTGGCTTAACAACTGCAACCCAGTACTCCAAAGCACCTTTACCTTTACCCATTCGAGTCTCAGCAGGTGTCTTTGTTACTGGCTTATCAGGGAAAATCTTGATCCACACTTTACCACCACGCTTCGTATGACGTGTCATGGCGATACGTGCTGCCTCGATCTGGTTGGAACGGATCCATGCCGGCTCAGTGGCCACAAGACCAAATTCTCCATAAGTGATTTTATTACCACGTAACGCTTTTCCTTTCATGGAGCCGCGAAACTGTTTACGACGTTTTACTCTCTTAGGCATTAACATTATTTATCGCTCCCTTCCTTCGAACTAGCCTTGGCTGGTTTTCCTCCTTTGGTCGGAAGTACTTCACCATGATAGATCCATGCCTTTACACCGATCTTACCATAAGTTGTGTTTGCTTCTGCAAAACCGTAATCAATGTCTGCACGTAATGTCTGCAGCGGAATATTGCCCTCGCTGTAGAACTCAGTACGAGCCATATCAGCTCCGCCAAGACGTCCGGAACAGGCCGTCTTAATTCCCTTTGCCCCCGCCTTCATGGCACGGCCCATACAGGATTTCATGGCACGGCGGAAAGAAATACGGTTCTCAAGCTGCTGTGCAATATTCTCTGCTACCAACTGGGCATCGCTGTCTGGCCTCTTCACCTCTTTGATATCAACCAGTATCTTCTTTGCTGAATAAGAAGCAAGTTTTGCTTTCAGTTTCTCAATCTCTGAACCGCCTTTGCCGATTACTACACCTGGCTTAGCGGTATATACCAATACTTTTACGCGATCAGCAGTCCTCTCGATCTCAATCTTGGAGATGCCTGCGTGATATAATTCCTTCTTTAAGAATTCACGGATTTTATAATCTTCAACTAAGTTGTCGGAGAATTCCTCAGGATCTGCATACCATCTGGATTCCCAGTCTTTGATGACGCCGACTCTCAGGCCGTGTGGATTTACTTTTTGTCCCATCTTGATCTCCTTTCATTATCTTTCATTCAAGATTATGGTAATATGACATGTTCTCTTCTCAATGCGATAAGCCATACCACGCGCTCTTGGTCTGATTCTCTTCATCGTAGTTGCCTTGTTTGCAAAGCACTCATCAATGTAGAGATTTTCCGGATCCATGCCGTTGTTATTCTCGGCATTTGCAATTGCGGAATTCAGCAGTTTTTTAATCACTGAAGACGCATATCTTGGATTATATTCCAAAATACCAAGTGCTGTCTGTACATCCTTGCCGCGGATCGCATCCAGTACAAATCCTGCCTTCTGTGCAGAAATTCTGGCATGTGACAACTTAGCAGATGGTCTTGTATCTTTGTTCTGGTTTCTTTCTTTCTTGATCTGTGATCTATGTCCTTTAGCCACTTCTCAGAAACCTCCTTTCATACATTTGAAACAAATAATAACTACTCAGGCCGAAGTTTGCAAAGCAAACTTCCAATGTCCCACGCAGCGAGACATTGCGGGGCAAGAACAGCTCTGCTGCTCTCTTCAAACCGAAGTTTGCTTCGCAAACTTCCAATGTCTCGAACTTGTTCGAGACAATATTATCCTCTTTTTTCGTCTTTGCCATGGCCTTTATAAGTTCTTGTCAGCACGAACTCACCCAGTTTATGGCCTACCATATCTTCAGTCACATATACAGGAACATGTTTTCTTCCATCATGAACAGCGATCGTATGTCCCACAAAACTTGGGAAAATAGTGGAACGGCGTGACCAGGTTTTGATTACTGATTTATCTCCAGACTCATTCATTGCATCAATCTTCTTCAGAAGATGAGCGTCCGCAAATGGTCCCTTTTTTAATGAACGTGACACTAGCTTTTACCTCCTTATTATCTGCCTCCGGCAAAATTATTTAGCCAGGGCTTTCCCATCTCTGCGACGGATAATCATCTTGTTAGACTGCTTGTTCTTCTTTCTCGTCTTATAACCAAGTGCCGGTTTACCCCAAGGAGTACATGGACCAGAGCGCCCAACAGGAGCTTTACCTTCACCACCACCATGTGGATGGTCATTCGGGTTCATAACAGAACCGCGGACAGTCGGACGGATGCCCATATGGCGTTTACGTCCTGCTTTACCAATATTAACAAGGTTATGCTCGGTGTTGCCAACCTGTCCGATGGAAGCACGGCAGACTACCGGAACCATTCTCATCTCGCCTGACGGCATACGAAGAATCGCATATTTGCCTTCTTTTGCCATCAACTGTGCACTTACACCAGCGGCACGGACAAGCTGTCCACCGTGTCCCGGATGCATCTCGATGTTGTGGATCTGGGTACCAACCGGCATATCTTTCAACTGCATACAGTTGCCAATCCGGACCTCAGCATTTTCACCATTCATGATAGTCTGGCCAACCTTCAGTCCAACTGGAGCGAGGATATATCTTTTCTCTCCATCGGCATAACATACCAGTGCAATATTTGCCGTTCTGTTCGGATCATACTCGATCGTCTTAACAGTAGCCGGAATACCATCTTTATTTCTCTTAAAATCAATAATTCTATATTTTCTTCTAGAACCGCCGCCACGGTGTCTTACCGTGATCTTACCCTGGGCATTACGTCCCGCATGCTTCTTTAAAGAAGTTGTAAGGGATTTTTCAGGTTTATTTGTTGTGATTTCTTTGAAATCATAACCGGTCATATTTCTCCTAGAAGGTGTATATGGGTTATAGGTTTTAATTCCCATGAGTTACACTCCTTTCAAAATTCATACTATCTCTCTGCAGATCGAAAAACGATTCGTGTTTTTCAAATGCGTGCATCTCTCAGCCACAGCATTGTCCACCTGCGGACAATTTTAGAGTCCCTCAAAGATCTCAATATCTGCGCTGTCTTCTGTCAACTGAACGATCGCTTTCTTTCTCTTCGCTGTCTTTCCTGTCACCATTCCTCTTCTGCGTTTCTTTCCATCAAGATTCATGGTATTGACCTTAGCAACCTTCGTTCCTGGGAACATCTTCTCTACTGCTTCCTTGATCTGTGTCTTGGTAGCTTCTGTGTGCACATAAAATGTGTATTTCTTGAATTCCATTCCTGACATTGACTTCTCAGTGATAACTGGTTTGTCAATAATGTCGTAGTATTTCAGATCTGCCATTATGCGTACACCTCCTCGATTGCTTTCACAGCGCTCTTGGTAATAACTACGGTATCATATTTCAAAATATCATATACATTGATCGAATTGCTGTAGATACCTCTTGCTGTAGGAAGGTTTCTTACAGAAAGAATGGTATTGGCAGCATCACCGTCAACAACTACCAGTGCTTTTTCTGTTTTCAGATTTGCCAGAACTTCTTTCATCTTCTTAGTTTTTGGAGCTTCAAAATCCAGAGAATCCACAACAATTAATTTGTCCTCACTTACCTTCGAGGACAATGCAGACTTGATCGCTGCTGCCTTCTCCTTCTTATTCATCTTGAACGAGTAATCTCTCGGAACCGGTGCAAATACAACACCGCCGCCCGTCCATTGTGGAGCGCGGATGGAACCCTGTCTCGCATGGCCTGTTCCTTTCTGTCTCCAAGGTTTTCTTCCACCGCCGCGAACTTCAGAACGTGTCTTGGCTTTCTGTGTTCCCTGGCGTTTATTGGCGAGCTGGAGAACAACCGCCATATGAACCAAATGCTCATTTACCGGAACAGCAAAGACGGAATCATTCAGATCGATCTTCTCCACTTCTTTGCCTTCCATATTATAAACAGATACGCTTGCCATCTGTGTCTTCCTCCTTTCCGGAAAGTTATGCCTTTACGGATTCTTTAATGATTACTGTTGATTTTTTCGGTCCTGGTACAGCGCCTTTTACTAATATCAGATCGCTCTCTGCATCCACACGCACGATCTCAAGATTCTGGATCGTAACCTGTACTGCACCCATCTGACCAGGCATTTTCTTGCCTTTAAATACTTTGCTAGGATCCGATGCACTACCATTGGAACCTGCATGTCTATGGAATTTGGAGCCGTGACCCATTGGTCCGCGAGACTGTCCATGACGTTTGATGGCGCCCTGGAAGCCTTTACCCTTTGTCTTCGCAGTCACATCAATCTTGTCACCAGCTTCAAAGATATCTGCTTTAATTTCCTGTCCCAACTCGTACTCAGCAGTGTTCTCAAACTTAAACTCTGTAAGAAATCTCTTGTTCTCCACTCCTGCCTTTGCCAAGTGTCCTTTCTGTGGCTTGTTCAACAACTTCTCGCGAACATCGCCATATGCTACCTGAACTGCCTCATATCCATCATTCTCAACTGTCTTAATCTGAGATACATAGACCGGACCAGCCTGCAGCACGGTAACTGGTGTTAAAACACCGTCTTCGTTGAAAATCTGAGTCATTCCAACCTTTGTAGCTACGATAGCTTTCTTCATTTTCTAATCCTCCTATTGGGAAGAAAAACACACTCCTCTGCACACAGAGGATTTTCTTCCTAAATTTTCTACAGCGGATTGCACCCTTTTATAAGGAAACAATCATACTAGATGGCTACTGTCATGTCCTGAACCATAGACCTGCATCATAACCATTCCATCCGATGACAATAATATAAGATTATTTCATCTTGATATCAATCGCAACGCCAGCAGGCAATTCCAAACGGGAAAGTGCATCTACCGTCTTCTGTGAAGGTGTCAGAACATCGATCAGCCTCTTATGCGTCCTCTGCTCGAACTGCTCACGGGAATCTTTGTATTTGTGTACCGCACGGAGAATCGTGATGATCTCTTTCTTAGTTGGCAGTGGCACAGGTCCGCTTACCTTCGCCTCCGTTTTCTTTACTGTTTCAATCAGTTTTGAAGCTGCGAAATCGATCAGCTGATGATCATACGCCTTCAGAATGATTCTCATTTTCTGAGATTTTTGACTTGCCATAAAAATAGCCGCCTCCTTTTCGTACTTTTAATTGGATAGTACGACAAGTGGTGACTGTACACTCATCCGTGTGTGTCGTATCGGTTCATTAATAAATACCCCACTTTCTGAGGTCTGACCCACACGTTTATCTGCTCTCTGGCAGAAAATATGTCTCTGTACAGTGACTTGCCGTCAGGTTTACCGGCCGAAAACAATGCATATTGCCGCTGATCTCCGGCCTCTTGACATTCGCTCCATGGAAAAACCCACCTGATGGTGGCAACCTCCCATTTCATCGCTATCATGTCACAGCAAGGTTCACTATATCATAAAAAGGGAAATAATGCAAGAAAAAATTTTAAAAATTGCCATCGGTGCGGTTGGATGGTTACTTTTCATACCCTAAAGAGCTGCGGATTTGCACTGTCTGTTGCCCGGTATATCACACCCAACGAAAAATAGCATGTTTCCTCCGGTCGCAAAAGCATTACGCTGCCTTTCGCAAAACTCGCTGTCTGCCGCCGTTTCCCTGCCTTTTTGCAGCATAGCCGCTCATTGGCCAAGGTATGAAAAGTAACATTGGATGGCGATTCATGGCTGCCGCACAGGTGGAAAAAATGGAATGCAGCTCACATGCCAATGAATTCCCTGATTCTCTGATTGTTTTCATCATCCAAAATATACCCGGCACCTCTCACCTTAATCTCATCACCCCCTCTTGGGGTCAATGCTAAATGATCATTCCCACAAAAAAAACCGATAGACTTAGTATATCCACCGCTTGGCTCATATCTTTTCCTCCCGCAGATACGTGTTGCTCTTAAAATCCGAAATAACTCTGCTCTTTCTTCTTCATTAAGTGCAATCTTCTGACCTGTATTGCCATCTGTTATGACGATTTTGTCTGACATCACAAATTTACCCACAACTTCAATCATTGTCCTTGGTGTCCTGTACAAACAAAATGCCACTACAAGAACCAACATAGAAATAAGGCAGAGAATTTTCTTTATTTTTGAACAGCCCATTGATGTCTCCTTTATTTATAAATAATCCTAAATGAATGTTGCTCACATGCCAATGAATTCCCTGATTCTCTGATTGTTTTCATCATCTATGGCAAAAACATCATTCCATATCCCATATCCTGCCTCAATTTCGTCTCCTTTTAGTATTAACGATAAAGAACCATTGCCATAAAAAAGACCAATAGCCTTACAATAACCACCGCTTGGCTCATATCTTTTCCTCCCGCAGATACGTGTTGCTTTTAAAATCTGGAATAACTCTGCTCTTTCCTCCTCATTAAGTATAATCTTCTGTCCTGTACTGCCATCTGTAATATCAACTTTATCCGACATCACAAATTTACCCACAACTTCAATCATTGTCCTTGGTGTCCTGTAGAAACAAAATGCCACTACAAGAACCAACATAGAAATAAGACAAAGAATCTTCTTTATTTTTAAACAGCCCACTGATATCCCCTTACTTCGTTGAAATACTAACACTTGTATAGTCCCATGAACCAGAACATCCACCCCATACATATCGGTTCGACTGCTGTGTCCAGCCATCATTCACCCGAATATAATTATTTTTCTTAGTCGAATTTCCCTTTTTGCTTGTAAATGTCTCATATCCCAATGCCAGTAATGCATGATCATCATATGTATTATGGTCATATACGTGCAAAATACAAGGCCTCCGCTTTTTCAGCTCTGCCACTACTTTGTCTCCGCTATTAGTCCCTTTTACTGTCTTTGCCGTACAGGAGATCTTCGGTTTTCTTGTTTTACAGTACCATTCTATTCCACCTGCAACCTTTGATGTCAAAGTTCCATGTTCAGGATCCGTCCCCATCTTATTATAGAGTATCGTAAAAACATTTTTCCATGTCCCATCTTTCAAACTGCTACATTTGGAATAATTTCTATAATAATGAAAAAACAAGTTTGTGACAGCAGCAGGAACACAAACCTGACCACTTCGAAATTCTGACATTCGGTAAAAATTTTTGTAGGTTTTTACCCCATTAACCCACGAAACCGTTCCTGGAACATCATATGTAGTATGAGAGGTAATATTCCAATCCTCACAGGCAAATGGATTTGTTATAAATTCGCCATTATCACTTGGATTACCGCATTTTCTATCATCGTTGCTATCTGTATTTACAGTTTCTATGTCTTTAACCTCTTTCGCAGTAGCAGCATTATAATATGATTTATTTTTCCCAGCATCTCTGGTCTCAATGTAATAGTTCAATGGCTCTATATAATATAATTTTCCATCTTGCCTTTTGTTACAAACTTTTTCTTCCATTTCTTCAATAAAGTTTCCTTCATCATAAGAATACTCAACAATCTGCCCATCCTTATTTACAATAGCATATCCCAATGATTCATCTTCGTCAGCAAAATCCACCATAAAAGCGGCAACTTGATTATCCTCATCATACATAGGCCGCACATCTTTTTCGGTATATTCTTCTATATCTTCTGTAGCTTCTGTCATTAATTCACTAGCGATTGCTGATGCTTCTGAAGAGTCAATCACTGCCACCGTGTCTTCTTTTGCATATGAATAATTATCTGGCACCAGAAAAAATAACATAGTAATTATCAAACACCAACCAGTTACCCTTTTTTGTTTCATCTTTTCATCCCCCTTATCTTTTATATATATCAAAGTAAATTTTATCACGCAAAAATATTTTTGTCAAATAAATATTTATCTTTTATATAATTCTAAAGGAATGTTCCCCCTCCTTTTCTTTTATCTCCTTCACAGTCAGATCTGACACATCCACATATCGGCTCTGCCGGATCATTACAACCATCCTGTCTAACTCTTCCTCTCTCCCCTGGGCCTCCATCTCTACCGAGCCATCATACAGATTCGTTACCCATCCAGTGATGCCAAGACTTCTTGCTGCCTGCTGTGCCCGGTAACGAAATCCCACGCCCTGTACTCTTCCATAAAACCGATAATGTCTTCTCATCTGTTTTATGCCTCCCTTTCCTCATATTTATATTATTAATGAACCATCAGTCCAAGTTCGCCCAACGGGTTCAAATTGGCACCGCTAAGATACATAAACCTGTACTTCATAATTCCACTGCAAAATACCTGATACAATAATAAGCTGTACTGCAAATTCCGGCTGTACGCCGTATTTTGCCTTGGCTGTACGTATTAACTCATCCAATGTTTGTTCTCTATTATCTTCAGTGCAGTTAGCACATAGGTATCTGCCCTTTGGTAATATCTTTAATCCGTCTATGTCCACATAACGAATACAGACAGCGAATAATTTTGTTATTCCGTCTTCGGTATACATACCAGCTAAATCCTCAAAGGAAAATTCCTTTTTTAAGGAAGGAGTTATTTTATCGTAAAAATGGCTGAGGTAATTCCAAAGATTATCAAGCGTTGGCATTTCCAGGGTATCTGACAGCAATATAACACGTTCTGGATAATCTTTGAGAAAGAAACCATTGAACTTATTCTGCCCCTGCAGTTTTCTTTCATAGTCCGCTTTTGCTAACTGAATCTTTGATTTACTATACCGCAGTGCCGCAATTTTTTCATCCGCCTTTTTCTCCGCTTCTGTTAAAAAGTCCACAATTTTCTCAAGTTCGTCATATTCTAAAACCTTTTTTATCTTCTGCAGAGGCAAATCCATAAGCTGCAAAGCCCGTACCGTATTCAGCCGAATAATATCCTGTTCGGTATAATAACGGTAATTCGTCCATTCATCTTTTTTGCTTGGTTTCACTAATCCGATACGGTCATAATGCCGCAACGTTTCGCTCGTTGTATGGACAGCCTTCGCTACTTCCCCAACAGAAAAATATTGTCGCATTTCTATTTTCTCCTATTGACTTTTGTGTTACACAAAGGTTTATAATTCATCTTAGCATAGGTTTTTGCAAAAATCAATAAATCTAATATTCTAAAATATGGAGGTTAAAATGAAAAAAATAATTTTACTTACATTGTGTCTTATGTTCGGCAGTTTTACACTGACGGGCTGCTCTGACAGCAACGACCCATTTTCAGAAAAGGAATACACGGCCGATGTATCGCAAATTAAGGAAATAAGTATTGATGTACGCGACAGGCAAATTGAAGTGTCAAGATCAGAGGACGGCCAAATCCACATTGGCTACTTTGAAAACAACAAAGAAACTTATGACATTACCGTATCCGACGAAAACACATTAACGGTAACAAGTGCAGACAGCAAAGATTGGACAGATTATATTGGAGTAAAACCCTCTGCGGAAGTTCGGAAGATATCGCTACAGATACCAGACACACTTTTAGATACCCTTACGTTGTCCACAACAAATGAAGAGATATCGCTTCCGGCATTAGCTGTAACAGGAAGTATAAAAATTTCTTCTAACGGCGGAAACATTACCTTCGGGAACTTAAATGTAAGAGATTCCTTAACCCTGACCGTCAAAAATGGAGATATTTCTGGCACGATCGCAGGAAGCTATGACGATTTTGCCATTCAGGCAAATAGCAAAAAGGGCAAGAGTAATTTACCAGGTAATAAAGAAAACGGAGAAAAAATGCTAAATGTGTCCAACAATAATGGCGATGTCAACATTGAGTTTATAAAGGAACCAAATGGGGCTGTCGGGAAATGACACTTTTTAGACCTGATTCCCCCAAAAGAGAACTCCCGCAGAATTCCGTGCTTTTCCACATGAACCTCTGCGAGAGTTCTCTTATCCCTTGTGGGCGGCCTTTAAAACCATAAGTCTTGCAATATCTCACAAAAAATTCATTTGTGACTTTTGTCTCTTCCTTAATAACCCCAATTATTTTTTCTGCAATTAGTATGCAACAACATATATTATTTTCTATATGGAATTTCCTCTATCGCATCGCTTCCCAGCGCCCGCTGGCTCCACATGGCAGCGTGAGCCTGCCACCCCGGACTGGCAGGCCGATCTCATCTGCTTCTACATTTCCGCCAAACCGCTCCACAAGTTCCAGATTCATCATATAAGAAAGTACCGCAGGCTGTAATCCCGTTGTATACGAATTAATAAGGAAAAATAATGGAGCATCCGACAGCAGTTTCCCACAGAGCTGAACCAGTGGAAATACCTTTTCCTCAATCTTCCATATCTCTCCTTTGGGTCCCCGTCCATAAGACGGAGGATCCATAATGATCCCATCATACTGATTTCCACGGCGGATCTCCCGCTCTGCAAACTTCACGCAGTCATCTACCAGATACCGGATTGGTGCATCAGCAAGCCCGGAGGCTGCCGCATTTTCTTTCGCCCATGTCACCATCCCTTTGGAGGCATCAACATGGGTCACTGCCGCACCGGCTTTTGCACATGCCACTGTCGCACCACCAGTATAGGCAAATAAATTCAACACTTTGACAGGACGTCCTGCCCCCCGTATCAGCTTGCCCGCCCAATCCCAGTTCACTGCCTGCTCCGGGAAAAGCCCTGTGTGCTTAAAGCTAAATGGCTTTAGATGAAAAGTCAGTTCACCATAGGAGATATCCCACTGCTCTGGCAGATGATAGAACTCCCACTGACCGCCGCCTTTGCTGCTCCTGTGGTAATGCCCGTTCTTCTTTTTCCACTCTGGCACTGCATGTGGAGTGTTCCAGATCACCTGGGGGTCCGGACGCACCAGTATGTAGTCCCCCCACCGTTCCAGCTTCTCGCCGGATGAGGTATCCAGCACCTCATAATCTTTCCATTTATCCGCAATCCACATATATCAATCTTTCGCCCTTCCTATCGAAAGTCAGCAGGTGATCTCCGCCGTCATCCCCAACAGATCCCTGTTCTCAGCGAGGATCGGCTGTATCACTTCTTCGATAAATTCACTCACCTGGCTCGGTGCACGCCCTACATATTTAGAAGGCTCCATCGCCTGCTGCAGCTCTTCCAGCGTCATAGGAAATGCCTCATCTGCGGCAATGAGTTCCAGCAGATTATTTTCCTTCCCTTCCACCTTCACATTTCTGCCCGCCTCCATAGAAAGCTCCCGGATCTTCTCGTGAAGCTCCTGACGGTTGCCGCCTGCCTTCACTGCGTCCATCATGATATTTTCCGTCGCCATGAAAGGCAGTTCTGACATCAGGCGCTTTGTGATAACCTTATCATACACCACAAGGCCATCCGCCACATTCATGTACAGGTCCAGAATCCCATCTATAGCAAGAAATCCTTCCGCTATACTAAGACGCTTATTTGCTGAATCATCCAGCGTCCTCTCAAACCATTGGGTTGCTGAGGTAATGGCAGGATTCAGTGCATCCACCATAACATAACGTGCGAGAGAAGCGATCCTCTCACTGCGCATAGGATTTCGCTTATATGCCATGGCAGAGGAACCGATCTGACTCTTCTCAAAAGGCTCTTCCACCTCTTTCAGATGCTGCAGGAGACGGATATCATTGGAAAATTTGTGCGCACTTGCCGCAATGCCGGCAAGTATGTTGCAGACCCTTGTATCCAATTTCCTTGAATAGGTCTGTCCCGATACTGGAAAACATGCCTGGAAGCCCATTTTCTCTGCAATCCGCACATCTGCCTTCCGGCACGCATCCTCATCTCCATCAAATAATTCAAGAAAACTCGCCTGCGTTCCTGTCGTTCCCTTAGAACCAAGAAGTTTCATATTGGAAAGTACATAGTCCAGATCTTCCAGATCCATCACCAGCTCCTGCATCCAGAGTGTGGCACGTTTACCCACTGTAGTAGGCTGTGCCGGCTGGAAATGGGTAAATGCCAGTGTAGGAAGATCCTTATATTTCACGGCAAATTCAGACAGGACATGAATCACATTCACCAATTTTTTCTTCACAAGCTTCAGCGCCTCTGTCATAATGATGACATCGGTATTGTCCCCTACATAACAGGAGGTTGCCCCAAGATGGATGATCCCCGCAGCACCCGGACACTGTTTTCCATAGGCGTAGACATGGCTCATCACATCATGGCGCACTTCCTTTTCCCGTGCCTTTGCCACATCATAATTGATATCTTCCTGATGTGCTTTCAGCTCAGCGATCTGCTCATCAGTGATGCGCGGATTCCCCTCTGCATCCTTTAATCCCAGTTCCTGTTCTGTCTCAGCTAGGGCAATCCACAGCTTTCTCCATGTACGGAACTTCATATCCGGCGAAAAGATGAACTGCATTTCCCTGCTGGCATATCTCTCGGACAATGGACTCACATATCTGTCTGTACTCATATTCATACGTTCCTTTCTTATTTACATATCATAAAACCAGTTTCTGGCTAAATGGGTTCCCATCGGCATCCTGTCACTATCTGTCATAATCTCCACGGATATCTTCCTTTGGCGGCTCAACCGGATAATTGCCGGAAAAGCAGGCATCACAGTATCCGGTATCACCCTCGATCAGCTCTGGCAGCCGTTCCCCATCCAGGTATCCCAGGGAGTCCGCCCCGATCAGCTCACAGATCTGCTCCACCGTGTTATTGTAGGCGATGAGCTGATCACAGCTTGGTACATCTGTTCCAAAATAGCAGGGATACAGAAACGGCGGTGAACTGATTCTCACATGAACTTCCACAGCTCCTGCGTCTTTCAGCATCTTGACGATCCGCCCGCTTGTCGTTCCCCTGACAATGGAATCATCTACCATGACGACACGTTTTCCTCTCACCACTTCTTTTAATACATTTAACTTAATATGCACACTGGATTCCCTTGCCGACTGTTTCGGTTTGATAAATGTCCTTCCCACATAGCTGTTCTTGACAAAAGCCACACCATATGGGATATTGGCTTCCAGGGCAAAGCCCATGGCGGCAGCATTACCAGAATCCGGTACACCCACAACGATATCCGCCTCTGCCGGATGCATCTGGGCAAGTATTTTTCCTGCCATAATACGGGAATTATAGACACTGACACCATCTACATAACTGTCTGGCCTGGCAAAATAAATATATTCAAAGATACATTTCGCTGGTTTCACTGTACAAAGGCTCTCATCGGATGAAATGCCGTCCTTATCCAGCATAACGATCTCACCCGGCTTCACATCCCGCACAAATTCAGCCCCCACCGCATCCAGGGCACAGGTCTCACTGGCAAGGATATAACTGTTATCCCGCCTGCCGATGACCAACGGGCGGAAACCAAAAGGATCCCTGGCCCCAATGAGTTTTCTCGGACTGGCGATCACAAGCGAATAGGCACCTTTTATCTTGCGCATGGCATTTTTTACAGCATCCTCCACCGTTCCTGTGTTCAATCGCTCTCTGGCGATATGATAGGCGATGACCTCGGAATCAATGGTTGTCTGGAAGATCGCCCCGGTAAATTCCAATTCCCTGCGGAGTTCCGGTGCATTTACCAGATTTCCATTGTGGGCGAGCATCAATGTTCCCTTCACATAATTCAGTACCAGCGGCTGTACATTATGGTTATTGCTGGCACCTGCTGTTGAATAACGAACATGCCCTACACCAATATTGCCCTTTAATTCTCCCAGCCTTTCTGAATCAAATACCTCATTTACAAGTCCCATACCTTTAGCTGACAAGACTTTCCCTTTGGGACCCTCTGTATCACTGACTGCGATGCCGCAGCTTTCCTGACCGCGGTGCTGCAGGGCAAATAACCCATAATAAATCGTCGATGCCACATCGCCGCCATCCAGATCATAAATACCAAACACCCCACACTCCTCATGAAGCCCATCCTCATAATAATGTTCTGTACACAAACTCTCTCCTGAACATCCGCTGACCTGCATATCCATCCTGATTCCTTTCTTTCCAAGTATATTAGCATAATCATCTATTTACCAGCATCTTCATCTAACACCAGGATCTGCCGCTGGATCTTGTCCTGAAGAATCCTGCGGACAGATGTATTGATCACCTTTTCATCAATCTTCCCTGATAAGACAGCATCAAGCAGTGCCCTGTATCCCCTTTTGGGATCCTCTGGCATAATGATCATATCACAACCTGCCTTCACTGCCTCTACAACCACATATTCTACTGTATAATTTTTTGTAACCGCTTTCGTATTCAATGGCGGTGTCATGATCACTCCCTGAAAACCTACTTCTTCCCGCAAAAGATCTGTCACAACTTCCTGTGACAAAAATGCCGGGAGTTTATCATTCACGGTAACCTTACTTACTGCTGTATTCGCCATCATGACACAGTCAGCCCCTGCCCCAATGCCATCCGAATACACAGAAAAACTATTATTACGGAGCGTCATAAGGCTTTCCTGGTTGTCCAATATGTCCTCCTCATAGTCTCCTGCCACACTGCCTATTCCAGGAAAATATTTAAGGGTCACAGCCAGTCCACTGTCCCGCATACCCTCTACCATAGCGGCCAGCATTTCGGAAACCTCATCTGCCTCTGTTCCAAAACACCTGGCTGCATAGCCAGGATTTACCTCTGACCCAATGTCCGCCACAGGCGCAAGGTTCAGGTTAAATCCCCACTGCCGCAGTTGAACAGCGACTCTCACTCCCTCATCATATATCTGTTGTTCTGTCAGACCCAATGTCTGCCTGGTCACTGGAACATACCCCAGATCCTTCATGTCCTTCACTTTCGCTGCCAGAGAGTGGTCTTTCCCGCACTCTTCCTCTGCCGCTACATACATCGCTCCCCCGGATGCCAGTTCCTGGATATCTGTTATGAGTTTTCTTGTCTGCTCTTCATCTTTGACATTCTTTTCCGTCAGGAAGACCCCGCCTACAGGAAAACTGAGCAGATTCTCGCGCATTTTTTTTGTCAGGCGGTAGCGCCTGCCAGATGCCTTCTTCGGCGGATCCATCTGGGTAAGTTCCACAAGGAACATCTGCCCCACTTTCTCCTCCAGGGTCATATTCTTAATTATCTCTTCTGCCCTGTTAAAAGCCTCACTGTCCGATATGACCGGCTGCTCTGTAGCAGATGCTTGTCCTGATGCAATGCCCGGTTCTTCTTTGTCCCCGGCTTTCGTTTCCTCCGGCGTCTTCGTCGCCTGCGGATCATCCGTTCCGCTGCCGCAGGCAAACAGAACAAGAACAACCACGGTCATGCACACAACTGTTAGAAACCGTTTCATCGTAATCCATACTCCTTTTTGTGCCACTCTGGCACAACTTCAATTATACTATATTATTAACACACATACAAATAAAATATTTCAGAAATTTTTTTGATAATTTGTGTAAACCGCCCAAGCCCCCTGGCATAGGATAACATTGTAAATGAATCTTAGGAGGCAAAATTATGAGTGATTTATCAGCAACACAGTGTGGAGGCGGATGTTCCTGCAATGAGGGGAATGGCTCTTCCTGCTGGATCATTATCCTGCTTCTGCTTGTATGCGGAGGCTGTGGCGGCAACGGATTTGGCGGATTCGGTGGCGGCGACTGCAGCTGCATCATCTGGATCCTGCTGCTTCTCTGCTGCTGTGGCGGCAATGGCAACGGATTTGGCGGCGGCTGCGGCTGTGGCTGCTAAGGATTCCTGTCCAAATACCAGGGTATCCCAGAGGATGCCAAAAGGGGCTTGTAACAAAAGCCCCTTTTGTGAATTTTTATATTTTATTTATAATTCATCTTGAATTCTCTTATATTTCTCTTATAATAAAAGTACCAGTTTAACGAACACAACAGATTCGTTGCCGGAATATACATAACAAGGAGAAAGCGATGAGACTTGAACTAAAGAACTTACACAAGAGCTTTGGCAGCAAAGAAGTCTTAAAGGGGATAAACTTCTCTGTCCAGAGTGGAAGGGCACTGGGGCTGCTGGGCAGGAACGGCGCTGGCAAGACAACTTCCATCCGTATTATCATGGATATCTTTCATGCCAATGAAGGAGAGATCCTTCTGGATGGCAAAAAATTTGAACCCTCCAAAAACCAGGTGGGTTATCTGCCTGAGGAGCGTGGTATGTACCCTAAGAAGACTGTAATGGAGCAAATGGTGTATTTTGCCAAGCTTCGCGGGCTGGATAAAAAGAAAGCAGCGGAAAATGCCAGAAAGTGGCTGGAGCGGCTTCAGGTATCCGAATATGAGAAGAGGAAAATGGATACGTTGTCGAAGGGAAACCAGCAAAAAGTACAACTTGCCGCCACACTGGTCTGTGATCCTGATATTGTCGTACTGGACGAGCCATTCTCCGGTCTTGATCCTGTCAATTCCCAGATATTAAAGGATGTGATCCGCGAGCTGATCGCGGAAGGGAAGATCGTCATATTCTCCAGCCATCAGATGAGTTATGTTGAGGAATTTTGTGAAGATATCGCTATCATTAACCAGGGTGAAGTGATCCTCGACGGTAATCTGGATGAGATCAAAGCAGAATATGGCAAGGGGCGAAAGATCCTGTCTGCCCTTAACTTAACTTTAGACGAGCTGGAACAGTGCTGCCGTGAAAAACTCTCTGATGTGCTGGAAGTAGAAGGGAGAAACAGACACCATATCATCTTTCTTCTGAAAGAAGGCAAAGACCAGTGGGATGCACTGGACAGAATTCGTGAAGAAAAGATAGATGTTAACCATTTTGGTTCCTATGAGCCCTCCCTAAATGACATTTTTGTATCATGTGTGGGAGATACAGAGGAAGAGACCCTTCCCACAGAAGAAAGGAGCGGTGACAAATGATGAAAAAACTATTTCATGTGTATTGTTTTGAATCAGGAAATTATTTTAAGAGTAAATCCTATATGCTCTCCACAGTCTTAATCTGCGTCCTCGCCATCGCTGCCATCAGCCTGCCGGGACTTATCTCTGGCAAGGAAACATCCGAAAAAGAAAAAACAAATGTGATCGCAGAGACTATGGCAATATTTGATCCTGAAAACCTAATCCCGGATGAACTCATCAACTCTTATGGCAAAGCTGAGGTAAAGAGAATGAAAAATGAAGATGAGGTAAGGGAAGCAGTTACATCAGAAAATGTGGAAGCCGGCTTTGTGATCCACTCCATTCATGAATACGATTATTATGTGTTTAACCAGTCTATGATGGAAGATACAAAGGAACTTTTCTCCGAGCTGATGAGCACAGCAGCGAAGATGAAATACTGCAATGACAACAAACTGGATTATAATGAACTGATCCAACTGGATCAGAAAAATATCATTTGTCATGAAAATATCCTTGGAAAGGATTCCAGATCCAATTACTGGTACAGCTACATTCTTGTCATATTGGTATTTTTCGTCATTGTCATGTATGGTATGATGATCGCTACCAGTGTCGCCAATGAAAAGAGCAACCGTACTGTGGAAATATTAGTGACAAGCACCCCATCCTCCAGTCTTCTGTTCGGAAAAGTCCTGGCAGGTGCAACAGCGATCTTATTCCAACTGGGCCTTATCTTCGCAAGCCTGCTGGGAGCTTATCATATAAATCGGGACAATCTTGGCGGGATGCTGGATATCATTTTGGATATCCCTGCCGATGTACTGGTAACTTTCGCAGTATTCGGGCTTGGCGGATTCCTGATCTATGCCTTTATGTATGGCGCCCTGGGCGCCCTCGTCTCTAAAATCGAGGACTTGAACAAAAGTGCGGGAACTGCACAGATGCTTGTTATGATCATCTATTTCCTCGTACTGTTCCAGATGCAGGAACCAGACGGCATCATAATGAAAATACTGTCCTTCCTTCCTGTCAGCTCCTACAGTGCCATGTTTATCCGTATCGCCATGGGAACCGTCTCTGCCTGGGAAATCATAGTAGCCGCAGTGATCCTATATGCCTCTGTCATTGGCATGGGATTCGTGGCAGCAAAGATATTCCGCAATTCAACCCTCCGCTACGGAAATCCCATCAAACTCACCAATGCACTCAAAGGGTTACAGAGCAAAGAGCAATCGTAGTCAGGCTTACTTAAGTAATTGATCATTATTTGTGGTAGTTAGTTCAGCGGCGGGGCAAATTTTACAAGGGGGCAAATTGTGGGGGGGCTATTATATAAACAGAAAAAAAAAAAATATGTGGGGTGTGGTTTTTTTTTAAAAAGGAAA
>CANRWA010000036.1 GCA_947643415.1 uncultured Clostridia bacterium | reverse complement strand
TAAATTTTTTTTTTTTTTTCAAATTTTTTTGTTTTTTTTTTTTATAAATTTTTTGGGGGGGGGGGGTTTATTCCCCCCAAAACACCCCGACCCCTGTTTGGAGCTATCTATTTCCCGACAGCCCCATTTTTTATGAAATTCATCTCTTTATTCGCAGCTTTTAGCAAAGCACAAATACAGACATACCAATAAGTATAAATAAACAAACTGTAATGGTACAAACATTGACTATTGCATTTTCACTTTGCAAAAGCGGTATTGCTGAAATCAGAACGGACAACAACAGATATTTCATCGGTGCAAATCCTATATACGAATACTGCAGCGACGGTAAAAGCATAACAGCGGAAACTAATATATATGACGCATCCATCCGTTTCATACAGGAAGAAACAAGCAGTGAGAGCATTGTGGCCTAGAAAAGGGCCAACAAACGAAAACCGTACAGGAAAATCAATGCCGTACTGATCTTACAGGAAATCGGCAGATTTTGGAGCAAAGCAAGATTTTCTGCCAAAACAGACAACATCTTTGTATCACAAACCATAAGAAACGCGCGAAGCTCCAAGCCATACACGACCACCCATACAAGAGTGGCACAAACCGCTGCTAACAAAACTTTACGGGAAAGCAATACTCCTCTGCCTTTTACCGCGGAAGCCGCAAGTCCCGTTATACCGGACTGTTTTTCGTAGACCATACATCCGGCAAGCAGGAGTCCAAGAATCAAAAAAGCAAGCATTGCCACCGTTTGACGATTACTTTCCGCCGATTTCCCATATACGCTCTCAAGTGGAGTTTCTGTGATCAAATACGGCTCAAAACCTTTCTTATGCGCCTGCTCCTGAAGCTGTCCTACACGTTCACGTACCCTATCCAAGCCTTCACTTTATGTTTGTGCAACAGACGCTCCGCGGGCGTAAACATCAAACTGCGGATATTCCATTTCTCCGTTTTCATAGGCGGTTTCTGCTACCTTATAGTTTGCAATCGTTTTCTCTAATTTTGCTTGTATGCCTTCTATGCGGTTTAATGTTTCCTCTGTAATTTCGCCTGCAAGCTCTGCGGTATATTGCCGTGCCGCCTCCTCGGCGGCATTGCTGACGGGAACAGGCACAGTATAGGAAAGTCCGAGCACAAAATAGACAAACAGGACTATAACAATAATCCCTTTTTGAATCCACACACTCTTATACGCTTCAAAACCGAACAGATGCAAGCGTCCGAGAAATCTGTCGGTTATGCTATAGTATCAATGTTGATTTTTAGGGCTTGCAGGATTTCGGGAACATATCAAGGCTCTTTCTTTCAAAAGTAGTAAATTAGTAGTAATATAAGTTTGAAATCCTGTGTTAATGCCCGTAAAACAAGGCTTTTTTGAGATAACCCACATTTTTTCTTATAATAGTGCCACTTATTGTAATGAGCTCATTATCTGAAATTGAGAGTATTTTCTTTTTGTTTCCTTTTATATTCATGATTTTTAATTTAATCGCATTATTTTTATCATTATACAGATATTGATAAATATGTTTTTGATAAAAATACATATTCCAATCAGGGATAACATCAAGTTTTCTAAATTCTCTATTAGTAAAATCTACCACAGCAAGTGCATAAAACCACTGTCCTGAATCCGTTTTTTATTATGTACCAGTACATAAAACTGACCATCATATACTGCACAACCAGCAAAACTATCCCCTTTATTAAACTTAAAACTCCCCACCTTATCTCCTCAGTCACAATAAAGAGTATATATATGGCCTCTATTTTCCTGACATATGGTGCTGTCAAGTAAGGACTAACAAATTTTCATACTTTTATAGATTTCTTTATCTTTTCTTCATAACTATTTATCGAAACTACTAATGTTTAATAAGATATATAAAATTGCTATTATCCTTTAAATTTCATAGCATAGTATCTGTATAAAATTTATTTTTTTGTATTTTTACTTCTAGTCCATCAATTGACTTTTCCAATTGTAGCCCCAGCCAATCATCAAACGACTCAAAAACACTCTCTTTTTTATATACAGTCTGCAAATGCTTATAAACTCGTACTACATCATTATGCTTCTGGTCAAGAGTGCCCTTAAACAGCTTATATGCTAAAAGAAAATATGGTAAAGCTTGTTCAAATTCTTCTTCATCAAGATATGTTGTCCCCAGTCCATCAATCGTTTTAGCTGTTTGTGGATGTGATAAACCTAAGCTATTTTTCCCAATTTCAATTGCTTCAAAGTAATACTCTCTTGCTTTATCTTTATCGCCATTATCAGCCAATATACTTGCTAAATTTCCTAATTCCAAAGCAACATTTGGATGTTTTTCACCATATGTTTTTTTGTAAATATTAAGAGATTTTTCAGTATATTTTATAGCTTCATCATATTGCTTAATTTTCCAATATACACTCCCAAGATTATTGTATGTAATAGCTGTATTTGAATTCATGCAGCCAATCCTCTTTTCTTTAATCTTAAGAGCCTTTATTAAATATTCTAAAGCCTTATCCTCCTCTCCCTTCTGAAAATACGCCTCACCTATATTATTATAATCTGCTGCAATTTCAATATCTTCATCTCCAAGTATTTCCAACTCAACATCAAGACATTTTTGATACCATTCAATGCCCAAATCATAATTTCCATTTCTCACCAACGCCAACCCCAGGTTATTATAAGCAGTTGCTGTATCAAGATTTTTTTTACCAAGGCTAAGTTCTAAAATATTAATAGCCTTATTATGCAATAGTATTGCTTTCGTATATTTACCAGTTTTGGTATACGACAAGCCAATATTATCATATTGTATTGCAGTATCAGGGTGTGTTTTTCCCAAACATTTTTCTTTAATTTGGAGCGAATTATAATAATTCCTAAATGCACTATCGAAAATCCCACAATCATCATAACATTGACCTATTTTATCGTACAAATTTGCCAATTTTATACTTTCTTGTCCATCAAATATAGAATATTTTTCTGCAATAGATTCCGCATGAATAGCTATTTGTACAAATCGTGATGTACTATCCGGTTCCTCACATGAAACCGGAAGATATCTCTCCAACATGCTAAAGTTTAATTTAAGCCATCCATTTTTATCATAATCAGTTTTTCCTTCAATCTCATGATTCTTCCTTATTACCTCTTGTACAAGTCTGTGAATGTGGATATATTCGGCAGTTCCTCTAGTCAAAGAGTAGGTCCGAAGACCTGTAACAACTCGATTTAATGTTAACTTCTTCGCCAAATCATTTGTCAACGGAGCTGGAAGTTCTTTTCTCATATCCACAAAAAATTTTATAGGAATATTATCAGCTCCCATATAAGCACAAAGATTCAATAATTGCCGGGAACTTTCTTCAAGTGCCGCAAAAGAAATGCTCCACGTTGACGTAACAATACTTTCATAATATTCCGGTGAGGCATATTTGTCCGAAAATACATCAACACTTGATTGTCTCAATAACTCTATATAATCAGAAATAGAACACTGGACTTCTTTTATATATGCCGCTGCTTGTTCCAATGCAAGAGGTAAATACCCTAAACGTTTTATCAATACAGACGATTTTTCAGTAAAGTCCTCATACTTATAGTATTCCATTTTTGCTTCATTATTTTTTGATAATCTTTTTTTCATAAAAAAATTTGCTTCCTCTAAACTAAATACATCAAGAAAAAGCGATATTCCATAATCAATACGAGTGTTTCTTGTAGTTATAAGGATTCGTCCTTTTATCCTGTCAGGTAAGTAAGGAATTATTGTGTCCATAATCTCAAGATTATCAAATATTAGTAACCAACTACGGTTTTCCGATAGCCATGTCTTGATTGCACATTGTAAATCTTTAGAATTGTAATTTAATGGCAAAAAGAGATTAAAATGTTGTGCAAAATCACAAAAGCAATTATAAACAGAAGATCCGCTTTCTGCATCTATAAACCAAATACAAGTTTTATATCTATAATGATATTTATATGCATACTCTATTGAAAGTTGCGTTTTCCCAATTCCACCAAGACCCGAAATAGTTTGACAAATGCTAACCGTATCCTTCTTTTTTTTCTCTAAGAGTGAATCAATATCTTGCAATACTTCTACTCGTCCACAAAAGTACCTGTTCTGTTCTGGAAGGTTATTCATACACATAATCTCATCTTGAACTGTATTAGGTCTTCCAATTACATAAAAACACACATTTTCTATAAAAGTTGCCAATTCTTGTTTACTTGCCTTTGATAACAATTCATTCTTTTTGGCTTCAGAAATAGAAAAATCGTATGCAATTGTCTTTCTCATATTCTCCAAAAAGTCCTCAAGAAGCGAAGGAATAATTCTCGAAACAAGCCGTTCCTTAAAATAAGCTCCTGCATTATCAATCACTTTTTTTCTAGTAGTACCTCGCTGAATTTCAAGTTTTACATCTCTTTTCCCTTTTAACAGATAACTGCATTCACCTTTTCCAGCATAATACGGATTTCCATTCTTATCTTTTAAGTCTAGTGGTTCATAAACACAACCTAAAAGAATGTTAACTAAATCTTCATTATTTAGTTTAGTGGCATAAAGTAACTCACTTGCAAACTTCGCAAATGTCAGCATATAAGCCCTCCTTTCTTGCAACTTTTTGCAACTATAAAAGAACGACATTAAGACAACCATAAAATATAATCAAATTGTACCAGACAAAACTCACTTATGGAAGGAGCGAATACATATGCTTTATATTATTAAACAAAGTAATTTCCCTGATATTCTTATTTGGTTTTTAGGTGGTCTTGATGGTTTATTACTATCTCTGATAATTTTTGTAATTGTTGAGTGTATATCTTCAATTTTATCATCGTTTTTTTTCCGCATGTTTTCATTAGAGTCTACTATACGCTGGATTTCAAACAAATGTATGCTATTTTTATTAATAGGCACTGTGCATACGATTGATTCCTTCTTAATTAAAAATGTTGGGGGAATTCGGGAGCTTACATTATGGTTCTATATAGCCTATGAATGCATCATTATCTTAGAAAACTCGGTAATACTTGGTTTACCTATTCCCGCAATGCTTATTAATTTTATAGATGGAATCCTGAAGCATATTGGCAAAAATAATTCACATAATTAGAATAATTTATAATTTTTTAGAATTTTGAGATGACTTCTCTTACGTCTTCTCTTAACCGGTCATATAATTGCTTTTTCCTGTATTTTGGAATAAAAACAATATGATACTGGCATTTCCATTTAGTATGTGATAAACTTTTACTGTCCATTCGGACCGCCTCCTATTCTTTGAGATTGATTCGCAACACCTTTCGCATTGTATCATAGGAGGCTTTTTATTGATATCTTCTATGCTACTGCTTACTCTGTTCTCCCCAGCATAGCTAGGAGTTTAGGTTTTTCAATTATAATCTGGCCGCTCATAACAGAGCACTTCTTTTTCCACGCCGCTCCCCAGATCATAAGAGAACAGTGTCACTGTCCTGCTGCTCCCCATAATATATCTTCCCATCTATAAATGTCAGCATAGGTTTCTCTTTCATGCTTTCCATTCTGGAAGCCAGGGGAAAACGTTCCTTTTCCATGTTTCCATCCAGATGGAGACATGCCAGCCTTCCCTGTCCAACTTCAAGCACACCGTAGTGGGGAGGGGAATAGTCATAGGAATAATCTTCAGAGTAGTAATCGGAATAATCTTCAAAATAGAAAGAATCCTTATAAAACACTGCTCTTCCCATCCGCCAGATTTCTTTACTGGCAACTTCCACTGTCATATCCTTTATCTTTGTTACATATCCTGTTTTATCATTAATGCTTACCAGGGTATTATCCAAGTCACCAGAGCCAGAACTAAAGTCATCTTCCCTCACAAAAGCATAGAATACATCCCCATATTTAACAAAATATTTTATATAATGTTCATCACTTATAATAAAACGGACTGCTTCTTCCCCTTTATCCCGGTAAACGGTATAGTTACCCATACCGTCTGTACGCATGTAATAATAATGCCCGTCCACAACCTGTGAATAATCCGAAGCAAAAACAAGACCTTCAAAATTACATCCTACATCCTTCCCATCCACTACTCCCAGCTTCAGTTGGCGGCTCACCCCTGTTCCACCTACCACTTCCACATATTTTTCTTCATTCTTTTCCTCTTTCCTGCATTTGTCTTCTGTCTCCTTCTGTCCGGTTTCCTGGTTTTCTGCCGTCTTCCTTTGCTGTTCCCCCGAAGTACAGGAGACTAATAAAATGCAGAAACCTACCAAAAATACATATACTATTTTTTTCATGATCCTACCCCCAACGGCTAATCTGTTTTAGCGCCTTGTTTAAATAACCAACAGAATCTTTTCTTGCCTGGATATATCTTCCATTATCAGACGGTGAGTTAACCTCATCCCACTTCCATATATTTATATTGGGGTATTTCACAAAATCCATAAAGGGGTTATCTTTAAATTCACGGTGCTCCATAATTCATACCAAAAATTATCTCCTAACGTCACATCAATATCAATAATTCTCATAAAACTCATCACTTAACTCCTTAACCTCTTTGCAGATCCTCTTACGGTTTTTCCCATCAAAATCCATGTAATACAGATTATTGGAACGGGGGTCTGCCCAGTGATCCCAGGATTCCTCATCCTCCCTTTCAAGCCGAGCCCTACTAACTTCCATTATATAGATGCCATCCTCTGTATAGTCTATCCCGGCTATCTGTATATCATCGCAGATCACAACATCCTTATGGGTCTTCCTGCTAATCCGGTGAAGCCGGGATTTTTCATCCAGGTGAAACAGGTATTTCCCATCTGGCGAAATCGTCCGGGCATTTATGTTTTGGGGCATCTGCTGCATTTTCCCACCTTTCCGTGGTATCATATAATCCTGGCAGTATATATAATCCTGGTCTATTTTTATGTAACCAACGCCTCTTTTTTTAGAATCTGGCCGCTCATAACAGAGCACTTCTTTTTCCACGCCGCTCCCCAGATCATAAGAGAACAGTGTCACTGTCCTGCTGCTCCCCATAATATATCTTCCCATCTATAAATGTCAGCATAGGTTTCTCTTTCATGCTTTCCATTCTGGAAGCCAGGGGAAAACGTTCCTTTTCCATGTTTCCATCCAGATGGAGACATGCCAGCCTTCCCTGTCCAACTTCAAGCACACCGTAGTGGGGAGGGGAATAGTCATAGGAATAATCTTCAGAGTAGTAATCGGAATAATCTTCAAAATAGAAAGAATCCTTATAAAACACTGCTCTTCCCATCCGCCAGATTTCTTTACTGGCAACTTCCACTGTCATATCCTTTATCTTTGTTACATATCCTGTTTTATCATTAATGCTTACCAGGGTATTATCCAAGTCACCAGAGCCAGAACTAAAGTCATCTTCCCTCACAAAAGCATAGAATACATCCCCATATTTAACAAAATATTTTATATAATGTTCATCACTTATAATAAAACGGACTGCTTCTTCCCCTTTATCCCGGTAAACGGTATAGTTACCCATACCGTCTGTACGCATGTAATAATAATGCCCGTCCACAACCTGTGAATAATCCGAAGCAAAAACAAGACCTTCAAAATTACATCCTACATCCTTCCCATCCACTACTCCCAGCTTCAGTTGGCGGCTCACCCCTGTTCCACCTACCACTTCCACATATTTTTCTTCATTCTTTTCCTCTTTCCTGCATTTGTCTTCTGTCTCCTTCTGTCCGGTTTCCTGGTTTTCTGCCGTCTTCCTTTGCTGTTCCCCCGAAGTACAGGAGACTAATAAAATGCAGAAACCTACCAAAAATACATATACTATTTTTTTCATGATCCTACCCCCAACGGCTAATCTGTTTTAGCGCCTTGTTTAAATAACCAACAGAATCTTTTCTTGCCTGGATATATCTCCCATTACTGGATGGGGAACTGACCTTATCCCACATCCACAATTCCGTATTTTTGCATTTAACAAAATCCATGTATGGATTATCTTTGTAATTATGATGTTCCCTCTCTCTATCATCTTCAAGATCTTCAGAACCCTTCACATCTATCTTTTTTTCTTGTCTTTCTCCTTGTATTGAGAGATAATACTTTAACCAGTCTTTGTTATATATCAGCACCTCCGGCAGGTAAACATAATTACCCTTCTTAAAATTTTTCTTAACGCTCTCCAAATCCCCCTTAAAGCTATGTGCCTGATAATCCTGTATGGAATGAAGTACACAGCCAAGCAGGATTAACTTCTTCCTTTTTGATCCTTTCTTTTTAAACGTTTCATCCGCATTCTCCATCAAATTTTCCAGTTTTTTCTTGTTCTTTCCATGAAATGTATTATCATCCTTCAAATTCATACCCAGGATCTTCTTTTTTGTTCTTATATTTTCAATTATTTTTCCCCTTGTGTTCCACTCATTATTTTTATTCGGTTTCTTTTTAAGATAATCCGGCAGGATTGATCCATCCAGAATATATCCCAGTTCTTTTTTTGATAACCCCATTCCCCTACAGAAATCTAAACTTGTAAAGGCCAAATTACTATTAGAGAAACTCAACTGCATTAGTGCTTCTACTGTAAGCTGCTGGTGTACAAATTGGTAATTTGATACATCTGAATTTTCTGTAGGGCTGAACTTCCCCCAATGCCCACTTGGATCCCACACATTCACCCCATCATTCCCGCAATATGTATACAGGTGCAGGCTCTCCGGATCATCACTCTCCCCGGTATAGGTATCTCTTGTCAGAAATCGTCCTGTCCCCGGCTGGTAATATCTTGCCCGGAGATACACTTCACCTGTCTCCTTATCATAGTATTCCCCACAGTAGCGGAATGGATTATCATCCTTTTTATCCGGCTTCACTTCATTCCCAAAGGAATCATATTCATAGTTTTTTATAACTTTCCCATTTTCATCTGTGAGCTGTACCACGTTTCCATGTGGATCTGCCACATAGTACTGTTTCTCTGACCCCTCCCCTTTATCCACAAACACAAGATCATTTCCCCTGACATATCTCTTCTGTACTTTTCCGCCCCCAGACAATTCCATCACCACCTGGTCGCCATCCCAGACAAAGACTGTCTTTTCCCCGTTTACTGTCTTGCTGGTACGCAGACCCTCTGCGTCATAAGTGAAGCTTACTTTATAGTTTTTCGTCAATGTACTTGTAAGCTGGTCCAGGGCATTGAAATGATTCACCACATTATCATTCAGACGGTTATCTCCCAACGTCACATCAATATCAATATATACCTTGTCTTTTTTTTCCTCTGGAATTTCATAACGGTTGACTGTGGCAAGCTGGTTTCCATTCTTATCATTTTTGTATATCACAACAGAATCCTCTTCCGTCCCCTTATCCAGGGTATCGGTGCGGAGCAGTTCGTCATTTTTGTTGTATTTATAAGCAGTTACCTGATTTCCCACAGCCATTTCCTTACGGTTGTTATTACTGTCATAAGTATAGGAAATATCCTGGCTACCTGTTTTCGTTTCCTTTGTAATCCGCCCCATTAGGTCGTAGGTGTAAGCGACCGTCTTTGTAGATTTTTTCCCCTTTTTATCAACAATGCCAGAACTTTCTTCTGACTTCTGTCCATTGATAAGATATTTTGACGTGTACTCTGAAATTACCCCAACACTGCCTGTCTGATTTTTCATCCCCGTCAGATGGTTCTGGTAATCATAGTTATATGTGGTGGCCAATCCATTCCCTGGCACAGTTCTCCCGGAAAGGTTCCCATCCGTATCATAGGAGTATCCCACAACCTCGTTCCCTTTCTCATCAGTAACAGAGGTGAGCCTGGACTCCCCATCATACGTATACCTCAGGGACAGTTTTGTATCACCGCCCACTTTTACCCCAAAGGCAGATTTATTGTCTGCACTGTCATATGTATAGCTCTTCTCTATGGCCTTATTCTTTGTCAGCTTTGTAATCTCTTTGGTTACCTGTCCTGACACGTCTGCATGACTAAAGGCAGTACCGTCCTGTGTTGCCACTTCCCCATATACATTATATGTATAGGTATGCTTCGTCTCCTTCCCTTTCTGTGCATGGGCTGCCACCGTCTCTGTCAGTCGGTTCTGATAGTCATAGGTATTTTTCATGGTGTTGCCGTTTTTATCTATTGTTTTGGTCAGATTCCCATTCACATCATAAGTGTAGGTCTCTTTTCTACCCTCTGGATCAAAATAAGCGGTTAGCTGATTTTTCCCATTGTACTCATACTTTGTCTCATGGATGGTGTCACCCTTCTTTTTCCCACTGATGTGGATCTGATATTTCTTTCCAGCGTAGGAAAAGGTATCTCCCTCTTTCCCAGCACCAGCAGACAATTCAGATACCTCCAGTGTCAATGGTGCTGTCATTCCAGTAAACTGGCGTACCTTGTTCCCCTCAGTATCATAGACATACTGGACATATTGTGCCGAAGAACCGTTAGGTCCTTTGCCGTCTTCCAGACAGCTCTTCACCATGACAAGGTTACCATGCTTATCATAAGTATACTCGGTTTTTGCTGTTCTGTCACCATCAATCTGCCCACTTTTTTCTGTTACATTTCCTGTATTGTCATATACCATCATATTCTTCTGGTATTTAATACTGCCATCCTTCTTTTCCTGTGGTATCTCAGACTGGACCATCCTGCCCATAATATCATATTCATACTTTGCAGCAACATTTTCTTTCATTCCTCTTGGCGTATATTCTTTCGTTACCTGCCCCTGCTCATCATAATCTGTCTTTACCGTCTTGGACTGCCATTCTGTCTCGCCCTCCTTCCGGCTTCTTGTCTCACTCTGGCTCACGTTGCCATTATCATCATAAGTGAAGAAGGTCTGTGTCTCATAAAAAGGAAGCCACTTCCCATCCTGGTATTTTCTTGTTACTGTGTCTTCATTCACAGTTCTCCCAAAATCATCCGTCTCATATGTGGTAACCGTCTCCTGTCTGTTCCCACCGCGGATGATAATACTGGTAGCAGAGAGGGTATTCCCCTCTGCATCCATCACTGTTTCAGAGATACTTTCACTTAATGCGGCATCATTAAACTGGTCATAGTAGTTTTCAGGATCTGCGTCTGGCTGGTATGCAGAGGGATTCAGTTCCTTCTGGTAACTGGTGGATATAGTTCGTGTTTCATCACCTTCTCCCGTCACTTCTGATTCACTTTTTGAAAAACTCCAGCCACTGCAGTGGGCAGCATCCAGCTCCCCATTGCAGAAGGAAGCACTACCGGTCTGATTGCCCAGGGCATCATAAAAATATCTGCTGCCGCCTGAGGATTTCTTTTCCCTTTCCTGTGATGTAATAGTTCGGCACAGTCTCCCCATCTTCATTGATGATAAAACGCTTTTCATCCGGCTCAAATACATAGGTCCTTTCTTCGACCAACCGGGTTACTTCCTCTTTTTCCTCATCATCTTCTGTATCTCCGTCACCCTCTGTGCTGCCATACTCATAGACACTTTCCGTCCAAGTACCGGCTGCCTCATCTTTACTGATAAGAGTATTCCCAAAGGCGTCCTGTATGGTAATGGTGACACGTCCATAGTTATCGACTGTCATAGTTTTCAGCCCATCCGAAGACTGATATTCCTTATCAGCAGATTCGTACTCTGTACCCACAGCATTAATGGTCTCTGTCTCCTCACCTGTCTTCGGATCATAGGTTGTTTTTGACACTAACCCATTAGCATCTGTATAGGTCAGTTCATTGCCAAAAGAATCATACGTTATCTCTTCTTCCGTGTAAGTGCGGCTGTCTGCAGGACGCTTTGCAGAGGAAATGGCTACAGTCCTTTTTGTCTGCTGTCCCAGCTCATTATAAGTATAATCGTTCTGAATCATCTCCGCTTCCCCATCTTTGCTATAGGCAGGATATACTTTTCCCTGTATCTCATTTCCATGTGCATCATATGAAAAATCAGTTTTAGAAATGGTTTGATATGCCCCGCCACCCACACTTTTCTGCCCAGATATGCTGATAATATCCATGCCGTTTGATGCAATAACTCCTGTCATCCTCACTTTTGTACCAGCAGAGGAATAATTTTCTTGTGATTCAAGGGTGGACAGGGCTGCAGCGGCATCCCCCGCCGGATATCCTTTGTCAGTGGCATGGTAGTTATATGTTGTTGTAAACAAGTGCTCTTTTCCTTTGTTTTTCTTAAGGTATGCCCTGGGGCTTTTACTGGTCAGGAGATTACGGTATACATCATAGGTATAGCCCTGATTTGAGACCATAGCGCCACTACCTTTTTTCCCATAGGATTTACTGGTCTCCTGCACCACAAGGGAGCCTTTTCCGTCTTTGTCATAACGATAAAGGGTCTCCTGTTTTTCCTGACCATATTCAACCTGTTCTGCCAGTTGTTTATTCTCATTATAGATGTACAGGCTGGCATTTTTCTTTGTGTCTTTTTTCAGCCGCAGCGTACCTGCGTTAATCTTAGATTTTTTATATTTATAATCATAATACTTTTTATTTGTCTTGTACTTGTTTGGGTTAAAGGTACTTACAAGGGCAGCCGTTTTCAGTCCGCTCTTCCCATACTGCCATACTTCATTTTTTCCTTCCTCAAAATCTGCAAAGGAAATAAGTGTATCATCCTGTCTCTGGAAATAATCGTACTTGATCCCTTCGGACTTTTTTCCGGTTTTCAGGTCTTTCTGATATTCCCTTGTCACATAGAACTGACCAGTCACCACATCTCTTTTCTGTCCGGTCCCATACTGCTTTGTCCCACGCAAAGAACAGCCACGGTATTCATAATACTGCTCACACCCATCTGCCGTGATCTTTGTGAGCAGATAACTCTGGTTCGTTGACACACGCTGGGATGCTGCTCCCTCCCCTGCTGTGCTCACCAGGCGCTCCACCGTTTTATAGCCATATTTTTCTTTTCGCCCATCCACAACTGCTGAAGTAAGGATGAACCCATGAAGCCGGTCACCATGCAGTGGTGTATAGGATTTTCTGTCTGTTTCATATGTGACTGTCTGCTTTGCCACACCGCCTTCTGTTTCCATTCCCTGCA
Source organism: uncultured Clostridia bacterium (assembly GCA_947643415.1). Lineage (GTDB taxonomy): Bacteria > Bacillota > Clostridia > Lachnospirales > Lachnospiraceae > Eubacterium_F. The sequence goes on along the minus strand of CANRWA010000036.1, from coordinate 25,746 downwards.
CAGTGACAGAGGCCAAAACCTTTTCCCCTTCCTCATCATCATAATGAAACAAAATCTCTCTTCCTACAGAATCCGTGATCTTGCTGAAATAGATTCCATCTGTATAGGTATAAGAAATAGTGTTATTATGGGCATCTTTCTGTAAGACAATAACACCATCTTCATTAAAATAAGTGCGAAGCCCTGTCTTGTCCCGAAGAAGGTATCGGCAGGCAACACCATTTACGGTTTGTTCAAAATCCTCTAACCGAATATCCTGGTAATCATAATCCTCCAACCCGGTAATCTGGTAAGTTTTTGAGTCATTATCTGCTTTATAACTTATACTTGCCACCCCGGCACTGCCGAAATGGAGATAGGCAGGAATCTTCCCCCAACCCTCATCTTCTGTCAGTATCACTGTCTCGATCCATGGGAAATCATACCGCCAGCCGCTTGCCACACCATACACGTTATGTCTTTCATTGCTGACAATCTTGGTTCTCTGGGTTCCCCCTTCCGGCCGTATCACATCCTTATGCTGTACTTCTCCTTTTTTATAAGAACTGCCTATAAGGTTTTTCAAGGCATCTTTATGATTCGACAGCAGGGCAGCATTAACAACGAGTTTCCGTTTCGCCCCATCCTCTGCTGTGTATTCCACCCATATAGTATCCCTTTTCAGTTCATCCACATGCTCCACCATGGCATGCCCCAGGTTCGCCTCATTGCTGTCATAATAGCGGTTCAGTTCAAAATCCATTCCTCCTGTGCCATCCAGGGAGAGATCGGTGCGGGAAAGCATCAGATGTCCGGTAGCTGTGTCCACCCCATCTGCTCCCTCTGTCTCCAGTGGAGAACCAGCAAGCCGGTTTTCGTACACACTGCGGAAGGTGTCCCCATAGGCGAATTCCAATGCTGTATCATACACCTCACCCATGGTGAGGTTCTCGCCCACGGTGGGGTTATCATCTGCTGCATGGCAGATAGTATTGCCAGTAAATACAGTAATTTCAATTATCATAATAGCGATAACCGCCCCAAATAATATCTGTTTTATCTTTTTCATAGATTCTGAACCCCTTTTCTTCGCAATCAGTGATACAGCATAGTATTACTGATACATCGACAGAATATTGGTAAACTTTTTATGTTTCTTGTGATAATTTACTGAACAAGAAACTGCACAATTAAATTCTCAGTTATTATCTCCTAAACCGTATTACCCATTCCTATTTTATTCATAATGTAACTGTATTTAATATGTGTAAAATTACTCGCTGCTACATATATAATAAAGAATATATCAAGTGTATATTTTAACATCAAAGAATCACTAATATAAGCATACTCTATACCAAATCCAATTACAACCAATCCCAAAACAACATAAAATATTCCTTTATCACGAAAGAAATCTACTGCCAGACCCACTGTCCCCTTTCTTGCACTGTACAAAGACATTCCTAATATTACAATTTCAATGCCCGAGAACACCCCCCAATAATCGGGCAGCACATAACAAAGAATAATAAGTATTGTTCCACATATAATTAGAGGATAATAGTATCGTTTTTTTAACATTCTGAAAAACTGCATAACTACGTTATACAAATAGTATGTTGAAAAAAAGCAGCCCGTTCCTATAAAAATGTAAAATATATTATCCGTATAATCATTATATTGGTTTCCTTTAACGCAACTAACTAAGATACTGCTCACCATCAAAATATATACAAGTATATTAATAAACAACTGATTTTGCTTTGTATAAAAACTTTCATATCTTCTTAATATAATAGATTTTGTTTTACTTTCTGCCTGTACAGAATATCCATGGTTTGTCTGCACCATTTTTCTTTTATAATAATCGACATTTTGTCGTAATGTATTGTCTAGCGTTTCAAAGCAATATTCACTCATCTTTAAAGCAACAAAATCATGAACGGCAAAAACACCAAATTTGAACCCAAAATAATTTTCTTTAACCCGAATAAACTTATTTTGTTTTAAAACTGCAAGGATGCTAAATAACGACGAATGTTTACTTTTATCATCCTTTTGAGGTAACATGAAACATTCACTAGGTTCAAAGGTAACACACTTCAAGTCATCTTCGGTATATTTCCGACCATCAGAAATCAATTGTAAAATAATTTTCCCTGTCTCAGAATTGGGAAATTTTTTTGTCCAATGCTCAAGATATAATTCAAAAATTTTATTAAGATCATCTATGTATTTATCAATATTATAATCAATTTCCTCTTTATATAGTTCATAAATATATGAAACAATAGAAAACTCAACAAGAGGAGACTTTCCAGCTTTAATTCTCGTTAAAATAGAACACAAAAATACCAATGACGATGGGTATCTCCCTAAATTTAAAACTGGAATAAAGCTTCCATTATTTAAAAATGTATCAAGAGAATACTCTAGGCATTCGTCAACTAACTCCATGCCAACCTTCAAAAATGTATTTATTAATATTTTTAATTGTGCAATATCATGTTCATCATATCCAAGAAAATGTGTGTATGTTGTTGCGTCAAAGCTTAACAGACTTTGATCAGGATCAACTGTATTTACGACATATTTCATTATATTAAGTGATATTTGATCAAAAACATCTTGAGGGAAAGAAAAGATGAAAATTAGGGTATGATCCACATTATTTACTAATTTTTTTATATAACTATAAATTTCCATATAATCAATACTTGTCTCAAATTGATCCATAATTATAATATTAGCTTTTTGTGAAATAATTTCATTATAAATTAAGTCACAGGCTACATCGTAATTATTAAAATACAGGCACTCCTTATCTACTTTTTTTTCACTTAACGTATCATCGTTTGGTCCATTTAGTTTATGCATTAAAAATTCTTTTAATAAAATAGACTTACCCGCACCACTTGTTCCTGTCAAAAACAAACAATTTAAGTTTTTTTTCTTGCCGTCTTCCTTAAGCTTTTCTATATATTTAATTATGTCATCACATTGTTTTTGGCGGTCTAATATCATAGGTACTTTTTTATTAATATTTTCAAATGTTCGGTCAGAAATAAGAATGACTTCTTCATTCTTGATCATATCATGCGTTATTGCTCCCGGAAAAACCTCTGTTTTATCAGGCACATAAATATTCTGGTCATCCTTTTCCGGTTCTTTCTTTTCCTCTATTTTTTTTACTATTAAAAGCCAAATATTAGGCAATAAAGGAATAATCCCTGCAATAACTGCCAATAATAATTGGTTATTATTAATGATTATATACATTTTTTCTATACAGTTCTCTACCCATGTATCTAAAATAAAATATAATTGTATGAAAACTATTATTACACATGTAAATAATAATGCTATATTCATTGGTTGATCCAAAAAACGTGATCGAATAACTTGTTTTATTTTTTTCATACTATACCCTCAATGATTATTTTTTGTATTTTCATTAACTTTCAAATATTCTATCATACTGTTTAAACTTTGTTCGGCATCATTCAGGCCCTGGAAATATAATTGGGATAATTTTCTTGCATCTTTTTCAACACTCCTTATTTTAGGCATGATTTTAGGCCGGATCACAAAAATTTTTCCCATTTTCTCCATCTCATCTACCTTTTTTACAATATCATTATATATCTTTGGCATCTCATCTAATGAACGAAGTAAGGCCGGATATTTATTATAAAATATTCTAAAAAGTATTTTAATTAATAAAGATGTTGGTTTCTTAATAAATCCACAACTTCTGGTTAAAACAACTACAACTTTATCATATTGTTCCTGTAATGCTTTTTCTATTCCTATAGGTGCTACAATTCCTCCATCCAAATATTCCTTACCCTTTATGTTTACTGTTGGTGAAATTAAAGGCAAACTACTAGAGGCTTTTAGAAATTCTGTCATTTCTGTATAATTGTTTTTTGCATTAAAATACTTAACCTTGCCAGTAATGCAATCGGTTGCAGCAATATAAAATTTTTGTTTTAGTTTCATGAATTTTTTTATATCATACGGATACAATTTATTTATTGGGTCATTAAATAAATAATCAAAATTAAATGCACTTCTTTTTAAAATAAGTTGCTTGACTCCATAATAATTAGAATCATTAGATTTCAAAATATTTATTTGGGCAGTTCTTCTTTTTTGCCCTGTTATGTAATTTGCTGCAGTTAGTGCTCCTGCTGAAACTCCAATAATACACGAAAAATCGATTTCTTTCTCAATAAAAAGATCAAGCACGCCTGCAGTATATAAGCATCTTAACGATCCTCCCTCCAAAACCAAAGCCGCATTTTTCATCACTATATCATAACCTCCTAAAATATGTATTTTCCCTATTTCTCCATCAACGTGATCTCTACCTTTGTCTTCCCATCCGCTTTGACCTCCACAGGGATGGACTGATATGTCTCATAGGACTGCCCCCTTTCCAGACTCCCCTCCAGCTTCATCACCACCACACCTTTGTCTGGCTGGTATTTTAAGAGAGTGACACCATCCACTCCTTCCCTTAGCATCTGGTCCGCTTCAAAGGAGGATACATTCTGGATCTGCAGTTCTTCTGGGTCGACACTCATTGTAACGGTCTTTGCCTGACCTTTTTTCAAGTTTCCTACTATGATCTGCAATTCATAGGCTTCACCTTTCTTTATCAGCATATCCTTTGTTGTAGTCTGCTCTTTCACAGTATACTTCTTTACCACATCCAGCACCCCAAAACCTGCCATCTCTCCACCAATACTGTACAAGTCATTGCCACAGGCCGCAAGCGCTGATCCTTGTTTGACCAGATTCATATCAGAGATCCGGCTCCACTCATCCGTATATGCGTCATAGACAAGGATTTCTTTTATCCCTTCCTCTTTTACCATGTAGATCTTACCGCTGATAATGGCAGACGCCTGATATTTGTCAGATGCCGCTGAAGGACATGGGGTGCCTGCGTCTTTCTTCTGGGAGATATTCCTGCCAGTACATCTTCCTCCCATCCTCTTTCAGCACAAATACCCGGTTATCCATGCTGGCTGCATCAATAATGGTGCTGGTACCTGGCAATATGGTGCTCTCCCATGTATCTGTTTTAAACTAATAGCTCTCTAATCTGTTCGTTTCCCCAGCCTTTGTCCAGGCTCCTGCATTTGTGCCCGTCTGGCCTCCGATCACCAGGATCTCATTATTAAAAGATGTCATAGCTGCCTTGCAGATTCCTGTATCAGTACCAGGATAATCTGGCAATGGCTCCCATGTCTTCTTCTCGGTATCATACACAGCAAAGCTTTTTAATGTCCCTGTGGCATTTTCCCCACCCAGCACATTGATCTTTTTATCCCATGTGATCACGGAACTGTTTTTTCTCTTTGCTTTCATTGGTGTGGTGTACACCCACTCTGACTGATTGTCTGTATTATAGATCATTCGGGAAGGTTCTCCTGTGAGGACAGTATTCTCTCTCGCTGTCACAGTGAAACCAAGGATCTTCCCTCTGGTCTCATTGGTATATATATTCGCAAGATGTTCCCCTCACAATGATCTCCTGGATCTTCTTTCCATCCTCATAGACAGGATACTCCTCTGCATTTCTCACTGAGTCCCAGGTCAGAGTATATTTATCCTGTCCACTAATTCCCACTGGTTCTGGGATGGCAAACAGTTTTTTCAGATGCAAAGTGTAGATTCCTGTAGCTTTATCTTTCAAACTGACTTTCAAATTTTTTCTGCCATTATAGTTTAATATAAAATACCGCAATCTCATTTACTTTTCAATAGATATTGCATATAAAGTCGACTCATGACATAATCGGGCGACTTTCACACTAAATTACCATAAATACAACAAAAAACACCCGTCAGAATTACCAAAAATTCCGACGGGCACTACCTAAAACCGAATAGATTCTAATTACCCCACAACCTCATACACTATTGTACCATATCCAGAAAGCGTCTGCTCCCCTGTTTCCATTTCTCCCGTATACACATTCCGGAGTTTCTTATGCAGCATGATCATCTGCTCTTCCGCAGAATAATTCAGTACAAACATAAATTTCTGATCCAATCCATCCATTTCACTCTTTCTCATGGCAACCTCAATATCTTCTGGCGCTGTTATGATTCCATTATAAGGCTCTGCCACTTCCAGTTTTTCCAAAAATACCTGGGCTGCATCAGCCGTAAAGACAGATCCATAATAATACGTCTCACCCCTGCCTACATGATTGTGGACCAATGCCCCTGCACCCTGATAATATCCCTCACTATACTCTGCCACGGTTTTCGCTTCACCAATGGCCACAAGCTGGTCATTAAAAAGGGTTGTCCTGAGAGCAGTATCTCCCCACATCGCCGTGACGGATCTGATATCTGGTGCCACTGCAGTATATTCCGGGATATCTACACCCGCAAGCTCACTGACCAGTCCCGGCAGCGTATCCGTCACACAGATGCCATGGATATCTTTATATGCAGTACGGCAGCCAAATACAAGTGTACCGCCCTGCTCTACATAGTGGCGCAGGATCTCAGCCCTTTCTTCTGTAAAGATCGCACCGTGTGGATAGAAAACTACCTTATATTTATCCAGCCCATCTTTCTTACAATGATCTATGTACACATAATCATATGGCGTATGGGTATGCTGGCATGCCTGGTATAGTCCCCATATGCTTGTCTCGTCCAAATTTCTCTGCCACACATCTGCCTGCCCATTCCATATATTATCATAATCCCGCAGAACAGCTACAGAAGCATCATAACTGCTGCCTGCGATCCCATCCATCTGTTCCAGCTTCCCCGAGATATCCTTTACTTCTGCGAGCCTGCGGTTGTCCCTCCCGGAATAATCCAGAATGCCATGCCAGTACATTTCTGTTCCCATGGTGGCTGTACGCCAGCGGAAATAGCTGACAAAATCGGCTCCATGGGCGATACTCTGCATCGTCCAGAGAGTCATCTGCCCTGGCTTTGGCACGGGCGCCATCATCTCCATGCTGCCATTGGCACCGGACTGCTGTTCCATAACGCCAAAATGCGGAGAGATGGAACGCACCTCCGACAGATGTTTACTCCAGTTCCTGTCTTTCGTAGGATCCTCTTCCTGATACAGCCCAAGACAATAAGAGAAATTCGGATAGGAATCATACATCATAAGATCCAGGCTTTCCTCTGTCATACGATGAGAATCCAGATTGCCAAAGATGCCGTTTGTTGTAATGAAGTCTTCCTTTTTCACATATCTGCGCAGGATATCACTCTGCATCTTTGCAAACCGGCACGCACTGTCTGAGATAAACCGATAAAAATCCAGCTTTCTGTGTGGATTTATACGGTTTGTCGGGGTAGCCCGGGGCACATCCACCTCGTCCCATGCTGTATAGGTCTGGTTCCAGAACACAGTTCCCCATGCTTCATTCAGGGCATCCAATGTTCCATATCTCTTCTTTAAAAATTCCCGGAAGGCAGCAGCATCACTCTCTGAATAAAATTCTGCCACCTCACAGTTGAACTCATTATCAATCTGCCAGCCCACGATACAGGAGCGGCTGGCATAATGTGCCGCAGTCCTTCCCACGATGCGCCGTGACAATTCCTGGTATTTAGGTGAATTATAATTATAATGACGGCGGAATCCATGCTGATATACGACACCTTCCATCGTTGCATTCAATACCTCAGGATATTTTTTCGTAAGCCATGCCGGCGGTGTCGCTGTCGGTGTACAGAAGATCACCTGCATTCCTGTCTTCTCTGCCACATCAAGAAACCGGTCGAAGAAGGAATAATCAAATACCCCCTCTTTCGGCTCAATCAGATTCCAGGCAAACTCCGCAATACGGACTGTCTTGATCCCATTTGCCAGCATACGCTGCAGATCATTTTCCCATTCTGTCTCCTGCCAGTGTTCCGGATAGTAGCACACGCCAAGAGAAACTTTGTCTTTACTGATCAAATTCATAATTTTCTGTACCTCCATATCCAGATTTATGTTATAATTTTATTGCATTTCAAATCGAAAAGCAATAGAAAATAGAAAGAGGTATCATTATGTTATTAATTGGGTCACATGTTGGCATGAATGGAAAAGATATGTTGCTGAATTCCGTAAAAGAGGCACTTTCCTATGGCGCAAACACCTTTATGGTCTACACAGGAGCGCCCCAGAATACCCGCCGCAAAGATATTGAAGAACTGAATATCCCAGCCGCCAGGGCACTGATGGAAGAAAACGGCATGCATAATTTCATTGTCCATGCCCCTTATATCATTAACCTTGCCAATACTGTCAAGCCAGAGACATTTACCCTGGCAGTAGAATTCCTGGAAAAAGAGATCCAGCGCACTGCTGCCATGGGAGCAGAGGTCCTTGTCCTTCATCCAGGCGCCCATGTAGGTGCCGGGGCAGAAGCAGGTACTGCCCAGATCGTCAAAGGCCTGAATGAAGTACTGACCGCAGAAACCCCTGTCTATGTGGCGCTGGAAACTATGGCAGGAAAAGGCAGTGAAATCGGTCGTACCTTTGAGGAATTGAAAGCGATCTATAATGGCTGCCTCTATCCCGATAAGCTCCGGGTATGCTTTGACACCTGCCATGTCAGTGATGCAGGGTATGATATCATTGGAGATTATAATGGAGTTATGGAACAATTTGACAAGATCCTTGGCCTGGATCAGATCGCTGCCTTCCACATCAATGACAGCAAAAATGAAAAAGGCGCCCACAAGGATCGCCATGAGAATTTCGGCAAAGGCTTTATCGGCGCCGATGCCCTGATGCAGGTGATCCGCGACCCACGTTTTGAAAATATTCCAAAGATCCTTGAGACACCTTACTATAAAGATCCGGAGGATAAGAAGAAATCTTACCCTCCGTACAAAGAAGAGATCGAAGAGATACGGGCACTTTTGTAAGTGCCTTATTCCTCACTGCGTGGCAGGCTGACCCGGCAGAATCTCCGAAGAAATTGCTTCCTGTTAAATGGCAGAATGGGATAGATATAACTTTTTCCGCTGATGGTCTTATTTGACACAACACAGATCACCACAAAGAGCAGTCCACCCACAAATCCCCACAGACCGAATGCCGCCGTGGCACAGATTAGGATCAGCCGCATAAACTTCAGCGCGTATCCCAGTTCGAAACTAACCTGTGTATAATTTGCCACAGCGACAAATGCCATGTACAGCATGATCTCCGCATTGAACCACCCGGAACTTACCGTATAATCTCCCAGAACGATACCGGCCACCACACTCAATGGGGTACTGAGCATATTTGGTGTATTCAGGGAGGCAAGCTTCAGGCCATCAATGGCAAATTCCAGAATCAGCATCTGCAGGAAGATTGGTACATTGATGGGATCATTGATCTTGATAAATTCCAGCCACTCTGGTATCCATTCCGGATGCATAAGGAGAAGCAGGAAAAATGGAGTCAGCACCACAGCGGCGAAATTGATAATCATGCGGGACAGACGCAGATAAGTTCCTGTCACCGGAGGAAAATAATAATCATCTGCATCTTCCACAATGTCAAACACAGAAGTTGGCAGGATCATTGCCGAAGGGGAATTATCTACCAATATGGCAATGCTTCCCTCCAGGATACTTGCCGCTGTCGTATCTGGCCGCTCAGAAAACTTAAATTTCGGAAAGGGATTATACCACTTGTGCTGATAAAGGCACTCTGCAAGACTCTGCTGGTTCATGGTCAGGGCATCAATATCGATGGCATCGATGCGCTGCCGGATATTTTCCAGCATCTCCGGCTCTGCCCGGTTCCCCATATAGGCCATCACCACATCAGTCCGGGAACTCTTTCCCACCGTGTGCATCTCCATCACAAGATCCGTAGAACGGATACGGCGCCGGATCAGCGCTGTATTGTATACGATTGTCTCCACAAAACCATCCCTGGACCCCCGCATCACTTTATCCTTCTCCGGCTGATCCACACTTCTCGCCGGATAAGTACGGAAATCCATCGCCAAAAGCTCCGTATATCCTTCCACCAAAAGAATAGGCACTCCGGATAAAAGCCTCTGGATCAGGTTATTTTCTGTCCTGACCAGATCAATCTCCCCGTAAGGGAGTTTCTCTTTCAGAAAATCATGTGCCGTCCCAGGCATCTCTTCTGGTGTAATCTTATAGAGAAATTCTAATATCTTCTCCATAACTTCGTCTTTACAGAAACCATCAATAATGTAAAAACAAGCCTTCTTACCACCTATCGTCACCACCCGGTACATCAGGTCAAAACTCTTCTCAATATTCAGAAGAGTATCGATCCTCTGTTTATTTTTATCAAAATCCTTTGAAAATTCTGATTTTTGCATTACAGCACCCCTCATTTCTAATAATTAATGTTACGTTACTTTTCCCTCCTCAAAATGTATAAGGTTAGGGTTGACAACAAATCCCTTTTCTATGTACAATAAAAACAAATTTATGAGATTTTTACTACATAATTATGGAGGTGTCAGAATTGGACATACCACAGGACCCGATAATATTATTGAGTTATGTGAACACAAAACTGCGTGATCATTTTGCGACTCTGGAAGAATTTTGTGAAACTTATGATGTAAATGAAGAGAACCTCAGGGAAACCCTTTCTTCCATAGACTACCAATATGATGAGATCACCAATCAATTTGTATAAAAGCCCGGCTTTAAAATGCAGGCTTTGAAACAAACTTTACTACAATATGGAGTTTAACATGATAGACGGCATCACCTTTACCCACACCATCACAATTGAAGAATACAACAAGCTTCGCGCAAGTGTGGATTTCATCACGATACGCCCTAACCGGGCGGCAACCGCACTGAACAACTCACTCTACACACTGATTGCCATGGATGGAACAAAACCCATCGGCATGGCAAGAGTCGTAGGAGACGGAGGGTATGTATATTTTATCTGTGATGTTATCGTGCGCCCTGAATACCAGTCCAATGGGCTTGGCAGACGTATCATTGAGTCAGTCCTTTCCTGGCTGAAAGATCAGGTCAATGATGGTGAGACCATTATGGTAAACCTTATGTCTGCCATGAATAAAGAACCTTTCTATGAAAAACTCGGCTTCAATAAACGCCCTTTTGGAAACCATGGTTCAGGAATGAGTCTCTGGTTAAAAAATTAATCCACTATTTCCGGTGATTCCAGTTCAGCGACGCCAATCTGAACCCGATGAGCAAACATAAATGAAAGAGGAAACCATTTTGAAAAAGAATATTAGTAAAAAAATCATTAAAAACACCATTACCATTGTAATCGTGCTGGCTTTGATACTCGTATCAGTCATGGCAGTTTCCATGAAAACCCTTACTGATAATATAATGGAAGATATACTGCCTTCTACCATTAAAACTACTTCACAAAGCATAGAGGGAAATATACATATGCTGGCTGACCGGATCTTTATGATTGGCGATAATGAAGTCATCACACGAAGATCCAGTTCCCTTATGGATAAGGAAATTGTTCTGAATAAGGCACAGACAGGCATTGAGTTTGTCTGGCTTGGAATTTATGATGCCAGCGGTAAACTTTCTGTCGGCAATGACAACTGCCCTGCTTCCATTGAGGACAAAACTATGTTTCCCCTTTTAAAGGAGACACAGAACCTTGTGATCGATGATGTTACTTCCTCTGATGGGGATCTTGAATTTGCCATTGGCATGCCCATCTTATCAGGTGAGGAACTATTATACTATCTCGTTGGCAGTTATAAGTATGATGTTCTAAACGATGTCCTCAGCAATATTAACCTCAGTGCCAACGGTACTGCCTATATTACAGATGCCAGTGGCAACATTATGGGAACCCGTGACACAGAACTTGTCAAAGAGCACGCAGGCCTTGCAGAGATTACAGGCATAAATGGTATTGTTGAAAAGGTTTCTTCAGGAGAAATCGGTGTCACTGCCATGAAATCAAATTATGTCGGTTATGCTCCCATTAACGGAACAAGATGGTATCTCACCATCATCGTCCCCCGTGGGGACTTTATGGGTCCTGCCAATATCAGTATTCTCATCAGTATTCTTATTACCGGGATACTCATTGCCCTCGCCATAATGATCACCCTGCGGTTCTCTGCCCGGATACAGACATCACTCAAAAGTGTCACCGGACGGATCGGGCTGTTGGCAAAGGGAGATCTGAAAACTCCAACAGAGATCATCCACACAGAAGATGAGACAGAGGTCTTATCCGTGGCCCTGAATAATACAATAAGCAATATTAATGGTTATATTTCTGAACTGTCAGATATTCTGGAAGATATGTGCGGCGGCAACTTTAAACTGGAGGTAAGTGATGATTTTGACGGTGACTTTATTATAATGAAGGAATCCCTGAACAAGATCATTGATTCCCTGAACAATATATTCAAAGCGATCAAAAAATCTTCCGATGAAGTACTACAGACAGCCGGAACGGTCTCAGATAGTGCCGGACAGGTACACAATGGTTCCACAGAACAATCCAACTCACTAAATGTATTGTCGGATGAGACCTCTGCCATCGAGCAGAATATCCAGGAGGTAAATGAGAATACTGACCAGGTCAGCTCCCTTGTGGAAACAGCGAAGAAGAGTATCGGGGCGGGCAATGAAAATATGGCAAATCTTCTGCATGCCATGGACGAGATCAACCGGAATTCAATAGAGATCACAAAGATAAATGAGCTTTTGGAAGCCATTTCAAACCGTACCAATCTCCTGGCCCTGAACGCATCCATTGAAGCGGCACAGGCCGGCACTGCCGGAACCGGATTCGCTGTCGTCGCGGATGAAGTGAGGAAATTGGCTGAACAAAGTGCAGACTCTTCCAAACGTACTGCAGATATGATTTCAAACTCCCTGCAGGCGGTGGAACAGGGAACCACATACGCAAAGAAGGCCGCTTCTTCTTTCCATGATATCGAGGAAGTATCCAGCCGGATCTCTGTGATCACCGGGCAGTTGGCTGAGAGTGTTGCGGTCCAGAAACAATCACTCTCCAATATATCAGGTCAGATAAACCAGATCCGGGATTTCGCACAACAGAATCTTGATGCAAGTTATGAAAGTACGACAGCAAGCCAGAAACTGAATACCCAGGCACAGAATCTGCGCCAGATATCCGATAACTTTAAATTACGGGAGGACGAAAGATATGAAAAAAATTAAAACATGTGGCATTTTGATCGTTCTTGTTTCCTGTATACTACTTATTTCCTGCAATGGTTCAGACAGATTAAAAGATGGGTATTATAAAGCGGAAACTTCCGAATATGACCATGGCTGGAAGGAATTTGTATCTGTCTGCGTTATGAAAGGAAATATTGTATCCGTTGAATACAATGCAAAAAATTCCAGTGGATTTATCAAATCCTGGGATATGGCATATATGAGAAATATGGATAAGGCAAAAGGAACCTATCCAAATGAATATACACGAAATTATGCCAGACAGTTCTTTGAAAACCAAAATGCAGCAAAAGTCGATGCCCTGAGTGGTGCCAGCTCTTCTGCCGGTAAATTTGAAAAGCTGGCAGCAGCCGTTTTTGAACAGGCAAAGAAGGGGGATACCACCATAGCAGTCATTGATGTCAGGGAGTAATCCGATTCTCTTTTATTACATCATCGGTTGCCTTTAATACAGTCAAAGCTACAGGTCCAAGCAGAATTCCTCCAATCCCAAAAAGCTTTGCACCCACATAGACAGCGATCAGTACGAAGAGCGGTTTCATACCCAGTTCTTTCCCCAGCAGCCTTGGCTCCAAAATCTCCCGCAGAAATGTAGCGATAACAAATAACGTGATCAGAACAGAAGCACCGAAAAAGTCTCCTCTGGCAATCTGTATCAGCGCCCAGGGGACAAGGATGATACCACTCCCCAGAACGGGAACTGCGTCAAAAACAGCAATGCCAACTCCTAAAAGAATGGCATAACTGTTTTTCATCAACAATAACCCCAATGTCATCGCAACTGCGATCAGAAAGATAATGATCCCCTGTGCCTTAATATAAGCAAGTCCAGCACTTTTCAGCCGTTTCACAAAAGGGCGGAATCTCTTTGGTACTCTGGGAAACGAATCATCTAACAGGATCAGCAGTGTTGATACAAAAAATATAAAAATACCGCTCCCGGCACCTGCTGCCCACTTCAGTATATCAGTTGCGCAGGAAGAAAGTTTGGGAAGAATATCATTACCAATGCTTTCATACATCTGTGTTGTCTGTGCCTCCAGATACTGATAGCTGGTCCCTACTGCCAGATCCAGTACCTGATCACATCGGCAGCAGAACTCTTCCAATGTCTGGTCAGCCATCTGCTCATAGACTGGGATTTTCTGGAGCAACAGGATTAACTGGCCTATGGCAAGACTTCCAATATATCCAATAAAACCGATGATCGCTCCTACTGTCACTATCACAATAAGAATTACGGTAACCTTTTTCTTCCATTTTAACTTTTCAGTAAAAAAATGGATCGCTGGAGATACCATCTTTGCACAAAAATAAGCCAGGACAAAAGGAAGAATAAGTGGCAGCAAAAAACGAAACACAAGAAAGAGAAGAAGGACTGTCCCTCCAAGAATCCAGTACCGTGTATTCATGACCCGTTCTCCTTTGCATCAAAAATGACGAACTGCTTTTTCCAAAACAATCCGCCATTCTATTATCTCCCTCTTTCACTAAATTATGTCTGGCCGTGAGTCTCTATTTGATAAAAAATAATTAATTCTGCGCCTTAAAACGATATCCCACTCCCCAGATAGTCTCAATATACTCTGGGTTAGAAGTATCTTTTTCCACTTTTTCTCGAATCTTCTTAATATGCACCGTCACAGTGGCAATATCCCCGACAGATGTAAATCCCCATATTTTCTGAAATAATTCTTCTTTGGGAAAAACATGATCCGGGTTTTTCGCGAGAAAATATAAAAGATCGAACTCTTTTGTCGTAAAACTCTTTTCTTGATTTCGGATAAATACCCTCCGTGCTGTCTTATCAATCCGGAGTTCTCCTGTCTCGATTATCTCATTCTCAATATTCTTTTCCACAGTTTGATTTACCAAAGCATCATAGTGGCTCAAATGTGCCTTTACCCTTGCCACAAGTTCACTGGGACTAAATGGTTTTGTCATATAATCATTGGCCCCAATCCCCAGTCCACGGATCTTGTCAATATCCTCTTTTTTCGCAGATAACATGATAACAGGCTGCTGAAAATGATCGCGGAACCTGCGGCAAATCTCAAATCCATCCCTATCCGGCAGCATCAGGTCAAGTATTAGAAGATCATATTTACCACTCATTGCTTCTTTTTCACCTTCCACACCATCCGTCTCAATGGTCACATCAAAATCACTTAGTTCCAGATAATCTTTTTCCAGTTCAGCAATCTGCAGCTCATCTTCAATTATCAATATTTTTTTCATAAAAATCACTCCAATACTCTAAATTCTTCCTCTACTTGTCATTCTTCGGCAGGGAAAAAGATATTCTTGTTCCTTTGCCGATCTCACTTTCCGCCCAGATCTTCCCATTATGGTCCTCCATAATCTTCTTTGCGATCGCCAGACCAAGACCCGTTCCGCCAGTCTTAGAATTTCTGGAATTATCTGTCCGGTAAAAGCGTTCGAAAATTCGAACCAGTTCTTCTTCTGCAATTCCGATGCCATTATCTGTTACATGAACGACCAGTTCCTCTTCTGTTTCTTCTATATAAACAAATACAATCCCATTATCTTTTTGGATGTATTTGGCGGCATTTCCTATTATATTATTGATAACTCTTCTAAGTTTCTCTTCATCTATCTGTATCATCAGGGATGAACTGATATCAAAACGATAGATCAGGTTTATATTTCTCAACTCCAGGTCCAGTGCCAACTGGCTGATACACTCACTAAAGTAATCTCTTGCATTTATACTCTGCCAGTTATACTCAAGATCACTCTGGGAAATATGTGCAAAAAATGACAGTTCATCCACCAATCCCGCCATATCATCTGCTTTATTCCGTATCGTCATTACATATTTATTCATCCGGTCCGGTGTACTGGCAATACCATCCAATATCCCCTGCGCATATCCTTTGATCGCTGTAAGAGGTGTTTTAAGGTCATGTGTAATATTACTGATAATCTCCGGGTTCAACTGATCCGACTGATTTTGAACCAGATCCATCTCATTAAGTACTATTGCGATATAACGGTTCAGCCATTTGCCCATGACCACCAGAAAAAGAATCATGGCAGCAATATTTGTTATAATCGAGAAACCAAGGATCCATTTCAGGAAATATACTTCTTTATCCTGAATTATATACAGTGTGATAAAGGCAGTTATCACAAGAACACCTGCCACAGCCTCTAAAATGACCATCCATTCCAGGCACTGCTTTAATCTCTTCTGCATAAATTTCTCCGTCTTTTATCCTATTGAATTTTTATATTTTCTTTATCTTTTGCTTATTATAACATTATTTCAAATAAATTCTACCCTTTTTTTACAAAAAGTGACAAATTTCTCTGGAAATTTTTTACTCCCCACTTCTTGCCAGAGTCAAAAACGCTTTTATAAATGATTTTTATCTCCTTGACGTCAATTTCTTCTTATAGTAGAATATTAAGAATAGGAAAATTAACTTATTTAAAAATAACTGAGGAGGATATATAATGGGAAAGATACTTTTTACATCAGAATCTGTAACCGAAGGACATCCGGATAAAATCTGTGACCAGATTTCTGATACAATTTTAGATGCCCTTCTTGAACAGGATCCAATGAGCCGTGTTGCCTGCGAGACAGCCATCACCACCGGACTTGTCCTGATTATGGGTGAAGTTTCATCCAAGGCACAGATTGATATTCAGAAACTTGCCAGAGAAACAATCTGTGAGATCGGATATGATACAACAGAAAAAGGATTTGATGGTAATCTGTGTGGAGTTATGGTTGCCCTAGACAAACAATCCTCGGATATTGCCATGGGTGTAGATAAAGCGCTGGAATCCAAACTGACAGACAGTGAGATTGATGCCATTGGTGCCGGCGACCAGGGAATGATGTTCGGCTACGCTACAAATGAGACCGACGACTATATGCCTTACCCGATCTACCTGGCACACAAACTTTCAAAGCAGCTCTCTGCTGTCCGCAAAGACGGGACGCTCCCTTACCTTCGTCCGGATGGAAAATCCCAGGTCACTGTTGAATATGATGCAGCTAATAAGCCAAAACGCCTGGATGCTGTTGTTATTTCTTCCCAGCACAGCGAAGATGTTTCCTGGGAACAGATCCAGAATGACATCCGCAAATATGTTATTGATATTGTTCTTCCTGCAGAACTCATTGACGAGGATACTAAAATATACATCAACCCAACTGGCCGTTTCGTGATCGGTGGTCCAAATGGCGACAGTGGTGTCACTGGCCGTAAGATCATTGTAGATACATACGGCGGCTGGGCACGCCACGGTGGTGGCGCTTTTTCTGGAAAAGACCCGACAAAAGTAGACCGTTCTGCTGCCTATGCAGCCCGCTACGTTGCCAAAAATATCGTGGCAGCAGGTCTCTGTGACAGGGCAGAAGTCCAGTTATCTTATGCCATCGGTGTGGCCTCACCGACTTCCATCCGCATTGACACATTTGGAACAGGCAGACTTCCAGAGGAAAAACTGGTGGACATCATCACTGAAAACTTTGACTTGCGCCCGGCAGGAATCATCCAGATGCTGAACCTGCGCCAGCCAATTTATAAACAGACAGCCGCCTATGGACATTTTGGCCGAAATGATTTGGATCTTCCATGGGAAAAACTTGATAAAATTGAGGTATTGAAAAAATATCTGTAATAGGTTATAATACATATGCTCGCATTTTCCAGATTGGGCATATGTTCTGCTCTCGTAGTTAAATGGATATAACACGCCCCTCCTAAGGGTGAATTGTGGGTTCGATTCCCGCCGGGAGTATTGAAAAACCGTTGGTTTTTGGCAAATAGCCACCAACGGTTTCTTTTTTTGATCTTCTCCCCTCTTGTATTTGATATTTTATCTCTTTGTCTGCACAATCCTTGCAACAATAATTTTTTTCCTTCCCTTTTTTTGCTATAAAATACTTATGACATTTTCTGAATTTGCATTTACGAGTTTCATAAAACTGACAAAGAACTGCCAGCTCATCAAAAATTATATTCATTAGAAACTTATCCCCTATTTCCATAACAAAATCTCCATTTTCATTAATGGATAAACTTGTTGATGTAATAGTCATTAACTATATCACATATTCTAAATTCATATTCCGAAGACGCAAATATTTCCTTTAGTTGATAGTCCTCATCTACTTCTAAAAGATAATTATCCCCTTTTGCCTCAACACTTGCCTTAAATGCTTCTAATCGCATACTAAAAATTGGTCCATATTTTTTTGTAAACTCAAGAATCTCATCAATATTTATAAAATCCTTAGAAATAAATTCTTCAATCAATTTGCTTTTTTGACTATCCGAAAACTCTATCTGACGCGGACTTATATCCTTCTTTTCCTCAACAATATATGAAATTGTTCTTACTTCTTTTCTTTTAAAATTTCCCGACAATACTTTTTTATAGCGATACACTGATCATTCCCCCTCCATATTTCAAGTAAACATTTTTACTTTGTCCGAAATATGTATGATTATAATTATATCCTGATCAGGAAAAAATTTCAATTAAAAGAAAGGAAATGTAAAAAACGAGTTGGCTAAAAAAGCCGGAAACACAGAACAAATAAAACTACGTAAAAGTATGTCGATTGCAGACATGATCAAAGCCCTGGAACCAGAAATTGCCAGGGCTTTGCCAAGTGTCATCACGCCTGAACGGTTCACCAGAATGGCACTAAATGCACTCAACAACACTCCCAAACTGGCAGAGTGCACCCAGATGTCGTTTCTGGGAGCTTTAATGAGTGCTGCCCAGTTAGGGTTGGAACCAAATACACACTGGGTCAGGCATACCTGATCCCTTACAAAAACAAGGGGGTTCTGGAGTGCCAGTTCCAGATCGGTTATAAAGGACTTCTGGACCTTGTATACCGGAATGGAATGGTACAGACCGTACAGGCACAGGCTGTCTATGAAAACGATAAGTTCCATTACTCCCTTGGACTAAACAGTGATCTGGTACATGTTCCGGCACTGTCCGACCGCGGGGAGGCAGTTGCTTTTTATGCCCTGTTCAGGCTGGATAATGGAGGATATGGATTTGAAGTAATGAGCAGGGCCAGATATCGACAGTTTTGCATTAAAGTACAGTAAAGGGATATCCTCTGCCTATTCACCATGGAATACCAACTATGAAGAAATGGCAAAGAAAACCGTAATCAAAAAAGTGTTGAAATATGCACCATTAAAATCAGATTTTCAGAGAGCCTTGAGTAATGATTGTACCATCAAAACAGAATTCGCACCAGATATGTCAGAGATGGAGTCAGAGGATATCATAGATATGGAGGAAGGTGAAGTAATTGAAACAACCTGACAGTAAAAATGATAGACTCAAACAGAAAATCCTTAAAGAATGGGAAGATTTTACAAACCAAACACTTCTCTGTGACAAACGGACCATATTAAATATGTGTGACAAAATCCATTTTTATGATTGCGCCATGATTTTCTTTTCTGAAAATGGCCAGATACCTGAATGTGTCTGCGATTTTCTCATACATAAGGAAAAGATTATCTCTAAGATGTGGAAAATTTACCTCACATATGAGAATTTAGGATTTCTCACCTGGAAAGAACTGGAAGAGTTGCTTGAGGTCTGGATACAAATATAAGCAAATAACTACACAATATACAAATTCGGTGTATTGTGTAGTTACTTTCACGAATCGTGCAGCCAAGCCTAAAGGAACGGTGAAATAATAAGAGAAAGCAATTGTAAAATGTATGTTGTTCTGATACAATGAAAATAATGAAACTACGTATGAAAAAAGTGCTAAATGTTATGATAGCATTACGGTAGGAAACATACCATCCTTTTAAGCAAATTTGACGAATATAAGATGACCAGTATTGTATCGCTACTGAAAAATTACAAACTTTTTATATTTGTATGCCAGTTTGGGGTTTCAGTATTTTGATCTGACTATGAATGAACTTGATAAAGACCTAGAGACTTTCCATTCATTAAAAGGAACTGCCATATGAGGGTATGCTTTTGAGACATCATGAACCAAATAATCTAAAAAGAGATTGAAAGGATTTAGCACAATGGAAGTAAAAACCTGCTCAATAATGTATAATGCAAGCGTAGACCTGCTTAAAATAAATCTGCAGGATAATTATAAGTTTAATAAGCGATTTTTAGGGGAACAAACTCTGCTTACGTTTTTTGACGAAACTCCTATGGGATTACGAAGAAAATATCAAGAAGCTTGTTTAGATGAAGATTTAACCATAATAACTATAGAATCTCAATTCAACATATCTGAACAGGAAATTTCAGAGTTAGGTTGTGAACAGCAATTTATATTTGAATTACTCACACAACTAGACCGCCAGATTCGCTTAATTCGCCTAGTATGCGACTGCACTCTCCATTTTTCAGAATTCAGATACATATTAACATCTCTTGAAAATAGAAGAACCGTGGGAACCATTCCACATATAGACCGTGCAATTAAAAAAATAAATGTACCTTTTTCTATAAATAACAACCAACTTGAATTAATCCAAAATTATTTCACCACCCCCTATCCCTTTATCAATAACTGGGTATATCGGGTATATGATTTTTTTGACTCATCATTTATATTGGATGATGAAAAAGCTCTTATAATATTGATTACTGCATTTGAAATGATCTTTCTGAAAAAAGAAAAGTGCAAAAAAGAAAAGTTAGCTAAACGAAGTGCTGTATATTTCGGTGATTCCGATGAAGAGATATTTCATATATATCAAAAAATAAAATTATGTTATTTTGAACGTAGTAATTATGTTCATGAAGGTAAATCAATTCAGGACTCCGACAATAAGCTTCATTTTCTTCGTAACTTACTAAGAAAATTTATTATGGATTTTAAAGACACTAATAAGATAAAAAGTGTCCTAATTCAACAATTAAAATTAAAAGTGGATGGACTTCAACATTTGTTTCCAAATACATAGGAAAGAAAGACTTAGACTTTTCCTTTTAATAATTGTATAATAAAATAAAAGAATTTAAGCAATATAAACGAGGTATTGATATGATTAATGTTATGATTGACGAATTTACACCATGTTTAAAGGATTCCCGAACTGGTGAATTAGTTCAAACCGAAGTGATACAAATTAAAAGAAAATCATTTTTGAAAAAATATAATGCCCGAAATGGCTGGTATACAAATTGGGCTGAACTTGCAAATGAAAATGAAATATTTGCACTCGTTGTGGAAGGATCAGTTGATATTCAGGGATTAGTAGCTGTTGCGCCTAACTATGATATGAAAGCATTATATATTACCTGGATGTGTACCAGTCCCGATAATAATAAATTACTTAATGATAATATAAAATATTTGGGTGTAGGGGGACATCTTTTTGCAATTGCAGCAAAAAAGTCTGTTGACAATGGTTTTGATGGCTATTTATATGGATTTGCAGCAAATCAGGAATTATTAAAACATTATATAACTGTGTTTAACGCTGAATCTATTGGCATACTTCATCCTTATCAATTTGCCATAGACGAAACAAATGCATTAGAAATTATGGAGGTGTATGATTATGAATGGACAGATGAAAAAATATAAAGATAGTTTAAGCTCTATGCAAGGTCCTATCTTACTCAGTCAATGCCCGGATATTAAATTAGATTTACGTGGTCTTATTAAATACGCGAAAAAAAAGGGTGTTAAAGTAATCGATTTAACAGAAGATGAAAAGGCTTCTTTTGTAAAAAAATAGAAAATCAAATTATTCAAGGATGCGACTGATCAATGATTACTACAAAACGTGATGCTACAACAAATGCAGAAATACAAAAAAATGGTTTAAATGCTTTAAAGGAATCTCTTGGTGTAACCGGTATGTTACGCTTTCTTGAACAATTTGATCATGGAGGAAATGGTGATTACACTGCAGAAAAATATGAAAAAGATGAACCGGAGCCTTCCGATGAAGAAATCCGCAAAATGTTCGGCTTCTAACACCTTTCTAACAAAACCCCGAGAAAGACAGCATATATTGATCCACCTGCATAAGACCCGACTCTACAAGTATCGTCCACAACCCACGGAAATCCGGCTATTTACAGACATTTTACAACAACCGTCAGCACTACAGAAAATTTCTACCGCTGTCCTCCTAAGGGGCAGTTGTGGGTTTGATTCCCGCCGGGAGTATTGAAAACCGTTGGTTTTAGCAAAATTGCCACCAACGGTTTTATTTTTTTGTATATCAGGTTTCTTCAACATCTTGTGGCTGGGAAATGAAATCTGAGGATTTTTCTTCTAACAGATTGGGGAGATTTTCTAACATGACCTCTCTCTTTTTGATCTTCGCCCCTCTCGTATTTGATATTTTCTGAATTTGCATTTACGAGTTTCATAAAACTGACAAAGAACTGCCAGCTCATCAAAAATTATATTCATTAGAAACTTATCCCCTATTTCCATAACAAAATCTCCATTTTCATTAATGGATAAACTTGTTGATGTAATATAGTCATTAACTATATCACATATTAGAATTCTCCCCAAATAGCGAACTGTTTGAAAAATATCATCATTTGTATTTTTTAGATTAATTGATGATTTAAATTCTTCAAAATCACATTCCAAATAATCAAAAATTCCTGTTTCCCTTGTTTCATTCAATATATAAATGAGAGAGACAAAATTACCATCTTGACATTTTTTAAACTTATCAGGAAGTACTATATCCTCATATTTATTCCCTTTTCCCTTAAGACTGAAAATTCTTATTCCAACATCAATACCTAATTCTCTTAATATTATAAATTCTAAATTTTTTACCCCATCTAAATTTATTTTTCCACCTATTGTCTCATGATAAAGTTCTGCAAACATTGCTAATGGTTTATCACTCGGCTGTCCTAAAAATTGGGGATATGGTTCACACCATCCATATGGTTGAAACAAAAGTTGTAAATTTCTTTTAAAATTCCCCGACAATACTTTTTATAGCAATACACTGATCATTCCCCCCTCCATATTTCGAGTAAATATTTTTACTTTGTTTGTAATATATATGATTGTAATTATATAATGATAAAGAAAGAATTTCAATTAAAAGATAGCAGGATAATCACATGGCTGTACATCTTGGTGGGTAGGCGCAGCTGGGAGGACTCTTGCAAAAAAAGGTTCTAGCAAAAATTCAAAGAGCAAAGCTGGCAAAACACAAACATATAAAACACTAAATGTAAGGTTCGGGCAAAGGGAAGTCCGAACCTTATTTGCCGAATAACCAACTTTAGGGAAATATCACAACTAGGAAAGATTGATAGACTTTTTCCCTCTTTCGGGATATAATATAGTAAAGATAAAATAACATTTTGGAGGTGACTTAGCATGAATATGGTAACGGTTCAATTAGAAATACCAGAAGATATGAAACCATATATAAATAACAATAATAAACTTCATCAAAATGCGATTCTTTTATACCCTTATATTTTAAATAGAACGATTTCACATGGGCGCGCTGCTGAAATTCTTGGTATATCCAAACTTGATTTAATTGATTTGTATGCCAATTTGAGATTTCCATATTTTGATTTGACTATGAATGAACTCGATAAAGACCTAGGAACTTTCCATTCATTAAACGAAACTGTCATATGAGGATATGTATTGTGAGACATCATGAATCAAAAAATCTGAAGAGAGATTGAAGGGATTTAGCTCAATGAAAATAAAAACCTGCTCAACAATGTATAACGCAAGCGAGGTGATATGCAATGACACAAGCTCAAATGGAAGACCGTGAAACAAACCGCAGAATTTCTAAAGCAATCCAATTAGATATTGAAAAAAGAAAGGTTATGAATAAACCAATAGCTGTATATGACAAAGACTCTGGCGAAGTATATGCCCTTCACAACGATGGAAAAAGGGAGGTAATGGGAAAAGTTGAACGGAAAAGATATAGCGAACGAAAAAAAACCTGAATTAATTATCTTTGCTGGTCCTAATGGTTCCGGAAAAAGCACGATTACTGATGTGTTGCGCCCATCCTTTACAACTTATATCAACCAAGATGAAATTAAAAAATTTTTACATTGTTCTGATATAGAAGCTTTGGAAATTTCACTAAAACAAAAAGATGAGCAGTTAAAAAATCGTAATAATTTTTGTTTTGAAACAGTCCTGTCTTCTCACTACAATGTAGATTTCATCGAAAAATGTAAGAAAACCGGGTATTTTATTCGTTGTTACTATATCATTACTGTAGATCCCCTCATTAACGTCACACGAGTAAAATTGCGTGTGGAAAGTGGTGGACACGACGTTCCCGTCGATAAAATAATAAGCCGATATGATAAATCTTTGGACAATATCCATAAGATCCTTCCTTTGTGTGATATATGCCATATATATGATAACTCATACACCACAGAAGAAGGAAAGCCTCATCGAATATTTAAAAAACGCAAGGAACAGTGTTTCTATCACGAGAATACGGATTGGCACTTAGAAGACATTAAAGCCTTAACCGAAGTTGATGATATGCAGCAAAAAGATTTGAATATGTATTAAAGTGATCGCATTACGAATTGCTTTTTTAACTGAATGCGGAAAAAATATTATTTTAGAACAGCACAAAAAATTTCAATGTGGAGATAAACAATGAAGGAATTAGTAACAAACAATTCAGCCATCTATGAACCAATGATTGAGCATATAACATTAAGAAAATATACTAATAATGATTATAGATTTGTTTACCAAGTTAAAAAGAATGCATATAAAAAATATGTAGAAGAATGTTGGGGAGATTGGGTAGAAAATGACCAACAAAAATATTTTGAGAGTTTTATAAATCAAGTAGGAGAAAATGCTTACATAATACTATATGATAATAAGGATATAGGTTTTTATAATGGAGAAGTATTAGAAAACGGCAATTACGAAGTAGGAAATATATGTATTGTTCCCGAATATCAAGGCAAAGGTATTGGAACTAAGTTATTAAAAGGTATATTAGAAAAGTATAACGACACTGATATAGAAATACAATATTTTAAACAAAATCCTGCTGGGGCATTATACAAAAGATTAGGTTTTGAGGAATCTGGAGAAACTAATTTTAATTATAAAATGATTAGATCCAAAAATATAAAATTGATATAATTGATTTGTATGCCAATTTGGGGTTTCCATATTTTGATTTGACTATGAATGAACTTGATAAAGACCTGGAAACGTTTCATTCATTAAAAGGAGATGCAATTTGATTGTTGTATCTGATACTACGCCTTTGATTACTCTCATGAAAATTGGTCATTTAGACTTATTAGAAAAAACCTTTGGAAAAATCCAGATACCAGAAGCAGTTTATACCGAGTTGACTTCCAATTCAAGATTTCAGACAGAAATTAGGAAAATACAAAATTGTCCATTTATTCATATCAAAAAGATTTCGGATGAGCGTTCGGTAAATCTTTTTCGCAGAGCAACTGGACTAGACACCGATGAACGATATCTTAAATTTTTGCTGGAGAGGATTTCCGAAAATAAATAACTTTTATACGGCAACT
>CANRWA010000035.1 GCA_947643415.1 uncultured Clostridia bacterium | reverse complement strand
GTTTTACACCCTTCTAAATTAACAAGACTCTCAAACCCGCCCTCTCCCTTTAAAGGTGTGCTTACTGTTTTACACCCTTCTAAATTAACAAGACTCTCAAACCCTAAAACTATTCCATCTGCTATAAGCGTAGTTTTACACCCTTCTAAATTAACAAGACTCTCAAACTCCTCAATCTTCTTTAACGCCTTTTCAATGGTTTTACACCCTTCTAAATTAACAAGACTCTCAAACTGCAGGATGATCCAGTCCGGCTCCCCAATCGTTTTACACCCTTCTAAATTAACAAGACTCTCAAACGCAATATTGAGCAGAACGCAGTTTGGGATGGTTTTACACCCTTCTAAATTAACAAGACTCTCAAACACCAGCAAGGGCAAGGACAGGACCGTTGTTGTTTTACACCCTTCTAAATTAACAAGACTCTCAAACATGAAGAACAACCCGTTTCTTTTGGGTACTGTTTTACACCCTTCTAAATTAACAAGACTCTCAAACATATGTTCTGCCTTTATATTCAAGCTGTTCGTTTTACACTCTTCTAAATTAACAAGACTCTCAAACAAGAGGTGCCTTTGGAAAACCATGCAGTAAGTTTTACACTCTTCTAAATTAACAAGACTCTCAAACAAGGGTTAGGAGGTGGTTTGCATGTCAGAAGTTTTACACTCTTCTAAATTAACAAGACTCTCAAACTGAGGTTTAAGCCGGTAAACAATACAGTATGTTTTACACTCTTCTAAATTAACAAGACTCTCAAACGCCTATATCTACTTCCCTGCTCATGTGTGGGTTTTACACTCTTCTAAATTAACAAGACTCTCAAACTCACTTACATCATAAATAATCTTTACTTTTGTTTTACACCCTTCTAAATTAACAAGACTCTCAAACCCTACATAAATAAATGAATTTATCGCCCTTGTTTTACACCCTTCTAAATTAACAAGACTCTCAAACAATTTCATTGGTGTATGATTCATTTTTGTAGTTTTACACCCTTCTAAATTAACAAGACTCTCAAACCTGGGTTAAAGCAACGGCAGATTAGTTGTAGTTTTACACCCTTCTAAATTAACAAGACTCTCAAACCCATCAACTGATCTTTCTTTTCTTCATGATGTTTTACACCCTTCTAAATTAACAAGACTCTCAAACTACAATGCAACAGATTTATTGGGGCACCTTGTTTTACACCCTTCTAAATTAACAAGACTCTCAAACATATCCTTTCATCTATTTCAATTAACCAATGTTTTACACCCTTCTAAATTAACAAGACTCTCAAACTGCTGTTTCGCAAACTTGTAACGGAAGAGTGTTTTACACCCTTCTAAATTAACAAGACTCTCAAACTTCAATCAATTTTAATATCATAGCTGTACTGTTTTACACCCTTCTAAATTAACAAGACTCTCAAACTTCTTCCTGTACGTCTGTCAGCTTGCTTTCGTTTTACACCCTTCTAAATTAACAAGACTCTCAAACGGGGGACCAGTTTACAAGTCATCAACGGCAGTTTTACACCCTTCTAAATTAACAAGACTCTCAAACAGGCGCAGACATTGATCTGGGAAAAAAACCGTTTTACACCCTTCTAAATTAACAAGACTCTCAAACAGATATAGATTAAAAATTTGTTTTAATAGTGTTTTACACCCTTCTAAATTAACAAGACTCTCAAACTAGCAAATTCCTCACTAAGCTGACCATCCGTTTTACACCCTTCTAAATTAACAAGACTCTCAAACACGAGGCGGCGGGCGGGTGGATAAGCAGAGGTTTTACACCCTTCTAAATTAACAAGACTCTCAAACCTCAAATTCCGATTCTCACCGAGCCATTCACTTTACGAAAGCGCTGTTAATTTCTATAGTTCTATTATACACAAATCCTTGTCAATAATCCAGCACTTTTCTACAGAAAGTAATGGGGGCTGAACAGCCTCAACAAGAATCAAATTTATTTTTTCATAGAATATAAATTCATATAACTTTTCCAACTCTTCCTTTGACAGATACTGTTTCAGGCCTATAAAAAAATAATTATAAACCCCACATACTTTTGACATAACACGGAGATATTCCACAATTCTTTCCAGTACTTTTTTTCCACTACTCTCCACTTCAAGATTATATAATTTTAATAAACCAGCAAGATCAAAATCCGGATTATATTTTAATGCATAAGGAACCTTCATCAATAAACCATCTAAAAATTTATTGATATTAGTATTCAAAGTCATAGCCTCTTCCAATTGAAAAGAATCTAATTGATCTTTTATCTCTTGATGGAGTTTATTCAAAATCTTCCTGTCGTTACAATCCAAAGAAAACGGATTAAAGATACACTCCATTTCCTTTGAAATCTTTAACTGTTTTTCCTTGTCCGAAAGAATAAAACTACCCTCCTGCCCTTGTACCTGATTCCACATATCCCGCAGGATTTCTGAATATGCCATTTTATTTTCAATTGATAATACATTAATCTGATTCTCTTTTAATTCCATCGCCAGATCGTAACCTGAATGTACCAGTTTCATATAATAACCAGCCTTTCATCTGTATCTAGGACACCTGTATTTTTCTGTCCTACGATAAACTCCATCTTGGAATACTGCTTTTCTGTGACTCGCAATACCTGTACAAGACCCTCTGGAGGTTTATTTTTTCTGATTGTATCTACAAGTCCATCTGCAACGTTACTGTTCTGTGTAAGTTTACAGTACACGGACTCCTGCATCATTAAAAATCCCGATTTAATCAGAAATTTTCTGAATATACGATAATCTCTTTTATTTTTTTCTGTAGTAACTGGAAGATCAAAAAATACAACTACTCTCATAAACCTATAGCTCATTTCTGTAAAATTTTATCAACGATGTATCATTATCATTAAGAGCATCAAAAATACTTCGACAATATATCTTGATAGCATTGTTGACATATTCCTTTCTCCCTGCTATGATCACTTCCTGCTGCAATATCTGCAGCATCTGCATTTTTTCCTCATGTTCAAATTTTACGGGCCTTATTTCTTTTACAACCCGGTCCACCAGCGGACGAAAGGGCTCCATCAGATCAGAACCAAGATTGAACTGGTTAAACATATTATCATGAAATAATCCGATCTGTGTAATGTACCCATTCGCCACAATCTCTCTGTTGAAAGCAGACAGAATAATCCCATAACCATAATTCAAAGCTGCGTTTATACTATTTTCTGCACTTCTGGAAAAATCCATGCCAAACAAAGCATTAAAATAGACCTTTGCGGCATGCCCCTCCCGATTTGTCTCATCTCCAAAATGAATTTCACTGATGTACTGGTACAACAGTTCCGCTTCCTCCCGTTCACAGTCTGTTAAATGCTCTGCCTGCTTTCGGATCTTCTCACTGACGATCTCTGTCCATACTGCTGCCTTAAGCTCTGCTGTCCATTCCATCTGTTTGCGAATCTTCATACTGGTATCATGGCATCCATAATATGAAACCAGTTCAGAAGATGGATTCCTCTTTTCATCACAGAATATCACTTTTACTTTCTTTTTTGTAAGTTCACTCAACAGTGCCGCCGTTATAGAAACAGCCGTTGTCTCGATAAGCACAACTGCAATTTCACTAATATGTACCTTCACAACATCCTGTTTCCGTATCACCATAAAGCCCATTTGGTAATCCAGTTTCGCACTGCTGGCGACTACTACTGTTCGCCAGCTCATACTCTCAATAAGTCAATATGACTTTCAAATAATCCTGTTACCGATTGGTTGATTAGAATTAGTTCATCAAAATCACTAATATTCTTTGAAAATGTCATTTTCCCACATGTCGGCGATTCACCAATTAATTTCACATTACCATAGGCAGCAGCACCAACAGATGACAACTTAACTATCTGAACCAGAACATCACACTGCTTAGCTAATTCCAATTCTTCAAAAAGAACATAACCTTTTGAAAGCTTATCACCTACTGGATTTGGACGCTTGGCATAAATTCCTTTCTGGTGTTTTTCCAATAGTATCTGATACAGTTCTTCATTTTTTTCTTTTGAAAGTTCATTATCCAATTGGGAAAATTCAGCATATTTATCCAATTTTTTTATATACTGAATCCACTCTTGATGTAGACATAAATTTACTGCATTCCATAAAGCAACCCGATCGTTTGTTTTTCCAGATATATATACAAAAAATCCATCTTTTTTTATCAGTGACTGCATCTTAATCTTTTTCATTCGGATATCCGGATTAACCAAACCAAGATTATTGGTACAATATTGTAACAAACCCTCTGAATCAGCTTCTATCTTTTGTTTCATATAGACGGGCACCGTCTCCAATGTCCGCACTTTTTTTCCTTCGATCTCATGCTGAACGAGGAAAAAATATGCTGTGGCAACACTGGAGAATCCACCATATTTTGTAACATCCTGCATTTTCTCATCGAATGCTTTAAATGGAATATATTTGTCTTTGGACGCTGATGCCTTCTTTGCACCATATAACGTTTCATTCGCAATTCCTCCATGACTCTCAAAATTTAGTCTGGTCATCATTGGCGTATTCCGGCTTATCATTTCCTTCACCGTGGCAATTGTACCAGGTGTTCCCCCTTCCTTCTGGGCGATCCAGGCAGTCTGACCACCCCGGACAACATCCCTGTCAAACATTTTGCTCAGATTATAATTATATCTCGCTGTATCCCCCGCATATTCTTTCTGTATGAAATGAAGTGGATTCTGTGTAAATTTTGTATCATATACATTACCCACTACGATGTTCAGGTAAGCATCCTGTGCATGATGGAATTCATTCACGCTCCGGCTCTTATAAATCTCCCGCTGGCGCCTGAATTCTGATACATTAGATGCCTTTGAATACACAATTTTTGAATCTGGCAATACCTGTTTTAGTATATCGGCCACACCTTTCGTTCCCTGGCTTGTCTCAACTAACTGCCTTGCGATAAATCCTGCTTTCTGCTCGTCTGTAAAAGGGTTTCTGCCAGTCAGCCGTTTATATTTTTCTTCGGTAATCAGCTTAAGCCTAAGAAGCTCCTTCCACACGTCCTTTTGTTTCGTATAAATCGTATCTTCCAGTGGATAAGTATCGCTCTTGTGGGCATTCACTGATTTTTTTACCAGCACAAGATTATTGTCTAAATTATCATCTTTGACAAAATGTCTTGGATAAATATGGTCAATATCATATAAGTTGTTATTAAAAAGCTGTTCGATATCAATCGGTTCCCTTGTATACATACAGCGCCCTTTCTGGGTGAAATAAAGATACATCTTCTTGCTCTTTAATCTTCCATCCTCATCTGCCTTTTCTATCTCTCCTTTCCAGTCACGCTGTTCCTTCTTTATGTTCTTGTAAAGATCAAGGAATTTCTGTCTGCGTGAAACTGTCCGCACTCTTTTTTCCTGTGGGCTTCTTGTCATCTCTACAAATACCCGCTTTGGAGGTGCACCGAGAACCTTTTCCAATTCTCTTATGACTTTCAGTGTCTGCCATATCATCCTCTTAACCGGGGCAGAAAAGTAATATTCCTCAAGATCCTCAGCCTTAAACTCTGACAATGTTTTTAATGCTGTATTCTGCCTATGTTCCAGCTCTTCTTTATAAGTATATTCTGGAGCATTGATCAGCTCCATAAGATTCTGATTTGTCTCCCAAAGAGAACGGATCAGAGAGCAAACCTCTCCTGTTGACTTATTACACCCTGGCAGTTCCAGGAACTCTCTGGAGAGATTCCCCCAGTCCTTAAACTTAAATCCCAGAATTCTCTTAATCTGAGCCGCAGTTAGCCTGTCTCCATATTTCTCCTCCATCTGCTCCCTTAGATATTTCTTTGAATCCCCATAGACAGTACACCAGAACACAATTTTTTCCACCATACGCTGGCATTCATCCTCGTCCATCTTTTCCTCGAAGATTGCCCTGAACTTTCCATAAGTGGAGAGAGAATTATGAATGGAAATATCAATACCACTTACCTGGGACTCATCCTCTATTATGCCCTGGGCCCGCAGGAAGCTTACAAGCTGTTTTCTGGTAACTCTTTTCCCTCTCTTAAATAATTCATTATAAATATTCTGTTTAAGCGATACGTCAATTCTCTCTCCATTGATGCGTATATTGTTGATCTCATTTAATACACAGAAACTTTCATAGAGCAAGGATGCCTTTGGCAAAACCCTCTCATCATTTATATAGGAACATTTCCTGACCATGCGGGATATAAATTCTTCCGAAGTCCTTTTCATATCCACTTTCTGTTCCATATTCCATGGAAGAATCTGTCCCGGTTCTTTTCTGACAACCCAGCCCGTTTTACTATCTTCACTTGTGGGACCGACATAATAAGGAATCTGAAATGAGAACAAACGCTGTATTCTTTCAGAGACAGTCAGTCCCGACTCATCCCTTTCCTTTAAAAATGCCAGATACCCTTCCGCATTCTCCAGAATTTTCTTCATCTCTCTAGCATGAACCTGATTTGGTATCACACCATTTGATGCAGTCAGTTGTTTGGGAAGAAATGTCTCCTTTGCAATCTCATCCAGAATATAACTCACCTCTTCATCATCCTCTGGCATATCTTTTAAATGTCCCTTCAACGTTTTATAAAAATCCTCCTGTTTCCGCCCATCCATATTTCGTCTCCTTCTCCTGCCAGAATTGAATGAATTTACATAGGCAGAGTATGATCCCTTTTCCTCTGATCGAAACAGGGAATTATATTCTTCTTTTGACTTATATTTCTTCATCACCCTTTTCAGGATATCCAGGTCGCTGGCATGTTTACTATATTCTTCCACTCTCGCTTCTGATAGATATGTATAGCCTTTCATGATCCCTGCCAACATCCCTATATCATACATCTCCTTCATAAGTTCAATGATGCCATAATAACTTTCTCCCAGTTCCTCCATAAGTTCTGGTATTTTTTCTTCATAGGCAAATTCAGAAAAACAAATCTCAATCTTCTTATCTTCCTCCAGCACAAGCCCCTTAAATAGCAGTTCCCCCCTTACTTTCAATCCGCAGATTGCTTTGACAAAGGCAGTTTTCTGTTTGTCCTTTTTTTCTACACCCAATAATTCTGCCAATTCCTCTGCTTTGCGTGTTCTTGAATAATCCTTATTGCCAAGGATCTCTTCCATCTTATCTGTAAGTACATCTTCCGGAAAACTTACCTCTGTCTCATCAGCCAGCATGTGGCAGAAAATACGGTACACTTCACTCATTTTTCTTCCATTGCCTTCTTCCGACAAACTCGTATTCAGAAAATGCCCCCTGTGTTTGAACATGTTAAGCAGCGCCAGATAAACCAGTCTGACATCATGAGGCTCTGTCTGTTCAATCAGCTCCTTTCTCAAATGAAATATAGTAGGAAATTGCTTATAATAATTGATATCCTGATAATCTGGGTCATTGAAGATTCCGTTTTTATTTCTCACCCGTTCATCCTTATCCTCCAGATGATATTTACTATTATCCAGCCGTTGAAAAAACAGCGGGTCTTTTTTTACAATCTCATTGTGAAAATACTCCTTTAAAAGCCCGATGCGGACAACAGACCGCTGGCGTCTCCGTCGGCTGATCCGGTGTGTCCGCCGCTCAACTGCTGTAGATGCCTCTTCAAATTCCCTGATCCCCCAGAGATCCTTTCCCTTTGCACGGAGCAGCCGATAATTCTCATCCGTCACTGCCCAGCCTACCGATGATGTACCCATATCCAGTCCTAAATAATAATCTTTCATGTTTCCTCCATTCTGCCGCATAAACAGCATTTTATTTTTAAGTTTTCTATTGACATATCCCTTTGTTTGGTGATATTATATAAAGGAATTAACAAGACGAGTGCAAATAAGGTTTATCCGGTATCGTCCTATGACTCTGCATGGTGCAGAATATTAAAAAGGCTTAGTTTTAAGTCTTTTTTTATTCCCGCGAAGGAAAAGTGAGGATGTGCAAGCAAGCTTGCATCATCCGAGCGTGCCCGTGAGAGTTGCTGAACATCCAGCGAATGTTCAGCAACGACCGAAGCGGAGTACAACTTCCTTAACTTTTCATCCTATATTACACCCCTCTTTGTCCAAAAGTATGTACTTCTGTATCGAACTGCCGTTCCTAACTATATTTCTGCCCTATCTCTTCTCCTATCTTTCGTATCCTCTCAATGACACTTTCCGGACTTGTCACCTCCACACCATCTCCCAGGGCAATCACCCATCCAAGAAATTGTCTGCTGACAGCTACCTTAACTTTTATCTCAAAATGATTTTCATCCACTGAAAAAAAGGTAACTCCTCTGCCAAAGCGGTCTATCACTACTCCTGCCAGATTGTTTTCAAACTGTAGTGTAACCAGCTCTTCCTCTCCATCAAACATACCAAATATTTTCTTAGTATAATCTGTGATATCAAATTTACAAAAATCTTCTCCTCCTTCCCGTTTTTCTCTCATCACTTCCAGTTCCAGCATCTTATCGACTCTATAGTGCCTTATCTCTTTTACCTCTTGATCATAACCAATAAGATAATAATTCTCATCATCCCAGGATAGTGCCCATGGACTGATACAATACCATTTTCCATTATGCCGCAGCTCCTGCTGCTTTTTTATATTCCATTGAAAATATTGAAACCGTATCTTGGAATTGCGACTAATCGCTTCATGAATCTTATCAACATTATAATAAATAAACTCATTGCTTGCCTTTATTCTTCCAGTGACATAGACCTGTCTCTGCAGTTGCTGCCCTTCATATTCACTCGCAAGCCCCTCAATCTTTTTTATCAATTGTCTGGATTTCTTCTCTGTTATAAATTTAGCAGACTGGACAGAATCCACCAGCAGCTTCAACTCAGCCAGCTCAAACTCCCTCGCCCCCACATGATAGTAATATGTATTATCCTGCCTTGCCCCAATGACATCCACACCATAATGTTGTAATGCTTCAAGATCAGCATATACTGTCTTTCTTTCCACTGTAATCCCATAAGCATCCAATTCATCTATGATTTCCTGCATCGTCATGCCATGACTATCATCTGTCTTTTTCAACAGAATTTTTAGCATATATAAAATTCTCAATCTCTGATTTCTTCCTGTCCCCATATCCAGATACCCCGCAAAAAGCTGATGAAACATAAAATTTGGCTTCCGCCTCCTCATTTAAGCATACCAATCATTCCTGATAAATGCAAGAAAATCAGACAGCTTTTAGCATTTTTTGACAGTAATAGTATTACTTTTCATACCCTAACTCAACGTCAGTTTTGTACTATCTGCCGCCCAATATATCACGCCCAGCGAAAAACAACCTGTTTCTTTTGGTTGCAAAAGCATTACCCTGATATAAACTTCACCAAATGATCTCTTGATTTTTCGTGGCTAAAGATTTATACTATTAAATATAAAATTGTGAGAGGGGGGTCGATATGGGGATTGGAGCAATATCGGCTATATCTGGATATTCTGGGGTCAGCGGTATTTACCCGGCATATGATCCGACTGCCATAACAGGTGTACACGCCACACGCGGAGTCAGCCGCGGATCCGACGGGGCAGCACAGGCAGCGGTAGATGGCGCAAAAGATGCGGAAAAGTCCGGGCGTGTCAATAAAAGTGAATGCCAGACATGTAAGAACCGCAAATATGTAGATGGTTCTAATGAAAATGATGTTTCTTTTAAGACACCCGGCCACATTGACCCAGGCAATTCAGCGGCAGCCGTTATGGGACATGAGCGCGAACATGTAGCAAATGCCGTTGCTGAGGGAAATAAAGAGAATAAAGAACTTCTGTCTGTATCCGTCACACTCAAAACATCAGTATGCCCGGAATGCGGCAGAGTATATGTATCTGGCGGACAGACCAGTACGACCATGCGCACCACCCGCAACGTGGGCGGCAGTGAAAGTATGAATCCTTATGCCAAAAAACAGGCTGATCTGGATTACCTGATGGCATCAGGGGCAAATTTCGATCTTAGTGCATAAGAGACACCAGTGTAATGATTTGAATTAACCGGACTTTATTCTTGCCTGAATCTTCGTCTGCATCGTTGCATCTTCTTGCCGTAGCCACCGCTACGCCTGCGAAAATGCGCCTTGCATACGAAAGATTCATTCTACGAATAAAGTCCGGTTAATTATAAAATCATTACACTAGGGCAGGTATAACCTGCTCCTGTGTCTCTCTTTCTGTTTCCGTACTTCATGCTGTACCCGGCATATCGTACCATTTGGCGGCCTTCCTGCCTTCCGTGATACACATGCCTATCTCCTTCTCTGCTTCCGTATCACATTTTTCATCATTTCTACTTTTGCCTTTTCCTGTGGATTCATATCTTTCGTGAGGATCTCCAGTAAGACGGCACTTTCTTCAGGACTAAAGGACAGGTTATGGCTTTTCAGCTTACTGGTGGCTGCCATCAGAAGTGGCGCTGCATCCTTCATTTCCTTACCTTTCATATCCTCTGCCAGTTCTTTCATGACCTGGATCTTCACTGGGTGCATTGTCTTGAAAATATCATACTGCTCAAAGATCGACTGGCTCATGGTCTCCCTCTTTCTGCTTATCCTCAGGCATCACGAACTCATTCTCTGCCTCCGGCATAATGTCAATATCCGAAGCTCCCCCTTCCTCTTGCGCACGCCCTATATCATCCTCTGGAGCCTGGCCGGTTCCTGGCGGCTCGGACATCGCCATCATAGCAGATATCATATCAGCCATGCCCTGCTGCTCTGGCGGGATCATTGCTTTCAGCATCTCAAACATAGCCGGGGAGGCACCGGATCCCTCCTGGTCTTCTCCCTCTGCCGCTCCGGTGAATTGCTGCATCTGCTGCATACTCTGCACCATCTGCATCATTTCCATCATACGCTGCATCTGAAAAAACTGCAGGATAACATCCAGAATGTGTCGCTCCCTGCCACGGGTAAAAGGACGGACAGCAGACAAAAGCCCTTCCATATCGATCCGCTCTCCCACTGCCACATCAAAAAATGGGATAACCGTCTTCAAAATCTGCACACTGTGATCATCCCTCAAACGGCTGTCCCATTCTATCATCGTCATCCCTGCCTTTGAACAAGCAATAATTGTTGTTTCTATTATACTTATGCAGGAATAGCACAAAAGATGAGTTTTTTATTTTTTGTGCAGCTCATCACGAATATTTCAGGCGGTCCGGTGTAATCCCATTCAGAACCTCATCCAGATATTTTCCTGCCACATATTTTGCCATGGGCAGATTCATATCCAGATAATTGCCGCATTCTTTAGCAGAAGCCCCTGGCACATCCCCTTCAAAACGTGACATAAACTCATACATCTCACGCAATAATGGAACAATCTCCTCTGAAGTATGATCTCCCGCCAGGATAAGATAAAATCCGGTACGGCAGCCCATCGGACCAAAATATACTACCTTACTGCCCCATTTCTCGTGGTTTCTCAAAAAAGTTGCCCCCAGATGCTCCATCGTATGTATCTCTGCCGTGTTCATCACCGGTTCAAAGTTCGGTCTTGTCATCCGGATATCGAAAGTCGTGACAATATCCTGCCCAATGCAATCCTTGCGGCTGACATAGACACCTGGCAGCAGCCTCAGGTGATCCACAGTAAAGCTTGAAATCGTTTCCATACTTATTTCCCTCCATTTATTCATTTTCATAATACAAATCCGGCCGCTTACATGGAATCAGGGCATTGATCAGTTCCAGTACCCTTCCCGAAGCCTCGCCATCATCAATTGAGTTATATTTTTCATGGAAATGAAGATATTTTTCTTCATATTCCTTTGGATCATAGTTTTTAATGTCCTGGATCAATTCCTCCGTCGTTGATGAGATAGGTCCTGGCATCTCCCCACGGTAACTGAAATAAAAACCGCGAAGTTCATTTTTATATTTATAAAAATCGTAGGCAAAAAAGAACATTGGGCGGTTCAGTATGCTGTAATCAAACATTACTGAAGAATAATCCGTAATGAGCATATCTGAAACCAGAAACAATTCTGCGATATCATGGCTTTGGTCAAAATGGTAGATAAAGCCCTCATAAGGAGACCAGTCCACAGAATCCATAATGAGATAGTGGTATTTTACGATCACTACATACTCATCCCCCAGTTCTTCCCTCATCTTTCCAAAGGAAATCTGTGGCTGGAACTTATACCTGTCATCCTCTGAATACTCGTCGTCGCGGAATGTGGGTGCATATAAGATCACTTTCTTATCCTGCGGCAGGCCAAGTTCCTTTCTGTACCGGCGAATCCCATCTGGAGTATTTTCCCGGAAGAGGATATCGTTTCGCGGATATCCGATCTCCAACATCTCTTTCTGAAAGTCAAAAGCTCTTCGGAAGGTGCTGCTGGAAAAAGGGTTTTGGGAGATCAGATAGTCCCATGTGTGTACATTTTTTGCAAATAGCTCCTTATATGTGTCAATGTCACTCTCTCCTACCATAAACACATCTTCCATATCCAGCGCCAGCTTCTTCAGCGGGGTGCCATGCCATGTCTGGATATAATAGGTCCCTTTCCGCCGGATAAGAAACTCCGGCTGACGGCTGTCAAATACCCATATCTTAGCCGTTGCCATATAATACAGATACCGCAGCCTTCCATACCGTACCTGCCTGCTCATACCTGGAATGCTATATTTTTCTTTCTCATAAAACCAGATACAATCCCACTTCATATCATAGCCATTCGCCACAAGGCATTCATAGATATGCCGTGGGTTGCCGGCATAGCTTTTTCCAAGGCTGCTGTCAAAAACCACTCTCGTTTTCTTCACAGGGAAGATAAAACACATAATGCGGTAAAATATGACCACTGCACTTTTTGCCGTCTTGTAGAGCCGTTTCCCCATAGATACCACCTCATTTCCAGAAATCAAATCCCTTTTCTATTGAAACACTTCCTCTATAATCCGTTCAGAAGCTGTTCCATCATCCCTGCAGCAGAACCGTTCACAGAACTTCTCATACCGGGAATGATATTTTTCTGATATCTCCCCCAGATGATGTAATGCCTCCACCAGTTCATCATTGGTTGTGAGAACAGGTCCTGGAAGTTCCCGTTCCATATCAATGTAAAGTCCCCGCATCTCATCTGCATAAGATTCACGGTCATAGGCATAAAACAGGATCGGACGCTTTAGATTGGCATAGTCAAAAAATACGGAAGAATAATCTGTAATGAGAAGATCGGATATCAGATAGATGCGGGATATGTCCTCGTAACGGCTGCCATCGTATACAAATCCGCTATAAGCGGAAAGATCCAATTGCTGTGACACATAATAATGGGTCCGGAGCATGAAGACACTGTCCTGTCCAAATTCTTTCTGCATCCGTGCAAGATCCAGGGCAAGCTCAAAACGGTACTGCCCTACTGTGATTACCTGGTCGTCCCGCCATGTGGGGGCATACAGGATCACTTTCTTTCCTTCTGGTATACCAAACTCTCTCTTCACCTCTGCCGCAATCTCCTCCTTACCGGGATGATACAAAATATCATTCCGCGGATATCCGTATTCCAGTATCCGTTCCCTGCTATATCCGAAAGCACGTTCAAATACATCGGTAGAAAATGGATTGGCAGATACAAGAAAATCCCAATCTTTCGCCTGCCTGTAAAAAACAGTCTTAAACTCCGGATCAGAGGAAAAGACATCCTCCATATCAAAGCCAAGTTTCTTCAGAGGAGTTCCGTGCCAGGTCTCCAGAAACACCATGCCATCCCTCTTTTTATTCCATGATGGCTGACGCACATTGAAGATCCGGTAACCACATCTTGCCATATAATACACATAACGAAGGGATTCCAGACGGCAGACCGTGTGTTTCCCACTTTTGTCCAGAGCCTCTGAATGGCCATTCAGCACCCATATATAACGGTATCTATCCCCATATCTTCTCTGCAGATACTCATACAGGTATTTGGGGCTGTCAGAATAACTCCTTCCGAAAAAACTCTCCAGGATAACCCAGTCCTTCCGCACAGGCAGCCTGCGAAAGAGCAGATGTTCCATAAGGCGGTACCACTGGATCCGATTCCCGAACACCCCTTTTTTCTTCTTCCGTACAACATAACACTGGTGACAGATCCGGGCTGCCCGGTAACGCCCTGACCGGATCGCACCCAGCATCTTCCTCTGCCAGAATGGGAGATCCCCTGTCAGGGATTTCCAGTCCCGCATCTGGGAAAAGAGCTTACGGAGTGAGGGCAGTACTGACTGCTGCATACAGCCTGGATAATGAGACAGGACAAACTGCACCAGACAGTGGTCCAATACTGCCTCCAATTCCCGGTCCCTGTCCCTGACCTGATCCATTGATGCCTGATAGGCATCCAGAAATTCTGCCGCACAGCCTTTATCCTCTCTCTGGCTGAGAGAGGGCAGATGAATCCGGTCATTGTGGAGGCGGCATACATAATAACTGTCTTTAACAACCCACGCATCTCTCCCAGCGCACTGCAGGACACGCAGGATAAATTCCATATCACTGTAATGAATCCTTCCGGCATCAAACCGGATATGGTTTTCTTCTATCAGGGAACGCCGGATGAGAAAATGCTGTACTGTCATCCGGAACGGAAACCTTCTTCTCAGCATATCCCCATGCAGCTCTGTATTCTCTGCGAGATCAGACTCTCTCCCTGCCTTTGCCAGGTCAAAATTATAGGAGCTGAACCAACTGCTGTACTGATTCCCGGTAACCACAGCCGCCTGCTTTTCCTGTGCCAGTTCAAGCATCGGCAGCAGGGCATCCTCCAGCAGATAATCATCACTGTCTATAAAATAAACATACTTCGATGTAGCATTGCCAAGAGCGGCATTTCGGCAGAAAGCAACACCCAAGGGCAGATCCAGGCTGCCCTCCTCCCCGGCCTCCTCCGGCAGGCATTCCCTGGCTTCCATTATCTTTACATCCGGGTTGTCCCGTACCAGATCAGGGATATCATCATGCCCTCTGTCACAGGCCAGAAGGATCTCACAGGGAACTCCCTGCTGTTCTATCGACCTGATACAATCCTCCAGATACTGTGTGCCCTTCCAATATGAGATCACAATACTCACTTTTGTTCTGTTATCCAATCCAAGCTCTCCTATCCTCTGCCAAATACCGTCTCTACTACTCTCTGGCTGGCATTACCATCCTCCCAGCCGCAGTATTTTTCATAAAATATATGATATCTCTCTTTATATCTTTCCTGCATCCGGTCCAGGTTCCCTATCGTATCAATAATCTCCTGTGTCGTAAATAACATCGGTCCCGGCAGTTCCTCTTCCATATCAATATAAAATCCCCGCAGGATATCACGGTATTTCTCCAGATCATACGTGAAAAACAGGATGGGACGCCTCAGATTAGCATAATCAAAAAATACCGAAGAATAATCTGTGACCAACAGATCTGCCGCCAGATACAGCTCCGCAATGTCATCATGATCACTGACATTATAGACAAACCCCCTGTACTCTGACAGATCCAGCCGTTCAGCGACATAATAGTGGGTGCGGAGCAGCAGGACATATTCGGAACCAAGTTCCCTCTGCATCATCCCCAGATCCATCTGCAGATGAAAGCTGTGCTTCGCTGGGGCATAATATTCGTCATCGCGCCATGTCGGCGCATATAGTATCACCTTTCTGCCTTCCGGAATCCCAAGAGTATTTCTAGTCTTACGTGCTCTCTCCTGCCTCTCCTTCGATCCAAGATGCAGGATATCATTTCTCGGATACCCTGTCTCCAGAAGTTTACCTTTGTACAGGAAACACCGACGGAATATATCTGCGGAAAACCGGTTTGGTGCAATGAGATAATCCCACTCACAGGCATGATGGTACACCTCCTGTTTGGTAAGCGGAGAGGATGCCATTACCTCTCCCATATCCAGGGCAAGTTTCTTTAGCGGGGTTCCATGCCAGGTCTCCAGAAAGACCATGCCGTCCCTCTTCACGAAATCCCTGGATTGACGGTTATTAAATACAAAGTATCTCGCCCGCGCCACATAATAAAAATATCGGAAACTGTATCTGCGGACGCATTTTGCCGGATAAGGAAGGGATATCTTTTTGTTCAGTATCCAGATACACTGATACCTGCCCGGTTCTCTCTGACTCAGATATTCAAAGATATATTTGGGACTGTCGGAATAACTGCGTCCGAGAAAGCTCTCGAAAACCACCATGTTTTCCCTTAGCTTCATCTTCTGGAATACCTTCTGGTACAGATATTTCTTGCAGGCGGCACGGCTCCGGATCACTCTCCCCCATGTCTTTACCGTCCGCGTACGCCGCAGTTTCCTGACGACCTTTGCCGTGCTATGCCCTTTTGCATAGCGGAACAGTTTCCTGGCATCGGCCGGCACACGCCCTACCGCCTCATCACGAAGAAGCGGACAGCATCGTAAAAACTGGCCAAATACCTCCTCTGCTTCCTCTCTCTCTGCTGTGAGAAACCAGGGAGCAATCTTATTCATAAAATACCGAATAAATTTCTCATCCAGGATATTTTCCTCTTCTCCAGAGAGGACAGATTTCATCTGGCAGTATGCCCGCAGTACTTCCTGTATCTTATTCTTATCATCCGGGATCTGGCTCAGGGAAGGAAGCCTCACAGGATCATTGTGCTTTCTTTTCAGATAGAGAATCTTCTCTGTCCCGGAAACCCTGCCACCACTGCCAAGAAGCCTCGCCACATAAGGCAGATCGGCATAATACCGGTAAGTCTCATCAAAAGTGATATCCTGCTGTGCCAAAAACTCCCGGCGGATCAGAAGGCCAAGGACGGTCATGTCCATCTCTTCCTTATGACCGGATGCCGACTCATTATTTCTGGCATCCAGCTCCTCACCATTATCATAATATACGGCTCTGCCATACCAGGTATCCCTCAATCCACACCGGACAATATCCTTATCTCCTGCCATACACCGCAGCAGCTCTTCCAGTGCTGTCTTTTCCAGATAATCATCACAGTCGAGAAACAGGATAAATTCTCCCCTGCTCCGGCCGGTTCCGGCATTGCGTGCCGCCGCCACACCCGTCCGCTGTCCTGTCAGTTCAAGGATCGTAATGGGAAAGGAAACCTCTCTCCTGCGAAGCCTGTCTATCGTTTCCTGACTGCTGTGATCGCAGACAACTACCGCCTCAAAATCGCGGCAGGTCTGTTCCTCCAGACTGTCAAGGCAGTCATCCATATATATATTCTCATTTACATAAGGAATTATGACACTAATTTTCAATGTTCCAGCCTCTTCCATATTGCTCCCTATTTACCAAATACCGCCTCAACCACTTTCTTGCTGGCGTTACCATCCTCCCAGCCACAGTACTTTTCATAAAATACATCATATTTTTCTTTGTACTTATCGACAACCTCTGGCAGATTGCGAATAGAATCCACAATCTCTTCTGTAGTGAACAGCATCGGCCCCGGCAGTTCCTCTTCCACATCAATGTAAAAACCATGCAGGATATCACGGTACTTCTCAAGATCATAAGTAAAGAAGAGCATCGGTCTGCGCAGGTTCGCAAAATCAAAAAATACAGAGGAATAATCTGTGATGAGAATATCTGATATCAGATATAATCTCGCAATGTCATTGTAGGTACTTCCATTAAAGGCAAACCCTTCATAAGCGGTAAGATCCAGGCTGTCGACAATGAAATAATGGGTACGGAGCAGTACAACATATTCATCCCCAAGTTCTTTCCTCAGCAGGTCAAGGTCTAACTGCAGGGCGAATTTATACTGGGCATGGTCATAATATTCATCATCCCGGAATGTCGGTGCATAGAGAATGACCTTCTTGCCCTCCGGAATTCCCAGCTCTTTCTTGATCTCTGCCGTCATGGCAGCCTTGCTCTCCTCCTCCAGATGCAGGATGTCATTTCTGGGGTATCCGGTACTGAGCATCTCACCATCAAACATAAAGCAGCTGCGGAATACATCCAGGGAAAACTGATTTGGTGCGATCATATAATCCCACAGACGCGTCTGGGCATAAATATCCCTCTTA
This sequence comes from uncultured Clostridia bacterium, assembly GCA_947643415.1. Lineage (GTDB taxonomy): Bacteria > Bacillota > Clostridia > Lachnospirales > Lachnospiraceae > Eubacterium_F. The sequence continues at coordinate 21,237 of CANRWA010000035.1, read as the reverse complement.
TATCTCCGGTAAAACGGTGATGCCGAAGCATTGTCCTCCATATCAAAGGCAAGCCTCTTCAGCGGCGTACCATGCCAGGTCTCCAAAAATACCGTTCCTTCCCGCTTCTGAATATACTTTGGCTGTCTTACATTAAAGACAAAATACTTAGCTCTTCCCATATAATAAAAATAACGGACAGAAAAACGTTTGATCCGGGTTGCCGGATAGGGCAGCTTCTCTTTTTTATTCAGAATCCAGACATATTTATACCTGCCCGGATATGCCTTATTCAGATACTCAAAGATATATTTTGGGTTGTCCGAATAGTTCCGCCCAAAAAATGACTCGATGATAACAAGATCTTCTTTGAGCTTCATTTTGGTAAAGATCTTGCGGTAAAGATATTTCTTGCACTCGGACTTCTTTGTAACCACTCTCCGGAACGTCTGAAGCGCACTGTGCTTCCGGACCATCTTCGCAATGGCAGTGGTATCTCTCTTCATGGAACGCTTCATCAGGCGTCTTGAATAGAGCATTGCCCTCTTCTTTGCCTCTTCCCGGACCAGGGGCAGGCATTTGGATGCTTCTGAATAAACCTCCTGTGAATCTTTCGCGTTTGCTGTCACATAAAAGCGTGCGATCTTTTTCACGTAATAACGGATAAATTTACCATCCACTGCAATCTCCGCCCTATCATCCTCATGTTCTTTTACATATTCCTTTATCGTGAGATACGCACGCATGATCTCCATGATCCTGGTCTTCTCATCCGAAACCTGGCTCAGGGCGGGCATATTGATGGGATCATTGTGATACCGTTTGTGGTAAAGGATCTTGCGGACCTCAAAAACCTTTTCCGTCCCGCACATAGCATGAACAATATAGGGCAGATCCGAATAATACTTATAGCCCTCCTCAAAGAAAACATTGTTCTCAAGGATATACTCTCTCCGAAAGAGGACTCCCAGTACAGAAAGCCCGGTGATCATGCTGCCATAACGGACAATATGGCAAAATACCTTGATCCACTCAGAATCACTTTCCCTGACCTCTGGCATGGTACGGTCAATCTGTGTCTCATCGTCATCTTCCTCTTCTTCTGCCTCTGCGTCATTGATTTCTTCCTGTTTCTGGAGATTTTCATAATATGCCTTACGGCTGTACCATGTCCCACGTTTTCGACCATAGACAATATCCTGGCCATCCGATCGGCGGATCATAAAATCCAGTGCCGTCTTCTCCAGATAATCATCGCAGTCAAGGAAGAGGATAAATTCCCCCTGGCTGGCACGGATGCCGGCATTCCGGGCTGCTGCCACACCGCTGCCCTCAGAGAGTTCCACTATCGTCATAGGAAAAGAAACCTGCCTCCCCCGCAGTTCTTCCATCGCCTCTCCGTCAATGTGGTCACATACTACAATTGCCTCAAAATCTCTGTAAATCTGCTCTTCCAGGCTGTCCAGGCATTCGTTGATAAAAATCTTCTCATTATGATAAGAAATAATGACACTTACTTTCACTTATTGTTCCCTCCATCTTTTATTTCACAACAATGTTTATAATACGTCCCGGCACATAGATCTCTTTTACGATCTCTTTGCCTGCGATCTTATCTGCCACAGCTTCTCTTCCTGCTGCCAGTGCCTCTTCCCTGGTAGCGTCTAACGCCAGTGCCGCCGTCGCACGCACTTTGCCATTGATCTGTACACCGATCTCCTGAACCTTCTCAACGGTCTTCGCCTCATCATACTCCGGCCATGCTGTCTGATAGATCCTTCCCCCGAAGCCCATCTCCTCCCAGAGTTCCTCTGTGATATGAGGCGCTACTGGATTCAGCAGGATGAGCAGGGTGCGGAACTCTTCCTTCGTCAGTGTACCCTTTTTATAAAATTCATTGATCAGCGCCATCATGGCTGCGATGGCTGTATTATATTTCAATGTCTCAAAATCATTGCTGACTTTCTTGATGGTCTGGTGTATCTTTGTCTCCAGGTCTTTTGAATAACCCTCTTCCCCAGATACCATATCCTTCAGTTTCCAGACGCGGTCCAGGAATCTCCGGCAGCCCTTCACGCCGTCCTCTGACCATGCCGCCGCCGCATCAAAGGCTCCGATGAACATCTCATAAGTACGCAGTGTGTCTGCACCATAATCATTCACTATATCATCCGGATTGACCACATTGCCGCGGGACTTACTCATTTTCTCTCCATTTTCACCAAGGATCATGCCATGGGATGTCCTCTTCTGGTATGGTTCCTTCGTTGGCACTACCCCCTGGTCATACAGGAATTTGTGCCAGAAACGAGAATATAGAAGATGAAGTGTCGTATGTTCCATACCGCCATTGTACCAGTCAATGGGAAGCCAATAATCCAGCGCTTCTTTCGAAGCCAGTGCCTCATCATTATCCGGATCGATGTAACGCAGGAAATACCAGGAAGATCCGGCCCACTGCGGCATGGTATCCGTCTCACGCTCAGCCTTTCCGCCGCAGCATGGGCAGGTCGTCTCCACCCATTCACGCATGTTGGCAATCGGCGATTCACCATTATCGGTAGGCATATAATTGTCCACCTCCGGCAGTTCCAACGGAAGCTCTTCTTCCGGAACCGGAACATAACCGCACTTTTCACATTTTACAATAGGGATTGGCTCACCCCAATAACGCTGTCTGGAAAATACCCAATCGCGGAGCTTGAAATTTTTCTTCGCCGTGCCGACACCTTCTTTTACCAGCCATTCTATCATGGCTTTCTTTGCCTCTTCCACCGATTTTCCTGTGAGAAAACCAGAATTCACAAGGGTTCCTGTGGCGACATCAGTAAATGCCTCTTTCTCCACATCGCCGCCTGCGATCACCTCAATGATAGGAAGATCAAACTTCTTTGCAAATTCCCAGTCACGGGTATCATGGGCAGGTACTGCCATAATGGCACCTGTTCCATAGCTCATCAGTACATAGTCGGAAACCCAAACAGGGATCTCTTCGCCATTGACCGGATTGATGGCACTGAGCCCATCAATGGGGACACCTGTTTTGTCCTTTGCCAGCTCTGTCCTCTCAAAATCTGATTTACGTGCAGCCTTTTCACGGTACTCCACAATGGCATCCCAGTTCTTAATCTCATCCTTAAACTGGTCAAGATATGGATGCTCTGGAGAGACCACCATATAAGTAACACCGAAAAGCGTATCCGGCCTTGTGGTATAGATCCTCAGCTTTTCCTCTTTTCCCTTCAGCTTGAAATCCACCTCAGCGCCATGGGAACGTCCGATCCAGTTTTTCTGGGACACTTTAACACGCTCAATATAATCCAGCCCATCCAGATCGTCAATAAGTTTATCTGCATATTCGGTGATCTTCAGCATCCACTGGCTCTTTACCTTGCGGACAACCGGGCTTCCGCATCTCTCGCAGACACCATTGACCACCTCCTCATTTGCCAGACCGCATTTACAGGAGGTACACCAGTTAATGGGCATCTCTGACTTATAGGCAAGCCCTGCCTTGAAGAGTTTCAGGAAGATCCACTGTGTCCATTTATAATAATTGGGATCTGTCGTGTTTACTTCACGGTCCCAGTCAAAAGAATATCCAAGTGCCTGCAGCTGTTTCTTAAAATGTGCCACATTATTCTTCGTAACTTCCTTTGGATGGATCTTGTTCTGGATGGCATAATTCTCTGTGGGCAGTCCGAAAGCATCCCAGCCCATAGGATACAGGACATTATATCCCTGCATCCTCCTCTTCCTTGCCACGATATCCAGCGCGGTATAAGGACGGGGATGTCCAACATGAAGCCCCTGTCCGGAAGGATAGGGAAATTCCACCAGTGCATAATATTTGGGCTTGCTATAGTCACTGGTGGCCTGAAATGCCTTCTCATCCTCCCATATTTTCTGCCATTTCTTCTCGATCTCTTTTGGATTATATCTCTGACTCATATTAACCTCCATTCCTTTGTCACAAAATTATCTTTGCAGCGGAACCGCTGACTGCCACCGGATCTTTCACCGGGTCGTCCCCCAACGGTTTCTCTGATATCCTCTTTACAATAACCCTGCAGGCAGCCTTTTTATCTGAACCATCCAGGGCAGAAACCCGGATCACGGCACTCCCCTTCTTCTTTGCCCTGACAGCACCCTTGGCGGTCACTGTCACGATCTTCTTATTGGATGAGGAATACCTGACTTGCTTATAAGATGCTTTCTTCGGTAAAACCTTACTCACCTTCAACTGGCCCTTTGCCTCAGAAGCTGCCCCTCCCACATACAGGGTCATCGACTCATGGTTCAGCTTCAGCGAAGTGATCTTCTTCGCTGGCACTACCCGGAACACTGCTGTCTTCCTTGCCGTATGTCTCAGTATATCCGTAACACGGTAAGCCACCTTGTAGTTTCCCGGTACCTTTGTATCGATCTTCTTTACTTTCTTATACTTATCTTTTGCCAGCGCCTTAAACCATATACTCACTTTTACCTTTGGTGATACATTTTTTCCAAAACTGTCCTTTGCCCGGATACCTTTTTTAACCTTCACTTTCGCACCATAACGAACCGTCTTCTTCTTTACCCCTGTGATCAATGGCTGTTTCTTCCAGTACGGGTTTGCTGGATCCGGATCTGTAGGGTCCCATCCACTGAACCCACTGACCTTCAAAGCCTTTGGCTTGCCAAAAGGTCCCGGATCAGGGGAATTGTATATCATGACCTTTGTCCCTGACGGGCAGTTGTCAAAGATCCACTTGGCATCCCACACCGTCAGGCGCACACAGCCATGGGAAGCGGCAGTACCCAGACGGTTGTACTGAATATAGGACTGTGTTGTCTTGTCCGGCTTATAGTACCAGACGGAATGAAACAGGATCCTTCCCGTTATCCGGCTGCAGTACTGGCCGTAAGTAGGGCCATCCAACTGGTGCCACCGCATTTTTTCCAGAAGATGGAATGTTCCCACCGGTGTCCCTGGTCCGGTGGAGCAGACAAATGCCCTGTATGGTTTATATTTCTTGCCTTTCACATGCTTATATACATTCACAACATTCTGCTGCTTATTAATCCGGATCATATATTGCCCTGAGGCCTTTCCTTTAGCTTTCGTCTTCGCTTCTGCTGATATTCCTGCCCCGCAGAAAAGAAACAGGAGCAATACTGCAAACAGTGTGTTTCTCCATCTTTTCATAAGAAATCTTCCTCCTGAAGCGGATTTACTAAAATTTGCATACTATCTCATAATACCAACTGTGAAAACCTTTGTCAAGAATACTTCCACATGGCAGGGCATAGATTATACCAAGGAGAGTGATTATCTTATGTCCTATATTGAAATGATCATAACAGACTATGGCCTGCCTGCCATGTTTTTTCTGATCTTTCTGGAATATGCCTGTTTTCCTGTCTCCAGCGAGATCATACTTCCTCTTGCTGGCCTGGTTGGTGCCGGGCATGGCATGCCTTATGCTATCCTTGTCCTCATCAGCAGCGCCGCCGGACTAGGCGGCACCGCCCTTACTTATGGCATCGGCAGGGCGGGAGGCTCCCCGCTGCTGGAGAAAGCAATGAGGCGCTTTCCCTCCCTGGAGCGCCCCATCCTTGCCTCCTACCGCACTTTTGGAGACCACGGAAAAAGTGCGGTCTTTCTGAGCCGTATCATCCCTTTGTGCCGAACCTATATCGGTTTTGTCGCTGGTGCCATGAAACAGCCCTTTGGCAGCTATCTCTTCTGCTCTGCCCTGGGCATACTGCTCTGGAATTCTGTACTGACAGGGCTGGGGTACTACTGCTATCAGTACCGCTCCCTGTTCTTTGGATATTTTGACCGCTATAAAAAATGGATCCTCATCCTTGGTTCCTGCCTTCTGCTTGCCATCCTCTTGCGGAAACTTTTGGCTAGCCATAGAAAAAGCGGATCACACCAAGAATGATCAGAACCGCCCCTGCTACTCCGTTCAATCTCCTCAGATTACAGGAAATCCTGGTTCCTGCTGACAAAAAAACAAGGCTGGCACTTCCTGTCAATACCGGAAACAGCCAGGCTGCCATCCCCATATCACAGATGCCAAGGCCAGCACATGCACCATCCAGCGCCAAGGTCAGGCCCAGCATGATCCCCTCATAGGGATCCAGTGTATGTGAGGCATCCCTGTCATAATCTGCCGTGGTATTCTCCCCCAGGGCATTCCACAAAGTCCTGGCACCCAATATGAGAAGGATTCCTCCCCCAGCGGCCTGAAACCAGAATCCGGGGATCATCATGCCAAGATTCTGTCCCAGCAAAATGAATCCAAATGTCAGGATCATATTGATGATGGAGATGACAAGACGGGTATTCCACGGAATCTGGATGCCGGAAACTGCATATGCCACCCCAATTCCCAATGCGTCCAGGCTGACAGACAATGCCAGTAACAATATCAGTCCCATAACATTATCATCCTCTATTTCTTACTTTTATCCTATGCACATAAAAGCAGTTTTGAAACCCTAACCAATATTGCCAGAAAGGAGAGTACATATGGAATGGTATTCCCTCAGTGTCACAGAGTTGATACGAAAGACAAAATGCAAACCAGAAAAGGGCCTAACGGACAAAGAGGTGAAAAAGCAGCGGCAGCAGTATGGATACAACGAGCTGCTACAGGAAAAAGGACCAGGATTCTTTACACGGTTTGCCTCACAGTTCAAGGATTTCATGATCCTGACACTGCTGGCTGCCGCCCTGATCTCTTTTATCGCATCTTATATAAGAGGAGATGCAGATATCACGGATCCCTGCATCATACTTGCCATCGTGCTGGTGAATGCCATCATCGGTGTGTATCAGGAACAGAAGGCAGAACATTCCCTGGAAGCGCTGCGGTCTCTCCAGACGCCAGAGGCCCTCGTACTGAGAGACGGAGAAAAACAGACGGTTCCTTCCCGTGAACTGGTTCCCGGAGACATCGTCCTGCTGGAGACAGGATGCCTGGTTCCCGCCGATGGAAGGCTCCTCTCCTGCCACAGCCTGTCCACAGAAGAATCTGCACTGACCGGAGAGACCGGAACCGTAAATAAATCGCCAGAAGCACTATCCTCGCCCGGCCTTTCTCTGGGTGACAGACGGAATTGTGTATATTCTGGCACCATGGTCACAACAGGACGCGGTACCTGTTATGTCACTGCCACCGGCATGGATACCCAGATCGGCCAGATCGCCGGGATGCTTACCCACGAGGAATCCCCGGAAACCCCACTGACAAGGCGGCTGAATAAAACCGGTAAATTCCTGGGCATTCTGGCACTTGCCATCTGTGCTGTCGTATTTTTCCTGGGCATCCGCAACAGCCACCCAATCTTTGAGATGTTCATGACTTCTGTGAGTTTAGGTGTGGCAGCCATCCCGGAAAGCCTTCCGGCTTTGGTCACCATCATGCTCTCCCTTGGGGTAGAACGCATGGCAAAACAGAAAGCCATCATCCGTCATCTGCCTGCTGTAGAGACCCTGGGCAGTGCCTCTGTCATCTGCTCAGATAAAACTGGAACCCTTACCGAGAACAAGATGACCGTGCGGAAATATTTCTGCCATGGAGACCCTGCCTTCCTCGCCCGTCTCTTTGTCCTGTGCAATGATAAGACAGGTCCAATGGAGGAAGCCCTTGTTTCCTTCGCCTCATCCCAGGGCATCAGCTACGAGTCTGAAAACACCATCGCCCCACGCATCTTCGAACTGCCATTTGATTCCCGCAGAAAACAGATGACAACACTTCACAATACAGCAAAAGGATTCCTCTCTGTCACGAAAGGGGCACCAGAGATCCTCCTGTCCAATGCCACCCAATACTATGATAATGGACAGTGCCGTCCCATGACCAGGGACATACGAACCGAATTTCTTGCCGAATCCGAGAAATTTGCCTCAGAGGCACTCCGGGTTCTGGCAGTGGCATACCGCCTCTCTGATACCGCACATAAAAGCAATGCCCTGGAACAAAATCTGATCTTTGTCGGATTTGCCGGATTTATCGATCCTCCCAGAAAGGAAGCCTTTACTGCTGTCAAAAGCTGTCAGGATGCCGGCATACGGCCAGTCATGATCACGGGAGACCACCAGATCACGGCTGCTGCCATCGGAAAAGAGCTGGGGATCTGCAGCAGTGAAAAAGAGGTTCTCACCGGACGGGAGCTGGATCTTATGTCAGACAGCCAACTGGCGAAAAACCTGTCCCGCTACCGCATCTTTGCCAGGGTATCTCCGGCACACAAGGTACGTCTTGTGAAACAGTATCAGCAAAAGGGAAATATCGTCGCCATGACTGGAGATGGCGTGAACGATGCCCCTGCCCTCAAGGCGGCGGACATCGGCTGTGCCATGGGGCAGAATGGTACCGATGTGGCAAAAAATGCTTCTGACATGATCCTGATGGATGACAATTTCTCCACCATTGTATCCGCCATCCGGGAAGGGAGAGGAATCTTTGAGAACATAAAAAAAGCCATCCATTTCCTCCTCTCCTGCAACATAGGGGAAATCATGACAATCTTTGCTGCGATCCTGTTTGGCCTGGATGTCCCGCTTCTTCCGGTACAACTCCTGTTTATCAATCTGGTGACAGATTCCTTCCCTGCCCTGTGCCTTGGGGTGGAACCGCCGGATACAGATATCATGCGCCGTCCACCTGTTCCGGCCGGAAAGGGAATGTTCTCCCTGGAAACAGTCTTCCGCATGGTGCTGGAAGGAATGTTCATCGGTTCCCTTGCCCTGGTAGCTTATATGGCAGGAAACTCCACCATGTGTTTTGCTGTGCTGTCACTGTCCCAGCTTGTGCATTCCTTCAATATGCGCAGCGGCCGCTCACTGACACAGATAGGTATCTTCGGGAATAAAAAGCTGTTTTTCTCTGTCCTTCTGTGCATCATCCTGCAGTGCAGCGTTATCATGGTGCCGGCATTACAGAGAATTTTCCACACAACAGCACTGAATGGTATGCAGTGGGGCATGGTGGCAGTCCTTTCTCTTCTTCCGATTCCCCTGGTGGAATTGGAAAAACGTACCGGGGGAAAGTGAAAACTATAGGATTTTTTCGAGAGTACCACTTGAAAATCAGGCGCATAATAGGCTATGTAACTGATTTTCAATTGGCGCCCTCAGAAAAAAAGACAAGCAATATTATAAGTTATTTTTAAACAGTTCCTTAGCCAATTATTTAAGGAGCTTCATAAACAATCCCATAAGCATGATTCAAAATTCTCTGAAAAAACAACACAAATCCATCCTCCACAGCAACCTGTCCCAATTTATCTGCTGGCAGATCGTAAAAATATTTTTTCGTCTTTATATCAATCGACATACTATCCAGCGGAAAACCCCTTTTTCTGACTTTACTGTGCGGAATATCCGTCAATATAAACTTCTCGCTCTCCATCGATGGTTCCATTGCTCCATAAATATGATTTTCATCCTTTACAAAACAAATTGCATTTCTATATCTGGCTGTAAGTTTTCCATACTGTCTCACTAACTTTGCATAATATTCCATCATTTCTTCGTCTGATAAGCGTTTACCATTTATAGTGCGAACATGTACCCCTGGCTGAACCTCATCTGGGACATTTTCAAAATATAATCCAGAATCACAAGAAAACACTGGAACTTTAAAAGCTTCATAATAAGCAATTGCTTTTTGTCTTGCATTTTGAAGAGGTGTATCGCCATCCTCAGACACTTTAGGAACAGTAATCCCATCTGCTATTAAATCACTCAGTCCAATTAGCTCTATACCCAGATTTTTAAGCCGGCTTTTCATTGCATCTAATTTTGCCGGGTTCCCTGTCCCATACAATAATTTCATTTTCAGATCACTCTTTCTCTGCTGTCTCACTGCACCACTCAGCAATATCCTTAATGACAGACTGATTCACTTTGCCGCTTGTATCATATTCTTCCTGGTCTTCTTTTCCTGATGATGCCATAAAGTAATGGTTCAGGCGCTGATAAGAGTGGTACACAATATGGGAGCGCCCTTTCCAGATCTCCTTCCACTGTTCAAAATCATTCATAATGGTCTGAAAATCTTCCTCCCCCTGCAGCATGAGCAGGGGAATGGTGGAGTTGTCTTCCATAAAATAAGAGGCGTCGCTGCTGATATTCTTTTCCTCCCTGGAATAAAACCTCTCTGTGGCCGATACAGGCTTCGCTGCCATCATGACAGCACCCGACAGACGTTTTGCTTTCTTTTTTACGATGGCAGGCATATAATCAGCTGACTTTCCCATAGCCAGAACGTATATTTTCCCACGGTCAACTCTTTGTTCATTATACATCTGGTCTACTGCATACCACACATCCTGAAAGAGTGTGTCATACAGACTGTCCTCTGCAGATACGCTCCCACTGTACTCAAAACTTCTGCGGTTATAGCGGACCGATGCGATTCCTTTTTCCGCAAGTCCCTGTGCTATATCACGCAATGGCTTGTTTTCGTTTTTTCCTATGGTGCCATCCATATCTGAATCTGCCGCGTCTGCAAGAAGGATAACAACAGGGGCTTTCTTTCCCTCTGGAATGGTTATCTTTCCTGTCAGAGGATAGGGATCCCTCCCTATCGTAATCTCTTCTTCGGTCCAGGTTCCAACTGGTTCCGAATCTGAATATTCTCTCTTATCTGTCTTTGGGATCTCCGCCACATCAAACCAGATACCGGCAATCTGTTCTTCTTTATTATATACAAACCGAATGCTCCGTCCCTGATTCTGGCGAAAACGCATTGTTACAAGAACAATCTGGTATTCATCATTCTCTTGTCGCTTAACACTCTCAATGCTCTCATATGCCTCTGCCCCTTCTGCCACACTTTCCCAGGATTCCTGCAGCCCATCCACTGTCACCTGTCCTGCCAGCTCTGGTGACAGATTAACCCACAGTTCTGTCATGATCCCGCCGGCAATCTGTTCGGCAAAATCGCAGCTCCGTTCTTCCAGTGATGTATTTCCTGCCACAGAAGAGCCGGATATTGATGTACCAGATATTGAAGTGCCAGTTGCCTGCTGCTCTGTCCCTGCCTGTCCTGATACAGCAGTCTCCGAATCTGGTTTCTTCTTTTGCTGTTCCTTTTCCTTCCCACAGGCAGCACACAGGATAACTAATAGAAAACAGGAAACCACGAACCACAATACTCTCTTCTTCAATCTTTCCCTTCCTCTCTAACTTTTCTTTCAAAATCCAATACTTTCTCACGGATTATCATCTCAATTTCCGTCTCTGTCTGTATTGGCCCCAATCTGTGTTTCAATAACACGCCCCCCGCTTTATTGAGATGCCCGCCTCCGGAACCAAGTCCTTTACTAAGAAACACTGCCAACTGACTGGCATATGCCTCATTCATATTGCTCCTGACTGAAAACTTGTACCCGATAGGGGTCTCACAATAAACGACACAGAGATCAATATGATGAACCTGAATCCCAAGATCACTGATCAGCCCCAGGAGGTTTGGATCACAGGGTTTGGTATGGAATATGGCAAAATGATAATCTTTGTTGTAGTAATAATCTGAAAGCGCCTCTCCTGCGATCCGCAATTCCTTCTGTGTAATATTCGAATTGATCATACAATCCAGGACAGGGCGGTCAATTTTCAGAAAATCCCTCATCTCTCTGTCTGCCTTGTGGTAAATCTCAGACAAATGCCCTGTGTCTGTGTACAGGCCATAAAAGAGAGCTGTCGCCAGCTTCCAGTCGCCATTGATATCAAAACCGACCTCTCTCATCAGTTCCCATACAACAGTACAGCAGCTCCCATATTCTTCCATAATGCAGCACCATTCATCGATAGGCACACAGACTGGGTGATGGTCTACCATAGCTGCTCTGGGAACTGGAAATACCGTAATATTTCCTCCGGCATACTGACAGTCTGCTGTGATCAGTACATCACAGTCCGGTGCATCACTAATATATTCAATCGGAATATCCAGCCGCTCCACCATCAGTTTCAAAGCCGGTTTTGAGATCTGGCTGGCTCCGCTATAGACCATGCGCACCGCTTTCCCCATTTCCTTAAAATATGTATACAGACCATAACCAGCCGCCAGTGAATCCCCATCCGGATTGTCATGGCACTGTATGCATATTTTTTCAAACGCATTGAATTTATCCAGAAACATAACAAAACTCCTTTTTCTGTCTCCAATTATAATCTCTCGGATGCAAATAGTCAACAAAACACAGCATTTGTGGCGTATTACTGCCCTTCCAAGTTACTTTTCGCTCCCCAGCCATCTAACTGTATGGAACAGGGCAGCGGTATTGTACTGCCTGCTGTCCTTATATCGCACCCCGAAAAATCTTGTTTCCTTCGGTTGCAAATACGCTGCCTGAGCATTGTTTGAGATGTCTGCTGGTATTTTCCTGCCTCTCTGCAGCACGTTTGCACTAGAAGCCGCCACGCAGCGGTACAAATGCACCACCAAAATCATGCCTGTATACTGCGGGCAGATGCAGGGCATCTGTCCATGGAAAGGAGATGCCAGAAAATAAATATATTTATTTTTGGCATGCTCCTTCCATGGATCAGCACCTTTGGTGCTGCCCGCAGGGATAAGAAACAAAAGGTGGTGCATAAGGACCGGCGGGCGGCTATGCTGCAAAAAGGCAGGAAAACACCAGCAGACAGCGAGTTTTGCGAAAGGCAGCGTAATGCTTTTGCAACCGAAGGAAACAAGTTATTTTTCGTTGGGTGCGATATGCAGGACAACAGACAGTACAATACCGCTGCCCTGCTCCCCATAATCAAGCGGCTCCCCTGGCTGGGGAACGAAAAGGAACCTTTCCAGTTCTTTCTCACTGTTTTTTACATTTTTTCATTGCATATCACCATATTATTGCTTATAATGGTATTAGAAAATTGTTATCTGTGCGATTGAACCACGATTCATTACATATAATAAGGAGCAACTGAACTATGACACCAATCGAATTATTTACCAAGGAACTGATGACATATGATGTCGGCAAAGGTTCCAACGATGAATTTTATAACAACCTTCCCTACAAGAAAGATTATGATCTGTGCAACTGGAAACCTCTCCGGGTATACAGCGGAAACATAATAAAGTTCTATCAGTATCAGATGGATAAACCGATCGTATTATGCACAGACCCTGCAGATGGCGTATTTACCACTCATACCGTTCAGCCCGAGTTACCAGAAGGCGATGAAAGTGAACAGGGGGAAACCACTGTTGAAATGCCGGTTGATGGGACAGAAGAACAGCCATTGGATACCGAGTAACTCCAGGTGTCCAACGGCTGTTTTTGAAGTCCGCAATCTGTAAGGTGGTCTTTCCTATAACCGGTTTCTGCCGAACTCTGCGCTGCTGCCAAGCTGTTCCTCGATCCGCAGCAACTGGTTGTATTTTGCCACGCGGTCAGTCCGGGAAGGAGCCCCTGTCTTAATCTGTCCAGCATTCAGGCCTACAGCGATGTCCGCTATGGTAGTGTCCTCAGTCTCACCGGAACGGTGGCTGACGATAGCATGCCAGCGGTTATTTTTCGTTATGCGGATCGCTTCCAGTGTCTCTGTCACTGTACCGATCTGGTTCGGCTTAATCAGCACCGCATTTCCTGTATTCATATTGATCCCTTTCTGGATCCGCTCCGTATTTGTCACAAAGAGATCATCTCCCACAAGCTGTATGCGGTTCCCAAGTCTCTCTGTCAGTTTCTGCCAGCCTGCCCAATCCTCTTCTGCCAGCCCGTCCTCAATGGAGTACACAGGATATTTATCACAAAGCTTCGTCCAGAAATCGATCATCTCATCCGCTGTCTTATACACACCAGACTTCCAGAAAAGATAGTCCCCTGCCCTGTTATTCTTCACTGCCTCTTCATACATCTCTGTGCTGGCACCATCCATGGCAATGACGAAATCCTCTCCCGGACGGTATCCTGCTTTCTCAATTGCCTTCACAATAAAGGCAAGCGCCTCTTCATCATCTGCAAGCTGAGGTGCAAACCCACCCTCATCTCCCACGGAAGTAGCATAGCCGCCATCGTGGAGAAGTCTTTTCAACACATGAAATACTGTGGCACTCCATTCAAGACAACTGTGGAAAGATTTTGCCCCTACCGGCATAATCATAAATTCCTGTATTGTCAGTGAACTGTCTGCATGTTTGCCCCCATTGATGATATTCATCATGGGGACAGGAAGCGTCCTTCCATTTGTCCCTCCCAGATATTGATATAAAGGAAGGCCTACTGCTTTTGCCGCTGCCTTTGCCACCGCCATGGATGTCCCCAATATGGCATTGGCGCCCAAATGTGCTTTATTTTTTGTACCATCTTCCCGTATCATCAGTGTATCGATCTCTACCTGGTTCAGTGCGTTTTTCCCTTCCAGTACATATCCCAGCGTTTCGTTTATATTCTCCACTGCCTTCTTCACTCCCTGCCCGTTATAACGGGGCAGCTCCGGGTCTCTCAGCTCCACCGCCTCAAAGGCGCCTGTAGAAGCCCCTGACGGCACAGCCGCACGTCCCTTTGCCCCGCCACAGAGCGCCACCTCTACTTCTATCGTTGGATTTCCCCTGGAATCCAGGATTTCTCTTCCACGTACTGTATTGATTCGATAATTGTGTTCCATAAAAAAGCCTCCTGTTTTTCTTTAGTATCCACAGAAGGCTTCTTTTCTATTCATTTTATATAATCCTGCACGATCGCTGCGGTCAGCCTGACACAGTGTGTAATGGCTTTCGCCTCGAAGGCCGGATAATCCTCATGGGCACTGTCATCTGCTTTATCCGAGATAGCACGGATGATAAGAAACGGAATTCCGTTGAGATATGCAGCCTGTGCGATGGCGGCCCCTTCCATCTCGGTACAGTAACCATGAAAATTCTCAATGAGCCAGTTCTTCTTTTCTTTATCAGAGATAAACTGGTCACCACTGACAACTCTTCCCTCATGCACATGAATCTCCGGATTGACACGTTCACAGGCAGCTTTTGCTATTTCCCTTAGTTTCGCATCTGCCATAAAAGACAAGGTGTCCATCCTGGGGATCTGTCCCACCGGGTATCCAAATGCAGTTGCTTCCATATCGTGTTGGAGGGCATCCGTGGAAAGAACGATATCCCCGATATCAATCTCTGCCCGCAGCGATCCGGCAATCCCTGTATTGACCACAGCACAGACATCATACTCATCTACGAGGATCTGGGTACAGATCCCCGCATTCACTTTTCCAATACCAGAGCGCACAACCACAACTTCTTTTCCCATCAGCCTGCCCTTGCAAAATTCCATGGAAGCCTTTGTCGTAACTTCGGTCTCTTCCATCTGCTCTTTCAGGCGTGCCACCTCTTCCTCCATGGCACCAATGATTCCGATGATTTTTTTATTGTTCACGTTTCTCTCTCCCATTCATTTCCGTTCCTTCCAGGCCCAGCAGCACCGGAACAGAAAAATATTTATTGAAAAATGCAATGACTGGTCCCAGTCCAAAGGCACAAAATAGCATGCCAATCCCTACGACACCGCCAGCCAGGAAGCAAACCAGGGCGCAGACAGCATCACAGAACATACGGCACCAGAAATAGGGCACCGGGGTGCGGTCTTCCCCGATCACCGCCAGGGAATCATATGGTGCAATGCCGGCATCCGACGTCTGATAGACGGAACAGGCAAAACTGATCACAATAACCCCAAGAACTGCCAGAAGAAGCTGCTGCCACAGGGCCGAAGGCGGTCCAAATGTACGGTAGACAAAGGGATAGAAAGTATCCACCACAGGTCCCAGCAGAAACCAGTTCACGATAGTTCCCGGTCCAATGTATTTTCTTCCCCACAAGATCTCTATGAGAAAGATAAAACAATTTAAAAAGATTAAAAACGTTCCATAACTGACCGCTGTCACATCGGCCAGTGCCATGACCATGCCGGAATAGGGGTCGTTTCCTGTGTGGGACCATTTCAGGATACTGATTCCAATTGCCAGGATCAGATTTCCTGACACCATTCCGATCCAGCGTCGCAATGTCAGGCTTCGGATCCTGGCGACAAAGTTCTGTTCATTCATAGTTTCTTTTTCTTCTTTTCCTTCTTCTCAAAACTTTCATCCAACTGCTCCAGAAGCTTCTTCTGCTCCCTGGAAAGACTGGTGGGTACATCAACAACAAGATCCACGTAATGATTGCCCCGCATCTTCTTATTGCGGAGAGACGGTACACCTTTACCACGGAGACGGACTCTCGTCCCGGTCTGTGTTCCTGCCTTTACATTGTATGCCACATCACCGTCGATGGTATGGATAATGATATCACCGCCAAGGGCAGCTCTCGGATAAGAAATCTTCACTGTGGAATAGATGTCATAATCATGCCTCTGGAACTCCTTATGATCCTCCACATATACCTCCACAAGGAGATCGCCACGGGAACCACCATTCTTTCCCGGTTCTCCCTTAGCACGCAGACGGACGCTCTGGCCATGATCGATACCTGCCGGAATCGTAACCTGCAGTTTCTCCTTCTTGCTGGTGTAGCCATTTCCATGACAGTCCGGACATTTTTCTTTGATGATCTTTCCTGTTCCGCCACAGGCAGGACAGGTTGAGACATTCTGTACCATGCCAAACAGGGACTGCTGCGTGTGTACCACCTGCCCCCTGCCGTTACATTGTCCGCAGGTGACGGGCTGTGTTCCCGGCTTACATCCATTACCGCCACAGGTCTTACACTCTACCTTTGATGGGATCTCAATCTCTTTCTCCACGCCAAAGCATGCCTCTTCAAAGGTAATCTTCACCTGAGTGCGCAGATTTGCCCCACGCTGTGGTGCATTGGGATCTGCCCGGCGGCTTCTTCCGCCAAACCCGCCGCCAAAAAGATCGCCAAAGATGTCACCAAAGCTTCCGAAGATGTCATCCATATCCATGCCGGAAAATCCGCCCCCGCCAGCACCACCTTCAAATGCCGCATGGCCAAACTGGTCATACTGACGCCTTTTATCCGGATCACTGAGAACCGCATATGCCTCAGACGCCTCCTTAAACTTCGCCTCAGCTTCCTTATCACCGGGATTCGTATCCGGATGATATTTTTTGGCCAGAACACGATATGCCTTTTTCAAAGCAGAGTCATCCGCGTTCCTGTCTACGCCAAGAACCTCGTAATAATCTCGCTTATCCGCCATTTTCTTCCCTCCATTTGCGCTCACCTTCTGCGCATTATACAGACGAATGACTCGCACCCCGGAAAGGGCACGAGTACATTCGGTCACATTTCAGTTACTTTATGCTCCTTTTCAGGAGCACTCACAAGTGAATCTATCAGTGAATAAACATTCGTTGTACTGTCTTTCTTACAGTTCACGGAAATCTCCATCTACAACATCATCTCCGCTGTTGTCCTGTGCTGCACCGGCTCCAGCCCCGGCACCTGCAGCTCCTCCCATATCCGGACCTGCCCCCTGAGCGCCTCCTGCTGCCTGCTGTGCCTGCTCATAAACCTTCGCAAACACCTGCTGTGCGTTGTTCATCAGGGATTCCTTTGCCGCCTTCAGTTCATCTACATCAGCATCACTCATATTCTCTGGTGTAGTTCTCTCAAGGATTGCTTTCACCTTGTCAATCTCAGCCTGCACTTTCTCTTTCTCTGCCGCATCTACGCCATCACCGACATCATTCAGTGCCTTCTCGGTCTGGAATACCATGCTGTCAGCCTCATTGCGGGCATCAATACCCTCTTTGCGCTTCTTATCCTGCGCCTCAAATTCAGCAGCTTCTTTCACGGCCTTCTCAATCTCTTCATCGTTCATGTTCGATCCGGCAGTAATGGTGATATGCTGCTCCTTGCCCGTTCCCAGATCTTTGGCAGATACATTTACAATACCATTGGCATCAATGTCAAATGTTACCTCGATCTGCGGCACACCACGCATTGCCGGAGGAATACCATCCAGACGGAACTGTCCTAAGGATTTATTATCCCTTGCAAACTGGCGCTCACCCTGTACCACATTGATATCTACTGCTGTCTGGTTATCTGCCGCTGTGGAGAAGATCTGGCTCTTCTTGGTAGGGATCGTTGTATTTCTCTCAATAAGCCTGGTAGCGACACCGCCCATGGTCTCGATGGCCAATGACAACGGTGTTACATCCAGAAGAAGGATATCCCCCGCACCGGAATCCCCGGCAAGCTTACCACCCTGGACAGAAGCACCAAGTGCCACACACTCATCCGGATTCAGGGATTTGTTT
Source organism: uncultured Clostridia bacterium (assembly GCA_947643415.1). Lineage (GTDB taxonomy): Bacteria > Bacillota > Clostridia > Lachnospirales > Lachnospiraceae > Eubacterium_F. The sequence goes on along the minus strand of CANRWA010000035.1, from coordinate 3,017 downwards.
GGCTCATGTCCTGTCAGTTGTTTCACCTTATCCTGTACCGCCGGAATACGGGTAGAACCGCCAACAAGCAATACTTTTCCAAGCTCAGATGCAGTAATGCCTGCATCTTTCAGTGCATTCTGAACCGGAGCCGCTGTTCTCTCTACCAGGTCTGATGTCAGCTCATCAAATTTGGCACGGGTCAGGTTCATGTCAAAATGCTTTGGCCCCTCTGCTGTCGCTGTGATAAATGGAAGGTTAATATTTGTCGTAGTAGAAGCGGAAAGCTCTTTCTTCGCTTTCTCTGCAGCCTCTTTCAGACGCTGCATCGCCATCTTATCTGTGGAAAGATCTACTCCCTCTGCATTCTTAAATTCTGACACCATGTAATTGCAGATCTTATCATCAAAGTCATCACCGCCAAGCTTGTTATCACCAGAAGTAGACAGAACCTCAATGACACCATCACCGATCTCAATGATAGACACATCAAATGTACCACCGCCTAAGTCGTATACCATGATCTTCTGCTCGCCTTCATTGTCAAGCCCGTAAGCAAGGGCTGCTGCTGTCGGCTCGTTGATGATACGTTTTACATCCAGTCCTGCAATCTTACCTGCATCCTTTGTTGCCTGACGCTGTGCATCGTTGAAATATGCCGGCACTGTGATGACAGCCTCTGTCACTTTCTCACCACCAAGGTAATTCTCTGCATCCCCTTTCAGTTTCTGAAGGATCATAGCTGAGATCTCCTGTGGAGAATACTTCTTATCCTCAATGGCTGCGCGGTAATCGGTTCCCATATGTCTCTTAATAGAAGAGATCGTATTGTCTGCATTGGTCACTGCCTGACGTTTCGCCGGCTCACCTACCAGTCTCTCCCCATTCTTTGTAAATGCTACAACGGATGGTGTCGTCCTTGCGCCCTCTGCATTGGCGATGACAACTGGCTTTCCACCTTCCATAACTGCTACACAACTGTTTGTTGTACCTAAGTCAATACCGATAATCTTACTCATGATATGCCTCTCTTTCTGCCGCGCCCTGCGGCTGTCAAATATATAAATTTAGTTCAGAACCTTAACCATACTGTGCCTTACTACGCTGTCTTTATACAGATAACCCTTCTGAAATTCTTCGATGACTTTATTCGTCTCCTCCGAATCGTCTTCATCATGCATCACTGCATTGTGAAGATTCGGGTCAAACTCCTGCCCGACTGCCTCAATGGGCACCACGCCAACTTCTTCAAACATTGTCTGGATCTGCTTGTAAACTGCCTCAATCCCCTTGACAAAGGGAGATTCTTTCTCTTCTTCTGAAAGACCGTCAAAGCCTCTCTCCAGATTATCCACTACCGGCAGTATCTTCTCTACAATGGACTTGGCACCCATATCAAACATGGCGCTCTTTTCTTTCTCTGAGCGGTTGCGGAAATTTTCAAATTCTGCCAGATTCCTCATAAGCCGGTCATTCAGTTCTTCTATTTTCTCGTCTTTTTTATCCTTTTTCTGCTTTTTCTTAAGGCCTTTTTTCTTTTCCTTCACTGGTTCTTCCTCTGCCTTCGTTTCTGTATCCCCAGCCTCTGTGGTCTCATTTTCTTCCGGTATTTCTTTTTCCTCTTCTTGCTGAACCTCGGTGGCAGCCTCCGTCTCCGGTTCTTTCTCTTTCACTGATCCCGCAGTCTCCGAGACCTCCTTCTCTTCCTTTGGTGCATGGCTCTTCACTGCCTCCTCCGGCGTCTGTTCATTCTTCACTTCTACCACTTCACATTCCACCTTTCTATGCTATCTCTGAAAATATGCCAGTATTCAGGCACTATGTCTTCTTTTTAAAAATATCATCCAGTTGCTGCATGCAGTTCTCCAGGGTGCCCACTACTTTCTCGTAATCCATCCGTTTCGGCCCTACAATGCCGATCTTTCCATATACACCCTCTTCAATCTTATAGGTCGCTGTCACTACAGAGCAGTCCTTCATGGACTCCACTGGGGATTCCTCCCCGATATAGACCTGTATGCCATGTTCCTGTTCCGTCGCCGGAGCCCTCTTATCGTTCGCCCATGCCGCCAGCATCTGCTTTTCTTCAAAAGTGGAGAGAAGTTCTGTCATATTCTCCTTATCTGTAAGCTCTGGATACTTTAAAATATTAGTGGCGCCAGAAGTAAATATCTCCGAATCGTCCTCTTCTGACATCACTTCAGAGATACAGTCCAGTACGCTGGAAACAAGATCCACATATTCTCCTGCCTGATCCTTGATCTTCTGCATAATCGCCATGTTGATCTCCGTAAAGTCCAGGCCATTCAGCGCTGTATTGATAAGAAAATTCATCTGGGCAACCACCCCGTCATCCAGACCGGAATCCAGTTCAATGAACTTATTATTGACATGATTGTTGTCCAGTATGACCAGCACCAGGAGCTGGGCTTCCGAAATCTGGTTTAATTGTATGAACTTTATCTTTTTGTGCTCATACTTCGGCTTCGTAACCATAGAAGTATAATTGGTATTCTGTGCCAGAAGCTTCGCCACCTGCTTCAGCAGAAGATCGATCTTATCTGCCTTCTCTACCATAAGCTCCCGCATCTCTTCCACTTCCTGATCCTTCCGCTGCAGCATCGTATCCACATACAGGCGGTATGCCTTGTCAGAAGGAATCCGCCCGGCAGAGGTATGGGGCTGCAGGATATAGCCCATCTCTTCCAGATCAGCCATCTCATTCCGTATCGTCGCCGAACTCAGATTCAGGTCCGTATACTTGGAAACCGTTCTGGAACCTACCGGCTCACCGGATTCCATGTAATTCCGTATGATTGCTTCCAGAATCTTCTGTTTGCGCTCACTCAGTTCCATACTTTCCTCCATATAGATATTATATGCTTTCGCCTCTGTTAGCACTCGCCAAAAAAGAGTGCTAATCATTGACTACAACTAAAATACCACCTTGCGGTGGTATTGTCAATAGGAAATTTGTAAAAAGCAGGGCAATCGCTTAAAAATTTGTTTCAAAGCGGGCGGATCCCATACTGACTCCT